>NZ_JBFBHW010000005.1:0-292335 GCF_040685395.1 Kitasatospora sp. NPDC088779 | reverse complement strand
CCGAGGAGGAGTTCGGCGGTGTCGCGGTAGCGGTCGCCGGTGGGGAGGGCGGCGAGGTAGGCGCGGAGCAACTGCCGGGCGACGGGGGTGGATTCCGTGCGGGAGTCCAGGCGCGCGGCGAACGTGCGGGGGCGGGGAGCGGTACGGATTTTGAGCATGGCGGGGCACCTCAGGGGGCGGATGGGGGCGTGCGAAGGGAGTGCGACGTAACGCTATGCACGCAAAAGATCGCTCTCAGGTATCAATCATCGGGGTGCCGGAGTTACGGTGGCGACCAAATCCGTGTGGAGAGAGCGGTGGCACCTGAGGGGGAAACGCGTGGCACATCGGCGTCTTGAGAGCGGACCTACGTCTAGCCCGGCGGAGATGTTCGGCGAAGCGCTTCGTTTTGCACGGGAGCAGGCTGGCTACACGCAGGAAGGCCTGGGCAGACTCCTGCACTGTCACCGGACGGCGATCACCCGCTGGGAGGGCGGCAGGCGGCCGATGGATCGGGACACCGTGGAGAGAGTTGACGCTGCACTCGCCATGGGGGGCCTGCTGGTTCGGCTGTGGGAGCGGGTGGACTGGCATGCGGACATCGAGCACCCTGACTGGTTCCAGAAGTACGTGGAGCTGGAGGAGGAGGCCGTGGCGATTCGGGTATTTCAGTACCACCGAATCAATGGCCTATTGCAGTGCGAGGAGTACGCGCATGCGGTCTTCTCGAACGGAAGCGGCCGTGAGAATCCGGAGTTGGTGGCTGAGCGAGTCGCAGCGCGACTGAGCAGGCAGGATCGATTCCTGGCGTCCGATGGCCCGATGTTGCTCGTGGTCCTCCATGAGAGCGCCATCCGCAGTGTCTACGGCGGCCCCGGAGTGATGTGGAAGCAGATGGAGCACCTTCTCGCCCTGGGTGAGCGGCCGAACATCAGCATTCAGGTGGCGCCCTTCAATCTCCCGAGCACCCGGCTTCCTGCTACGTCCGTGTTCCTGCTGCAGATGCCGGATGGGAAGGAGTGGGTCTACTCGGAGAGTCTCTATCGAGGGCACTTCAGTGATGCACCGTCAATCATTGCGGAGCACCGGCGGGATCTTGACTTTCTGCGCGGAGATGTACTCTCGGTGGGCGACTCTCGTGCACTGATCGCCGACGCAATGGAGAGGTATCGGTATGACGAGCAGCGAGCCCGGCGTGACCGGGTGGCGGAAGAGCAGCTACAGCGCGGATCACGGGGGCGAGTGCATCGAGGTGGCCCCCGGGTTCCTTCCCGACGTGATCCCCGTCCGTGACTCCAAGGATCCCGACGGCCCGGCCCTCGTCTTCCCCGCCGCCTCCTGGGACTCCTTCATCGCCGCCGTCCGGGCCGGGGACTTCCCTGCCTGACCGGTCAGTTCCGATCGCCTGGCAACCCCTCTCGAACAACTTCGACCACTCTGCGTGTTCTGTCGATGCGGTGCGTAACTGTGCAGTTACAGTCACCCGCAGTGCACGAGTGGTCCCTGTTCGACCCAACAGAGGCGGTAGCAGTCATGGCACCAGAACCCCGTATCGACGTAGCGCCGACGGCCCTCAGTGAAGGTCAGGCGGAGCCCAGCAAGGCCGAGTTGGCGGAGATCGCCAACTCGCTCACGCCCGGCGTCTGGTTCACCAGCGCGCTGTCGGGCGAGGTCGCCGGTCGCGCCGCCGACGTGACGTGGGAGCTGACCGGCTCGCCCTACGAGGGGCAGACGGCGACCGGGCAGGCGGCGGTCTACTACGCCAACCCGAAGTTCGGCCTCCGCAAGCCGTTCCTCTTCGCGGACGGCTTCAACTACGGCCCGAGCGACCTCCCTGGCCTCTTCGCCTACTTCAACACCGTCGCCGACGGCGGGCCGGGCCTCTTCGACCAACTGCTCAGTGCGGGCTACGACATCGTCCTGGTCGGTTTCACGGAGCGCCACACCCACATCCAGGCCAACGCCGAGGTCGCGATCGCGGCCATCCTCCGGGCCATCGCCGAGCGCAAGGGCGACGAGCGGCTGACCGTCGGTGGGGTGAGCATGGGCGGCATCATCACCCGCTACGCGCTCGCCAAGCTGGAGACGGCGACCGTGGACCACGAGACGGCGACGTACCTCTCCTTCGACTCCCCGCACAACGGCGCCTGGATCCCGCTGATCCTCCAGCAGATGGCCTACTTCTTCGAGGGCTTCACCCCGGCCGGCCCGGACGGCGTCAAGCAGGCCGACCTGATCCGCAGCCCCGCCGCCCAGCAGCTGCTCTGGGCGTGGGTCGAGAACTCGAAGTACGAGGGCCCGGTGGCCACCTCCAGCCGGCTGCGCAAGGAGTTCCTCGCCGATCTCGACCGGGTCGGCAACTTCCCGCAGATCCCGCGCAAGCTCGGTGTCTCCAACGGTCGGCGCGACGGCGTCGGCCTCCCGCTGCCGGCGGGCGAGGTGGCGTTCGACTGGCAGGCCCTGTTCGCCAGTGCCACGGCCCGCTTCCAGCCGAACAAGGGCGAGAAGCAGCCGGTCGGCGGCATGCACCTCGCCCTCACAGTGCGCCGCAGCACCACCACCGAGGTCCCGGCGCTGGACGCCGTCCCCGGCGGCACCCTGGACTCCTTCGGCAAGGTCGCGACCGCCCTCAAGGCGAAGATCTCCGAGGAGTACCGCAGCGGCACCTTCGTCCCGGCCGTCAGCGCGGTGGCGCTGGACTTCGACCCGGTGAAGTGGGACGTCGACCCGGCCGCCGCGATCACCGACGCCGCCCTGGAGAACGCACACCTGGACGCCGTGAAGTTCGACGACGCCAACACCGAGCACAGCCACGTCTCCCGCGTGCTGGTCGACTGGATCGTCGAGCAGCTCGCCCGCTGACGCCTCCCACCTGGTTCGGAGCACCCCCGCGGATGGGCTAAGCTATTCCACATCACCCAGATGCGCGGGTGGCGGAATAGGCAGACGCGCTGGATTCAGGTTCCAGTGCCCGAAAGGGCGTGGGGGTTCAACTCCCCCCTCGCGCACATAGGTCAACCGACCCAATGCGGCCGGTCAACCCGACAGTATGTCGGGTTGACCGGCCGTTTTGCTGTCGATGCATGCGTTCGGCCCCTCGCTTGGTTGCGAGGGGCCGTTGGTGCTTTGGCTGGTCAGGTGGGGTTTGTGGGGTGGGGTGGGTTAGGTGGTGGTGTGGTGAAGCACGCGCGAAATCACCGAACACCCGTGTGACCTCGGACCGGTTGAGCAACTCGACAGTCACGGACATCACCGGGTCGCGACCGGCGACCCATCGTCCGAGAACCGGCCGGCTGCCTCCTGTCGCGGCATTGAGGACAGTCGACGTCGAGGCAGGCCAGTCCGGGGCGCGTCGGCTCCCGCGTGGGCCTGCTCCAGGACGGCGGCCACCGCCCCGGACAGCGCGCTCCGTGCGGCCTGGGGCGTGGTGAAGCGGCTGTGGTTCATCGCACCGTGGCGCAGGATCAGCAGCGTGTCGGCCGCGCCCTCCGGGTCCGGGTGGCCGACGGCGGTGAGGAGTTCCAGCAACCGCGCGCGGAACCAGTCCATGTGTTCCTGGATGGCCTGGCTGACGGGATGGTGCGGGTCGGGGTAGTCGGCGGCGGCGTTGATGAGCGGGCAGCCGCGGAAACCCGGTGCGCAGAACTGCTCCGCGATCCCCGCGAACAGGGCCTCGACCGTCTCCCGCGGGGAGCGCCCGGTCGCCGCGGCGGCTTCGCGGAACGCCCGGTCGTGCTCGCGGACGTAGGCGAGGACCACCTCGTCCTTGGACGGGAAGTGCCGGTAGAAGGTCGCGTTGGCGACCGCCGACTCGCGGATCAGCTGGTCGATGCCCACCCCGCGCACGCCCTGCGCGTAGAAGAGCCGCATCGCCGCGGCCAGGATGCGCTCCCGGGGCGGACTGGAGTCCTTCGTCGTCATGACTTGACGCTAACAGAAGGAACGTTCTACCTTGAGTTGGCAGAGAGAACGCTTCTTCTACTTCACTGGCTGGACCGCCGTGCCCCGGCCGGCCACCACCCCAGACCCCCGAACCCCCCTTCGCCAGGAGAGACCCCGCCATGCCCAGCAACCGCACCCCGGTCATGTTCATCCACGGCCTCTGGCTGCACTCCACGAGCTGGCAGGGCTGGGCCGACCGGTTCCGCGACGCCGGCTACGAACCGATCCTCCCCGAATGGCCCGGCGTCCCCGCCACCGTCGCCCAGGCCCGTAGGAACCCCGACCCCCAGGGCGGAATCGGCCTCGCCGAGATCTCCGCCCACCACGCCCGCATCATCCGCGACCTCGACACCCCGCCCGTCCTCGTCGGCCACTCCGTCGGCGGCTTCATCGCCCAACACCTCCTCGGCCAGAACCTCGCCCAGGCCGCCGTCGCGATCTGCCCCGGCCAGATCAAGGGCGTCAAAGCCGTCGGCCCCGCCCAGGCCAAGTCCGCCTTCGCCTTCCTGCGCAACCCCGGCAACACCAAGCGCGCCGTCTCACTCAACCCCGAGCAGTTCCGCTACGCGTTCGCCAACGCCGTCTCCCAGCAGGAATCCGACCAGCTCTTCGACGAATGGACCATCCCCAGCCCCGCCCGCCCCCTCTTCCAACTCGCCCTGAGCAACTTCGCCCCGCACTCCCCCGCCAAGGTCGACACCCACAACCAGAACCGCGGACCGCTCCTCCTCCTCTCCGGCAAACTCGACCACACCGTGCCCGACGTCCTCACCCGCTCCACCCACAAGCAGTACCGCAAGTCCCCCGCCGTCACCGACTACCACCGCTTCGACGACCGCGGCCACTCCCTCACCGTCGACCACGGCTGGACCGAACTCGCCGACCACACCCTCACCTGGCTCAACCAGCACCACATCGGCTGAGCAGGCGGCACCGCCCCCAGGTGCGGCGCCCTGCCCCGCGTGCCACGGGCAACGGCATCAAGGTGACGCCACGCGTCGAACCGCCGGACCGCCTCCCGGGGTTGGTCGAGCGGACCCACGCCTGCCGCCCGCACTCCAAGCCGGCCCACGGCAACATCCCGGCCCCTCCGGCCGTCGAGTAGCCGCTTCCGTTGACCGACGGCGGTGCGCGCCACGCTGCGCACCCACCGTTTTCCCCCTACGCCCGGCCGCCTTCCCGGCCAGGTCATCTCCTCCCTAAGGAACATCATGCGTAATCGCCGTGTCCGTGTACGTACCGTGGCCCTCGCGGCAGTCGGGGCAGCCCTTCTCGGGGCCACCCTGACCCCCCTCGCGTCGGCCGACTCCGGCCCGGCCAAGGCGAAGCCGACCGTCGTGCTGGAGCACGGAGCGTTCGCGGACGCCTCCGGCTGGAACGGCGTGGCCAAGCGCCTCCAGCACGACGGCTACACCGTCATCGCTCCCGCCAACCCGCTGCGCGGACTGCCCGAGGACTCCGCTTACCTCACCAGCGTCCTCAAGAGCGTCCAGGGGCCGGTCGTGCTCGTCGGCCACTCCTACGGGGGCGCCGTCATCACCCAGGCCGCCGCCGGCAACCCCCAGGTCAAGGCACTGGTCTACATCGCCGCGCTGATGCCCGAGAAGGGAGAGGTCCTCGGCGCGCTGACCGCGAGGTCCACTCAGGCGCAGTTGCAGCCCGCGCTCAAGCCCGTCCCGTACGCCAACGCCGACGGCACCGGCGGGACCGACCTGTACATCGATCCCGCCCGGTTCCACGACGTCTTCGCAGCCGACGTCCCCACTTCCGAGACCAACCTCATGGCGGCCGAGCAGCGGCCCGTCACCGCCGCCACCTTCGCCTCCACCGCCAGCGCCGCCGCCTGGCACACGATCCCCTCGTGGGCCATGATCGCCACCCAGGACAAGACCCTGGGCGCGGACGTGGAGCGCTTCGAGGCCAAGCGCGCCGGCTCCCACACCGTGGAGGTCGACAGCTCACACGTCGCGATGATCTCCCACCCCGCGGCCGTCACCCACCTCATCGAGGACGCCGCCCGCTCCACCTCCCACTAGCCTCACACTTCGTGACGGTCCGCCGAATTCACCTCATCCGGCGGGCCGTTCGGCTTGTCGAGGTCATAGCGGGCGGGCGGCCCGGCCGTCGCGCCGAGTGGGCGCTCAGGAGTGGGGCGACGGTGTAACGGGCGTGGGCCCCGGCCCACGTGTTCTCGGCCACGAGCGCCGGGGCGGCGGGCAGGTCGAGGCAGTCGCCGCAGGCAGAGCTGCGAGGTGTTCCCTTGCTGGTCCCTCTATCCCATGTAGAGGGACCAGCAAGGGAGTAGCGGTGAGCGAGGGGGACATGGCGGACGCGGCCCTGCCCGTGAGGCTGCGCGTCGTGCCGATGCTCTGCGCATCGAGTCGGAGATGTGGTGTCGGCCGGCCTGGCGGGCGTGCGGTCACCGTGGCTGCCGCTGGGCGTGGCTGCGCTGGTCGTGGGTCAGGTGGTCTTGGTGCGCTGGTCGCGCTGGTGGCGCCAGGTGGCCATCTGGCCGTAGATGCGGATGCGGGCGCGGGCGACGGCGCCGATCGGCCGGTGGTCCTGGAGTGCGTGGGCGATGCTGAAGGTGAGTTCCTCGGCGAGCTGGTTGCGGGCGGCGGTGCGGAACTCCTGCCGGGGGATGGTGACGGTGGCGACCTTCACCAGCGGGGCCTGGTCCGTGCCCCATGCGACGGCGATGTCCTCGACGGGCATGGTGTCGGGGTCGGTGCGCAGTTGGACCATGAAGTCGAAGGTGGCGTCAGTCTGGGTGAGGTGCTCCTGGAGGTGGTCGCCGAGGTAGTGGTCCTGGTGCTTCTCGCGCCCCGGGCTGGTGTACGTCGAGGTCGGCACGAGGACGTACTTGACGACCTGGTCGGGGCCGAGCAGCGAGGCGGTGTTGCTCCAGTAGTGGATGTCGGCGGGTGAGGTGGGGGTGATGACCGCCTTGGCCAGGCCGGCGAGGACGTGCGGGTGGCTGGTGAGCATCTTGGCGGCGAACTTGGCCGGTTCGAGGGTGATGACGTCGTGGAACAGCTTGACGGTGCCGAGCGGGATGGCGGGGGTGTTGAGCAGGATGAAGTCCTGGGTGGTGGGCTCGTCGCTCTCGGGGATGCGTTCGCCGGGCACGTCGTGCAGTTTGATGGCGGCGCCGCGCAGGTCCTTGACGTCGTCGGACTGCGGTTTGCCGTTGCCGCTGGAGAAGCGCAGCCACCCCTCGTAGGTGTGCGGCCGGGCGAACACGCCGACGCGCAGGTTGGCCGGCAGGTCGGGCTCGACCGCGAAGGTGATCTTCACGAGCCCGGTGTGCTTGGCGTGGGCGGCCCGGCCTGTGGCGCCGGGCGGGTAGTCCTTCTCCTGCTGCCGGTTCATGGCCTCGATCATCTCGGCCACGAGTGCGTCCTCGTTCGGTTCGGGCGTCTCGAACCTGGTCAGTGCGCTCATGCGGGAGTCCTTCCGGAAGGTGGCGCGGGGGCTGCCTTGGCGCTATCAGGCTGCGGGCCGCCGGAGCACGGGCGCCACGCGAGGGGGCCGCGACGGGGCCAGGTGGCCGACATCAGGCCGCCGCCGACTGGTTCGGGTGCGGATCGCCCGCGCGAGCCGACCCATGCCACGCCACTTGGAGTGTTCATGTGGGCACTCAGTGTCATTGGAATGCTGTGGCGTGGGGCCCTCCAGTGATCACGCCCGACTGGAACGGAGGCGGTATGGCAGGGATCAGACGCGGCCCATCGCGCGGCGCTCTCGCCGCGGCGATCGGGCTGGCGGTCATCGGCATGACGGCGGGCTGGGGAGGAGGCGCGGCACTGGCCTCCTCCCCGACACGGGACACGGCGTCCGTCAGGCCCGCCGCCGCCTCGCCCGCGAACGGCGCGGGCAAGAGGTCCGGGACCCGGGCGCTGACCTGTCCGCCGACGCCTCTGCCCAGATCGCACTGACCAACGTGACGGTGACCGACCTGACGCCCGGCGTCACCGTCTCGGGCTGCGGAACCAACCAGCTCGCGCCCGGCCAGTCCACCACCTGCCAGGCCACGTACGTCACCACCGCCGCCGACGTCGCCGCCCAGAACGTGCCCGACCAGGGCCAGGTCACCGGCACCACCCCCAGTGGCCAGAACATCACCTCCACCAGCAACAAGGTGACCGTGCCCTTCGCCGGGCTGAAGATCGTCAAGGCCGTCCAGGAGACCTCGTTCTCCGCCGCCGGACAGGCCCTGCACTACACCTTCACCGTCACCAACACCGTTGACACGACGATCAGTTCGCTCGCCGTGACGGACTCCGGCCCGGGCACGCCGGCCGTCTCCTGCCCGGTGACCACCCTGGCCCCGGGCGCGTCCACGACCTGCACCGCGACGTACTCCACCGCCGAGTCCGACGTGCAGGCCGGGAAGATCACCGACACCTCTACCGTCACCGGCACCACCCCCGACGGCACCCCGGTGACGGCGACCAGCAACACCGTCACCATCGTCGCCACCCCCTGCGAGGACCAGGACCACGGCGGCTGCGACGGCCACAACCCGGGCGGCCACGGCGGCTGGGGCGACCACCCCAACGGCGGGATCGCCCTCGCCCACGCCGGCACCCAGGTGCGGACCGCCGGCATCGCCGGAGGCTGGCTCCTGGCCGTGGGGGCACTACTGACCTGGTTCGTCCAGACCCGCAAGCGCCGGAGCAACGGCACCAGGTAAGCCCGGAACACGGCACCGGCCAGGACGACCCACGGCCGAACACCGGATGCCGGATGCCGGATGCCGACGGAACACGCGGCCCGGGAACCCCAGGTTCCCGGGCCGCACCACCACCCGCGACGAACACCGGACCACGCCGCCACAGCCACCCCGCACCACCCCTGTCAGGGCGCAGCGGCTCCCGGAGCGGCCTGCTCCAGCACGTGGGCCACCGCCGCGGACAGTGCGCTACGCACGGCCTGGGGCGCGGTGAAACGGCTGCGGTTCGTCGCGCCGTGGTGCAGGATCATCAGCGTGGCGGCCCCGAGGTGCGTGTCGGGGTGGCCGGCGGTGGCCGGCAGGCTGCGCGACCTCTCAGCTTCAACGCCCAGGGGATCAAGGCCGAATGGAGCAGTTCGGCGGGCAGCTGTGTCTGGCCGAGTCCTAGCGTGAGACTCCAGGAAGCATGCACAGAGATGGAGATCACTATGGGATCGCTGAAGACTGCCACCGGTTTGATGGCCGGCGCCCTCGCTTTCGCGGGACTCTGCGCTCCCACGGCTCAGGCCGCGGCCGCGACCCCGTTCCCGGTCACCATCGATATCTTTCCCCTCGTCACTTATGTGGGGAACGCTGCCGGCGTGGGGTTCACCTACAACTGCTCGGTGTCGGTGGGGAAGCTGCGCATCGTGGCCTCGTTGACGCAGCCGAGCGGCGCAACTGGTTCCAACTTCGCCACCAAGTACACCTGCACCGGTCAGCCGAAGACGGTGGTCATCTCCGTGAACCCGAACGGGGGCACCGGTAGCTGGGTGGTCGGGGCGGGAACCGCCTCAGTCAAGATCCAGGGAGCCGGTTACACCCCCACCACGGTCACCAGCCCTGTTGAGCTCCTCTGACGAGACCGGCTCGATCACGCGTCGTCAGCAGGGGTCTTTCGACCGCACGACCCGGGAACGGCACTGCCGCGGCCAGGGCACCGTGCACGCACAACCCGCGTCAAGCCGTAGTGGCCTCGCAGGTCACGCTGCCGACGGACGTGGATACCACCCCCGTGAGTGTCGTCCCGTACCGCTCGCCACCAGGGTGTCCCAGAGCGGGTCGGGCTGGCCGGGCACCGTCCTGTCCATCGCCCGCCACGCGGCGGCCAGCTCCGCGTAGATCGGTTCGCAGGACGGGGCCAGGGCCGTTTCGGCCGCAGGCTGTGCGCCGGCGGTGATCGACTTCCCGGTCGCGTCGTACCGGCCGGGTGCCGGCGCGGGGCGGTGACGGCCCGCTGGCGGCAGTGCTGTGCTCACCTGCGTTTCAACGAGCCGGCCGGGGCGCGGGTACGCGCCCCCGGCCATACAGGGGACGCGGGTCATGGGGTTTGGGCCGTTGGTGGCACGAGCGGATGCCTGCCGTCCCGGTGCGCCTGCCCCCACGCTCTGCGGCGTGGCCGAGTTCGTGAGTGAGCGACAGCGCGGGCTGGCGGACGCGTCCTCGGGAGCGGGTTGTGCGCGAAAGGTTCCGTGTGCGGGCCGAGGGTTGCTGAATTGAAAGACATCTCCCGCCCGGGGGCCTGGTGCGCGGGTGTGGGCGGTCGTGCTGAACACGACCGCCCACACCCCGGGGTGCCGGAACCGGGTCCGCATCGCGGCGCGATCGTCGCGGTGCGGACCCGGTGGGCCTGTCGGTCCTAGCTCAGGATCGCGGTGATCCTGACGAAGCCGTTGCCGCCCGCCGCGCCTGCCACGCCCGCACCGGCGGCCGCGGCGGCGCCACCCTTTGTGGGGTCGATGCCGGAGGTTCCACCGGCACCTGCTGATCCACCGGTGGTGCCGGTCCCGCCGGTGCCGCCGTTACCGCCGATACCGACTCCCGGTACCGGAGCGGCGGGGCCGGTCGGCACCCCGCCGGCCGTGCTGCCCGGCCCGCCCGCGCCGGTTGTCACCCTGTTGTTTCCGCCCGTGCCGTCCGTGCCGCCGCCACCGGCGGTGCCGCCGAAGAACGTCGTCGCGGAACCCTCGGGGCACACTGCTCCCGGCCGGGTGGCGGGTGCTCCGCCCGTCCCGCCCGTCCCACCGTTGCCGTTGGCGCCGCTCGCGCCGGGTGTGCCGTTCGAACTGGTCAGGATGCTGCCTCCACCGCCTCCGCCGCCCGCGCCGCCGGGCCGCCCTCCGGTGCCCTGGTGGCCGCCGCCGCCAGGGCCGGCGAACGCCAGTTCCAGGGTGTGAGGCGGAACACCTCCCCGGAAGAACACGCGTGACTCGCCGCCGTCCCCGCCGAAGACGCCTTGCGTGCCGCCGGCGCCGGTAGTGCCGTTGCCGCCGTTGACGCCGAGGTTGTTGGTTCCCTCTGTCCCCCCGGTGCCTCCCGTCCCACCGGGGCCGCCGGCGCCGTCACGTGCGGCGACCCGCCCGGATCCGACGTGCACCGTCACGGTGAGGGGCTGGGTCTCGTCCAGCGGGAACACGCACTTGGTGTAGGCGCCGCCCCCGCCGGCCCCACCCCCGCCGCCGCCCCCGGCATTGCCGCCGCGGCCCCCGTCGCCGCCGTCGGTGCGGGTGGTGATGGACAGGCCGGTACCACCCCCGCCTCCTCCTCCGCCGCCACCGGCCCCGCCGCCGCCGCCCGCGCCGCCGCCACCCGCGCCCCATGCCTCGATCTGCAGGGAGGTGACGTTCGGCGTGATCACGTACGAGCTGTCACCCGGCGTCGAGAAGTCGGTGACCTGCTGGTTCTGCCGGGGTGTCGCCTGGGCGGGCGTCGGCGCGATCGCCCCGGCGGTCAGCACGCCGCCCAGCGACAGCGCGGCACCGACCCGCACCCACCCCCGCTGTCCGTTCTTCGACAGCCCGCCTGCGGGGCAGACGGCGGGTGCCTGCGGCAGCGCGATCATGCCACCGGTCCGTTCCTTGCGCTTCCTGATCATCTGTGGCCAGCACTCCGTTCATGGTTCTTCGAACCGCTGCCACCCGGCAGCGCAGACCATCCCTACCTCCAGGGAGCCCGCGCCGCGGCACACCGAGATCCGAACACCGCCCGCCGTCCACCCGGATGACGCAGCGGCATCGACCGAACGCCCATTCCCCTGCTGCGTCCGGGTCTTCGGGCGGCCGTCCAACCGTGAGGCCGACGTGCCTGGGCCGGTGAGGGACGGGTGTTGGCAGGTGAGCGGTGACAGGGGCCGGGCGAAGCGGAAGGGGGCGCGGCCGAATCGCTGGAGGTCGTCGCGGAGCCTGCCGGGGTAGGTGATGTCCTCGATCGCTTTCCAGTGGACGCTCATCGGCGACACGTTGAAGACGGTGAACCTCCGGGCCGCCACGTCCTTCCCCGCGACATCGACGCTGACGAAGATCAGGTAACCCTCTGCTGCGCAGGACAGCGCGGTCGGCGAATTCCCGGGAGGGGACCTTGTCGGAGGGGGCGCTGTCGAAGGGAGCGTTTCCGGAAGAACCACCCTGTGCGGGGAATCGACGGCGTCACCGGGTGATCGGGGTGGGACGACAAGCGTGTGACACTCGCGGACAGCGGGCTGATATGAAGATCGGCGACATCGGCAACATCGGCGACATTGGCAACATCGGCGGCAACCCGGCCCGGCCTGGCGATGCACCGGCCCGGCGGCCAGGGGCTTGTATTCGACGTCGACGCGGTGGGGACCATCCACCAGCAGGTTCCCGGAACCCGTGGTCTCGCGTGAACAAGTATGGTTCGCAGCAGCAGAGTTGAATCGATCGCCGAGAGCGGGACCGCCTCCCTCGGCTCTTACCCTGCGGAGGGGGCAAAAATGATCGAAAATCCCGGTACGGACGCGCCACCGCCGACCGCCCAGGCCCAGGTGGGCTGGCTTGTGGACGCCTCGGCCCGGGTGCCGATGACGGACACCGAGATCCACGACCACATAGCGGCGCCACTCCTGGCTGCCAGCGGTGGTCTGAACGCTTTCAACGCAGTGCTGCACCAACTGGGTCCGCTCACCCTGAACAAGATCGTCGAGTCGGGTCGGGATCACGCGCAGGCGGCGGTCAGTGGCCGTGACGGTGACTACCTTCTACGGGTGTGTGTGGCTCCCTCGGGCCTGGTGAATGATGTGAGCCTCACTCCCGACGCGGCGCCGCTCTCTTCGTGGACCCAAGTCGACGACATGCTGGCCGAGTTGGGAGCCCGCGTGTCGTTCGCAGCATCGCGGATCGGCCCGGATGGGCGCTGCGAGCTGGTGCACGGTGTGCGCGCCGACACCCAGCGGCCGATCGGCTCGGCGTTCAAACTGTATGTGCTGGGCGCGCTCGCGCAGGCCGTCAGCGAACAACGAGCGTCCTGGGACGAATCGCTGGTCATCCGCGATGACCACAAGAGCCTGCCCTCGGGCCGACTGCAGGACTACCCGGCCGGCACCGCGGTCACGATGGCCGAGTCCGCCGACTGCATGATCTCCCTCAGCGACAACACCGCGACCGACCACCTCATCCACCGGCTCGGCCATGACGCGGTGGCGCACCAAATGGACCTGTTCGGCCACCAGCAGCCCCGAGCGAACATTCCGTGCCTGACCACCAAGGCGTTCTTCCAACTCAAGGCCAACCAGTACCCGGCCCGCGCGGACGAGTACCTGGCACTGCCCGAACACCACCGCTCCGCCGCGCTGCGGGAGCTTGAACGACTCCCCCTGCCCGACGTTCGCGAGACCTGGCCCCAGCCGAGGAAGATCGACCAGATCGAATGGTTCGCCTCACCGATCGACATCTGCAACGCCTACGCGGCGCTGTGGCGGTTCGACCAGCCCGAGATCGAGCACGCACTCACCCTTAACGACGACGGACTGAATCTGGCCCCGTCCCGATTCCCGACCGTCTGGTACAAAGGCGGCAGCGAACCCGGCGTCATCACGCTGAACTACCTGGCACACACGAGCGACGACCGCACTCTGGTCACCAGCCTGATGGTCTCGGACGCCGGTACAGCCCCTGACAAGGTCGCCATGGCGCTGAAAGGCCAGGCCATCATCCGAGGCGCATTCGACTTGCTGACCTCACAGGATTGAACCCTGTCTGTCCCGGGCCTTGATGCCTTGTGTGAGCCACGGTCGCTGCGGCACCGCCGAACCGCCACCCGGCTCCTGCTGAGGGCCTCACTTGGGGCACGCCTGCCGACCTGGACATCCGCCGTACCGCCGCGTACGGGACTGTGGGGCGCCACGCTCGAACCGCCGTATCCACTGCCGTTGGAGATTGACGATTGCTCTGTCGACTTCACCGCGGGCCGGACCTCGCCCAGGACCTCACGGCTCAGCGATGGGTCGATCCGCATGCGGCAGCGGACGAGTCACAGGTCGTCGGACCATGAAGAGGCCGGTCGAGCCGACATGACGTCGGATCGACCGGCCTCTTCGCTGTCCGGAGGCCCCGGGGGGCCTCCTCGTGGTTTCGAGGGGCCCTCGGGGATGGCGCTGCCCCGGCGGGGCCGGCTCCCGGCGGCTGAGGGTCAGCCCTTGGTTCCTCCCCGCAGGCCGTCCAGCACAATGTCCGTCAAGCGCTCCGGCAGATCCGGCTCGATCGGGCGGTGGCCGAGCAGGCAGCGGGTCTGGAGCGGGGCGCAGAGCAGTTCCAGTGCCAGGGCCGTGTCGGTGTCCGTCGGGAGTTCCCCGCGTTCGACGGCTCGGCTGACGATGACGCCGGCCTGGTCGAGGCGGGACTGCCAGAAGGTCTGCCAGGCCTCGGCGAGGTCGGGGTCGTCGGAGCTGAGTGCGGCCGCCCGGGCGACGGACCGGCCGGTCGGGGTGGCGAGGTACCCGGCCAGCGCGCGGGCGAAGGCGGCCAGGTCGGTGCGGACGGCTCCGGTGTCGGGGACGGGGATGCCTTCGTTGCTGCCGGTGAGCATGGCGTCCAGTACGAGCTTCTCCCGACTGCCCCAACGCCGGTACACCGTGGTCTCGTTGACCCCTGCGCGGGCCGCGACCCCGGCGATGCTGAGCCGGTCGATGCCCTCCTCGGCCAGCACCTCCGTGGCGGCGGCCAGGACGGCCTGGCGGACGCGCGCGGCACGGCCGCCCGGGCGGCGGCGGATCGGCTCCGGCGTCGGCTCCGGCCCTTCTTCGGTCATGTGTCGATCACCTCGGCCACCACATTAACGCAAGAGTGCTTGCATTAGGCGCCGCTCGGGCGCATAGTCACTAATGCAAGCGTCCCGGCTTTAAGCGCAGCAGGAGGCACCACTATGTCCTTCACCTGGCCCCTGGACCCGCAGGACCTGTTCGTCGAGCGCTACCCGCAGATGACCCTCGGCCTCCCCGCCGACGAGGTGGACGCGGTCCGCGCCGCCGTCACCGAGATGTGGCCCGACCGGCCCGGCGGCTGGGTGTACGAGTGGTCCGCCCTCGCCGCCCGGCACGCCGAGGCCGGGCGCCACCGCCTGGCCGCGCAGGCGTACGGCTGGGCCAAGTTCCCCTCGCTCGCCGACGAGCCGAAGCGCACCGCGCTCGCCCGCCAGGTCGAGCAGTACGTCCTCGCGGCACCCGGCTTCCCGGTGCAGTTCGAGCGCCGCACGCTCACCGTCCCGTACCGCGGCGGCGACGCCACCCTGCCGATCCACCTGATGGCCGCCCCCGGCCTGCCCGCCGACGCGCCGGTCGTGCTGGCCAGCGGCGGCGTGGACTCCTGGAAGACCGACCTGCACGGCATGTGGGAGCAGCTCGCGTTCACCCTGCCGGCGCGGCTGCTGCTGTTCGACCTCCCCGGCACCGGCGAGACCGCCCACCTGCCGATGACCCTGGACGGCGGGGCCGAGGTGATCGCCGGACTGGTCTCCTTCGCCCGCGCGGCCGGCAACGGGAAGGTCGGCCACTTCGGCATCTCGATGGGCGGCTACTACTCCGCCCGGACCGGACTGACGGGATCGGTGGACGCCTCCGTGGTGCTCGGCGGCCCGGTGGAGCGCTCCTTCGCTCCCGGTCGCGGCTTCGCCTTCGGCATGGACGGCATCGTCGGCAACGCCCTGGGCTTCGACGCCGCGCCGAGCAGGGCCGAGCTCGACGCGGCCTTCGCGGCCTTCGACCTGCGCCCGCTGCTGGACCAGGACGCCAACGGGCCGATGCTGGTGGTCAACGGCACCGAGGACGTCCACGTCCCCCTGGACGACACCCTGGTGTTCCAGGGCCGCCGGGACACCCGGGTCGAACTGATCACGGACACCGGCCACTGCGCCATCTCGCGCTTCGGCGAGGCGATGGCCGTGATCGCCCCCTGGCTGAAGGGCGCCCTGGGCGGCTGATCCGGTGCGGTGGTGGATCGCTGCTGGTCCAGGGCTCGGGTAGATCGCTGCTGGCCTGGCGCTCGGGTGGATCGCTGCTGGTCAAAGGATTGTGCCGATTCGCCGCAGCAGAACGGCCGGTCGACTCGACAGCCGACCGGCCGTTCTGGTTCCACAGTGGCGACTGGGTGTCGATCGCGCCGACATCCGGAGCCGACCGCCGATCAGGCGGGGATGGGGCGGCAGTTCTGGCCGTTCACCCACAGGGAGCCCTCGGCCCAGCCGGTCTGACACTGGTACGCCGCGCGCGTCGTCCGGTCCATGACGACGAAGTCGCTCAGCGGGCCCCAGGTGGTGCTGTCGCAGGAGCGGCCGAACACGTTCGGCGGCTCGCTGCTCACCTCATCGCACCGGATCACTCCACCGACCCGCTTGCCCGGGGCGCCGTGCACGCCCCCGTCGGCCCCGTCGGCCGCGCCGGCGGCGCCGACACCGGTCAGGCTCAGGACGGCGGTGGCCATGCCGGCGGCGAGGAGCAGTCGTTTCATGAGGGGACCTCCTGGGTGGGGGACGGGACTCCGCAGACAGTTCCCCTGCGATCCACCTGCGTATCGGCCCATTCGCATGAACACGTCATGATGTCGCCGCCCCGGTGACGACGGGAGCGAACCGAGGAGGCCGGTCGACCCGGCATCACGTCGGGTCGACCGGCCTCGTTGCGTGTCCGGAAGGGTCAGTCGATTTTCACGCTCGCGCCGAATTCGAACGTCCCGCTCTCGCCCGGCGGTACTACAGCGATGACGGACCCCGCGCAGCCCGGCTGGTCGTAGACCTGGGCGGACTTGTCGGTGCGGTTCTCGACGATGAGGGGCCAGATGTCGCTGCCGTAGCAACCCGAGGGGTTGTTGTAGGACTTGAAGCCGACCCGGAGCTGACCGGTGGCCGCCTGGGCCGAGCCGGGCACCGCCACTGCCACCACCGCGGCCAGGGCCACCGCGCCGAGCGCCTTGCTGATCCGTCGCATGTCGTCACTCCAGAGTGTCCGGGGAACCGCCGCGGATGGCGGCTGCGCCGGAGGACTGCCCCGATTCGCCGCAGGTCACGGCCCTGCGGCGGCCGAATCACCTGATCGGGTGCCCCGGCCCGCCGCGCGGTTTGCGGCCCACCCGCCACCCGCCACCCGCCATTTGCCACTCGCTAATCGCCACTTGCTACTTGGCGAAGCGAACCTCCGGGAAGGCCGTCGAGGGCCCGTCCAGCAGTCGGCTCGGGCGGTTGAGCAGGTGCCGGTCGAAGAACGCGCCGAGGTACGCCCGGGTGGCGGCGAGCGCGCGGTCGCCCTTGATGGTGCCGTACTGCTCCGGGGTGGTGTCGGGCGGCAGCTGGTCACGGACGCCGAGGGAGTCCACCAGCCAGTGCATGTCGCAGAACGACAGGTGGCCGGCCTCCGGCAGGTCCAGCCAGCGCTTCCAGCCGGTCAGGCGCTGCCAGGTCTCGTCCCAGTTGGCCGTCGCGGGCCTGCCGGCGTGCCGCTGGGCGCCGAGCAGCAGCACCGGGCGGGCGAGGCCGTCGGCGGGCAGCGGGGCGAAGAAGTCGCCGTCCAGGTTGGCGGCGGCGCGGATCCGCCGGTCCTCGCTCATCGCCTCGACGGCGCTCGCGCCGCCGATCGAGTGGCCGGCCGCGCCGATCCGGGAGCGGTCGACCTGCAACCCGCGGACCAGCCCCGGCCCGGGCGCGGTCAGTTTGTCGATCAGGAAACTGATGTCCTTCGCCCGACTGCGGGTGACCTCGGCCGCCCGCCGGTCGTCCACCTGATCGCAGATCAGGCAGGTCTCCACCCGCCCGTCGGGGAACTGCACGACCGTCTCGTACGTGTGGTCCAGCGCGGCCACCACGTAGCCCCGGGCCGCGAGGTCCTCGGCGAGGGCGGTGAGCGAGGTGCGGCTGTAGCCGTAACCGGGGGAGAGCACCACCACGGGGTGCCGCCCGGGCGCGGGCACCGTACGGGCCTTCACGCCCGTCCGCACCTCGCTGACAGCCGGAGTGCCGAACAGGGCGGACGACACCTCTGGCGAGACGTAAGGCAGTTGCTCCCCGTGCTCCCCGCGCGCGGACTGCGCCGGGTACCAGAGGGTGGCCATCAGTTCACGGCTGGCGACGTCCGCCCGCCAGGGGTCGTGCCGGGCCTTGTCCACCAAGTGGACGGACGTGGCACCGATCGCCCGTCGCGTCGTCGGCGCGGGCACCTGCGGTACCTGTGGCACCTCGGCCGCCGCACTCAACGAGAGCGTTCCGACCGTCGGGGAAGCCGCCAGCGCGGCCTGCGGACCGGCCAGCGAAACCAGGACGGCAATGGGCACGGCGAGCAGAACAGCATTCCGCCACCGAGAAGTTGTCGACATACCGCCACGCTAGGCCCGCCCCCACCCCCACCGCGTCCTGCCCGCGACGTAACCCCCTCCACCCCAGGTCGCACCCGCCACACCGCCCACGCCCCCCACCCGGACGACCCCACCTCCACCTGCCCGCCCTTGCGTAAATCGCCCATCTTTGCGCACAGTTGGCAGCCCCGCCGGCCCCACCCACCCTGCGGCACATCGGAGCTCGCATCGGCCGCGCCTCCGACTCCGGGCGCCTGCTGGCGGTCCCCTCGACGCTGTAGACACACGAACCCTGAACCTCGCCCGGGCTGACTGCTGGACCGTGACCCTGGATTGCACCCATCTCGCGGGGACAACTCGGCACCACCTGCCAGTGCTGCACCTGCGGCCTCGCTTCCGCCTGCGACCAGCCCCGCTGCTGCACCACCGGCACGTGCTGCGGCAAGCGGCTCTCCCCGCCGACCCTCGCCTACATCCACTCCGTGCTCAAGTCCGCTCTGGAACGCGCTGTCAGGGAGGAGGAGATCCCGCGCAACGTCGCCCGCGCCCTCCTCACCGCTGCCCAGGGCCACCGCCTCCACGCGCTGTTCGTCGCCCTTGCGCACCGGGCTGCGCAAGGGCGAACTCCTTGGCTTGCGCTGGGAAGACCTCGACCAGGGCAGCGGAACCGCCAGCATCCGCCGCACCCTCCAGCGCACCCGCACCGGCGGCCTCACCACCCTCCCCGCCAAGACAGTCAGCTCCGAACGCCGCATCGCCCTCCCGGCCCCCTGCCTGCTCTCACTCCGCGCCCACAGGAAGCAGCAGGCCCAGGAGAAGGAGAAGGCCGGCGCGGGCTGGGTGGATAGCGGCCACGTCTTCACCCGACCCGACGGCCACCCCATCGAACCAGCCACCCTCACCCGGCACTTCAACGCGCTCCTCCACCGCGCAGGACTCCGCCAGATCCGCTTCCACGACCTTCGACACTCGACCGCGACCCTCCTCCTGGAACAAGGCGTCGAACTCGTCGTCATCAAAGAACTCCTCGGCCACGCCCACATCGGCGTCACCGCCACCGTCTACGCAAACCCTCGGGAATTGCATCAGATGGGCGAGAAACCGCAGGCTGCGAGGTCAGAGCACTGTCTGACGGGGGCTCGATCCTCCTTCAGTTTGGCTGCCTGAGCTGGGAGTTTGGCAGCCCGATCCCATCTGATGCAGGATTTGCCCTCTGGAAGGGAGGGCGGAAGTGGGTCTTCAGCGACGTGCCGACCTGGCAGGGGCGGCGCATCTGGAGCTGGTCTCCGGGGTGGTCCAGCTGCGTCTGCAGGACGCGATGGTCGAGGCGATGCTGCGGGGCTGGCGGGCCCAGCAGGCCGCCCGCGGGCTGCGCGAGGACACGGTCACGCCTCGGGAACGGCTCGTGCGCCGGTTTCTGGAGCACACCAACGAGTACCCGTGGGCCTGGACGCCGGGGCATGTGGACGAGTGGTCACTGTGGTTGACCAGCGAGAAGCACCTGGCGCCGTCCACGATCCGCAGCTACCAGGGCAGTCTGCGGCTGTTCAGCGAGTTCCTGATCGATGGCCGCTACGGCTGGGCGGTGGCCTGCGAGGACGCCTTCGGCACCCATCCGGTGGCGATCTGCCATGAGTGGAAGTGCGCCACGAGGCGCTGTTGTTTCCGAATGGAGGTGCAAGACCATCCATCTTCTCGCCGTCGTAGCGGCGGGATGAAGCTGGAGGCAGCCTGACCCGGGGATCACCGGGGAGGGTGGGAGCAGCCTCGACAAAGTCGCGTCGGTTCGGAACTGCCGGATGAGCCGAGCGCGGTGAGCGAGACGGGAAGGTATACGCGAGGAACCGGTGTCGTTACACCTCTTGACGTGGCACCAGCTCAAACCCGGTGGATATGGGCTGGTTAGCGGTGCGCACTCGTCTTTCGTTGGGCGAGGAACTCCTGGTCGGGTCTTTCCAGTTCGGGTCAGGAGGCCACGGTGAATGTCTACGGCGTAGCCGTGGCGATGCCGCAGGGGTAGAGCCGGGTACCTAACCCGTCGATCGGACAGCAGTGAACGTGGGAACCATGCGGGACCGTTCCACGTCATCGGCCGGCAGCCAGCGGCCGGGATGGGGATAGGCGTGATGCCTGCCGAAGGCTCGTATGGGGCGGAGCCGCCGTAGTACTCCGACCCGGGGAAAGCCCGGAGCATGGGGAAGGGCGGCAGCGTGCCAGTTGAGGAGAGTATGTAATGTCCGAAGATGCGCTGGTGAATGCTAGCGCCGTGCAGTGGCCGGATGAAGATTCGGCGCACTTCGCGGTACGGAGGATGCAGATCAAATTGCACCAGTGGGCGGGTGAGGACTCTACCCGCCGATTCGGTGATCTGTTCAACCTTGTTTACGATCCGGCGTTCCTGATGCACGCGTGGGAACGCGTGTCGAGCAACGTCGGAGCGCGGACTCCAGGGATCGACCGGGCGACCGTTGCCCAGATCAAGACCTGGATCGGGGTGGAGGTTTTCCTGGAGAGTATCCGGGACTCGTTGAAGTCCGGCGTGTTCCGGCCGGTCGAGGTGCGACAGGTGATGATTCCGAAGGCGGGCGGGAAACTGCGCAAACTCGGTATCCCCACCGTCGCTGACCGGGTAGTCCAGGCAAGCCTCAAAGCAGTGTTGGAACCCATTTTCGAGGCAGATTTCAAGCCTTGTTCGTATGGGTTCCGCCCGAATCGACGGGCACACGACGCCATCTCCGAGATTCACTTCTTCACCTCTAACCCGCGTCGATACGAGTGGGTATTGGAGGCGGACATCAAAGCCTGCTTCGATGAAATCGATCACACGGCATTGATGGACCGTCTGCGGAGAAGAGTCAAGGACAAGGGCGTTTGCGCTCTCGTGAAGGCGTTCCTGAAGTCGGGGGTCATGACGACCGCTGGCGACAGGGAAGAAACACTCGCAGGAACCCCGCAGGGCGGGATTCTCTCGCCGTTGCTCGCCAACATCGCCCTGTCTGCGCTGGACGAACATTTCGACCAGCAATGGCAGCAGGAGATGGGGACGGACGGAAAACGGCGCACGCGCAGGAGGCACGGCCTCGGGATCTGGAAGCTCATCCGCTACGCGGATGACTTTGTCCTGGTCGTGTCGGGGCAGCGGCATCATGCCGAGGCCCTGCGCGAGGTAGTGGCAGACGTGCTCGCGCCATTGGGGCTGCGCCTGTCGCAGGAGAAGACACGCGTTGTCCACATTGACGAGGGCTTTGACTTCCTCGGCTTCCACATCCGGAGACGGCAGAAGCGAGGCACGTCGAAGCAATACGTCTACACCACCCCATCCAAGAAGGCCGTTCAGGCCATCAAGGACAAGGTGAAAGAGAAGACGTACAGATCGACCCGGCATATGGACCTGGACGAGCTGCTTAGCAGCCTCAACCGGACTCTGCGCGGGTGGGCAAACTATTTCCGATACGCGGTGTCCAAGCACGTGTTCGGCGCTGTTGACAGCCTCGCTTGGGGCCGGATCATGCGCTGGATTCGTAGCAAGTACGAGAGTGGGCGCAATGCGATCGGGATGAACGAACTCCGTCGTCGCTTCTGTGATCAGGGGTGGCGGTTCGCCTACCGGGGAGTCGTATTCAGCGGCGCATCCAGCGTCGCGGTGACCCGTTACCGCTATCGCGGCAACACCATCGCGACCCCTTGGACTCTGAATGAGGTGGCCGCCGCGTGCGGCTGACCACTGGGCAAGGCACGTGGAGAGCCCGATGCCGGGAGATCGGCACGTCGGGTTCGGGTAGGCGGTCCGGGGAGACGGGCCGGTGGCAACACCGGTACCGCGCCCTGGGCCGACCTCACCACCATCGCCCACTTGAACGACTACGAGGGCAAGCCGGAGGCGAGGCCGTTCACCTGGGAAGAGATCCAGCGGTTCCTCGACTACGCCGACGACCAGGTCGACCGGGCGGTGCGCGCGAAGCGCAAGGGAGCCCTCGCCGCCTACCGGGATGCCACCCTGTTCAAGGTCATCTACGGGTGGGGCCTGCGCCGCACCGAGGCGGCCAAGCTTGATCTGGTGGACTTCGGCCGCAATGCCTCGGCTCCTCAGTTCGGCCGGTACGGCACGCTCAACGTCCGTTACGGCAAAGCGAAGAAGGGTCAGCCGCCCAGGCGTCGGAACGTGCTGTCGGTGATGGACTGGGTGGTGGAGGCCGTCGCCGACTACGTCGAGAACGTCCAGCCGCGGTTCGGCTGCGAGGAACACCCCGCGCTGTGGGTGACCGAGCGGGGTGGCCGGATCAAGCCGGCGGAGATCAACGCCCGGTTCGTCGCCTATCGAGACGCGCTGAAGCTCCCGAAGGAGTTGGTCGCCCACTCCGCCCGTCACGCCTATGTCACCCACCTCACCGAGGACGGTGTCGACCGCCGCTTCATCCAGCAGCAGGTCGGTCACGAGAACGACAGCTCGACCGCCATCTACACCCACGTCAGCGACGACTTCATGAACACCATGCTCCATAAGGCGCTCGCGCCCGTGCTCGCGCCGACCACCTCCGCAGACAAGGACCGCTGATGGCCGCCAAGCTCGACTACCACTGGCACCTGCGCAAGGTCATGGCCGACCGAGGGCTGTTCTCCACCACCGACCTCATCCCGCTGCTGGACAAACGCGGCATCACCTTGTCCTCCAGTCAGGTCTACCGACTCGTCGTCGAGCGCCCTGAACGGCTCAGCCTGAGGATCCTCATGGCCCTGCTCGACATCTTGGACTGCACCATGGACGACCTCATCGAACCCGTGGCCGCGGCCGGTGCCGGAGCAACCAGCCGAACAAAGAAGGCAGTCGGCGCCGAGGCCGGTGTTGGTGATCTTCGGCCCAAGCGGGCCCGCATCCGTGGTGTCGAGCGACCGTGACTACCACGGGACACCCTGATCGGGCGGTCTCCGATCCGATCGGAACGATCGTGGACTTGGTCGCGGCCATCGAACCTCAGCTGGGGACCGAGCAGATCCGCACCGTGGTCACCGGCATCGCGGGCGGCCGGGCGAAGGCCCGCCGTCTCGCGTCCCACTTGGCTGGGCGTCCCGGCGTGTTGACCGACGGCCGCTCGCCGGCGCCCCGGGCCGTCGGTGACCTGCTCATCGCGCTCCGCGAGGCAGGCGCCTCGCACATCTCGCCTCCCTGTTGCGCCGACTGCGGCAAGTCGATGCGAACCCTCCAGCGCCGTGGGCAGGACTGGTACTGCTGGATCTGCGGACCGCAGCCCGAGCCCTGCGGCGCCTGCGGAAACACCCGGCGTGTCGCGACGCGGGATCGCGCCGGGCGGCCGCGCTGCAAGATGTGTCCGGACCTCGACGACCGGGATCCGATCACGGTCATCCAGACGCTGGTCAGCGCTCTGGACCCGGCCGCCGATCGCGGGGCGATAGCCGACGCGGTCCGCCGCTCGGCACCACGCCCCTCCTACCAGCAGAAACTCGCCTGGGCCCTGGAAACCGATCCCGGCCTGCTGACCGGGGACGGGCACCTCGCACCCCTTCGCGCCATTCTGCGGCTGATCGACCTCCTGCACACCGCGGGCATCGCCGGAGTCGTCCAACCCGCCTGTCCCCGCTGCTGCAGAGTCGTCCGCATCGACAAGCCACTCGATGGTCAGCGGGTCTGCCGCACCTGCATCGCCCACAGCCGCCTCCAGGACTGCTCGCGCTGTGGGGCCCACCGTGAACCCGCCACCCGCGACGACCAGGGCCGACCGCTGTGTCCGAACTGCCTGATCACCGACCCCGCGAACCTCGAAACCCGCATCAACTGCGGCCGCCTACGTCTGGTGAACACCCACACGCCAGACGGTCCGATCTGCCCGAGCTGCCCCGCTCTGCGCACCGCGACCTGCTCCATCTGCGGCGAGAACAGACCCTGCGGCACCTCCCGCACCACCGGTCGCCCCTGGTGTCCTACCTGTCAACGCCGCACCGCCTCCTGCTCGGCCTGCGGCCGCCTCTCAGCGGTGATCTCCGGGACCCTCGCCGAACCCCTCTGCGCCGACTGCACCGCCCCCGAGGTCTGGCACACCTGCCCCACCTGCACCGATCCCGACCATCCGCACCCGGGCCAGTGCGCCCGCTGCCTGATCAACCAGCGCCTCAACGAGCTGCTGGGGCCTCCAACAGCGACCCTCCACCCCGGGCTCCAGGCCCTCCGGCACAACATCGCCACCGCCGAATACCCCATCACCGCCAGGCGCTGGCTGAACAAGCCCTCCGTCGCCCCGGTCCTCGCCGACCTTGCCGCAGGCCGACGTCCACTCACCCACCAAGCCCTCGACGAACTGCCCGACACCCAGCCCCTCGCGCACCTGCGTCAGGTACTCGTCAGCGCCGGCGCCCTGCCCGAACGCGACGAACACATGGCCCGCACCGAACGCTTCCTCGCCGACCTGATCACCTCCCAACAGGACCCCGACCAGCGCAGACTCCTCCACCGCTATACGACCCGACACCTCGTCAGGCGACTGCGCGCCAAGAACAACGGCCAACCCGCCACGCTGCAGCAGTTCAACTCCATCCGCCAGCGCACCCACGCGGCCGTCGCCTTCCTGAGCTGGCTCTCCACCCACAACCTTGCCCTGGCCACCTGCGGACAAAGTGACCTCGACCGCTGGCTCACCGACGACTCCGCCACCTACCGCAAGACCGCCGGCCACTTCATCCGCTGGGCCCGCACCAACAAGCTGACCACCATCCACGCCCCCGCCCACCGCTGGAGCGGCCCGACCCAGCCCCTGGACGACCAGCACCGATGGGACACCGCACGCCGACTCCTGCACGACGGCGCTCTCAAAGCCGAAGACCGCCTCGCCGGACTGCTTCTCCTCCTCTACGCCCAAAGACCCGCAGCGATCAGCCGCCTCACCACCACGGACGTCGAAGCCGACGCTCAAGGAGTGCGCCTCCACCTCGGCCAAGCCCCTATCCAGCTGCCCGAACCAGTAGCCGCGCTCGCCCGCGCCGTCACCGCGAACCGCAAAGGTCACGCGACCATCGGGGCACTGACGCCATCGCCCTGGCTCTTCCCCGGCGGCCAACCCGGACGCCCGATCAGCACCACACAACTGGCCCAACGGCTCAACAACCTCGGAATCCACCCCAACCAGGCCCGCAGCACCGCACTCTTCCAACTCGCCACCGAGATCCCCGCCGCGATCCTCGCCCGCACCCTCGGCATCCACACAGACGTCGCCGTCACCTGGCAGCGACTCTCCGCCGGCGACTGGACCAACTACGCCGCCGAAGTCAGCCACCGCATCAACCACACCCACCAACACGGAGACGATGATCATGCCCCTCGATGACCAGCACATCTGGGCTCTGCTGAGGGACCTCGACGATCCCGACCACATGGAGTTCCCTCAGAACTACGACCACGCCGCGACCCGGGCCCGATTCGACCAGCTCGCAGCCAGGCTGAATCAACGGTTCCAGTGCACCTGCTCCGTCGATCGAGGCGTCCAGGACGCCAGCCACCACGGGACGATCGTCATTCCCACCACGGCGACGGCCAGCGGCGACCACATCGCCATCCGTGTCAGCAACTTCGGCGCCCTCGTCACCGTGACGCTGGGGAACCCTGGCAGCTACGACGAGGAAGAAGAGAACCTCCTCTTCGAGACCGCCGACCGGCGCCGCATCAAGGACGAAGTGGAAGCGCTCGGCTACATCGCGGTCTCCGAGCACCTGCTCTGGACCCGATACAACGGCACCAGCAATCTCGCCGCCTACTACCCACCCGAGCACCCACCAACCTGGTGGACCCGCTTCTTCGACTACCTGTGAGCCCGCTCCACCCAACTCTGCACGCAGGCATTCGGACAGTTCCAATACCCGACGTCACCATTACACGTCCGACTCCACCTCCAGCGCGACGCCATCGACCTCCTCGGCCGCGTCCTCCACAACCCCTCAGAGGCCACCGCCGGGCCCGACGACGGCGATGACCCACCACTCTGTGCAGCACCCGTCCGCTGACGTTGCCGTCAACTACTGCCGTCAAGACGCCTAGAAGCCCCGCCGATGATTTTTCGGCGGGGCTTCTAGCATGGGATCTAGTTCGACTGAACTTAAGACTGGGACGCCGAGGCAATTCTCCGGATAGCCGAATCGCTGGCGATTACCCATTCAGGCCACCCCACCGACCGATCCATGTTCAGCTTGCCGGCATAAGAGGATTCTCGGCCTCAAATTCAAACGTTTCTATCGCGGCGCCGATCGGAAACTCCGAATGGTCTCGCCAGATTTTAGCGACAGAGACCAGAAGGTTCCATGAGGCAGTCGCGTGAACCTCAGATACCGCAGCAGTTTCAGGCGGAGAGGCGCGGTAGTAGCGAATAGCCGCAACCTGCTTGTCTGTAATCAGACGGAGCGCAGTGGCCGTGCGGTGGGCTTCATCTTCTCGAAGTGAATCGGCACCGAGGATTCGAGCATATACAAACTTGACCAGTTGCGAAATCTGCCCATCAGTAATCCGCTCCATTTCAGCCTCTCAAGCACTCGATTTTGCACGAAAATAATAACTAGCTCCCCCACCATCAACCCGCAGGGTTGCAGCAGCTGAAACGCGGCACTCGCAGGAAATCTGATTGACCATCAGATTTGCGGCTGCAACCCGTGATCGCCCAACCGCTACTGGATAATATCAACCCGTCACCACGCATCAGAAAACATGACGGCCGCCGCGCCCTGAGAGCAAGTCGCCCGAGGGCCCTTGAATTACCGCCGCGCAAGAGGCCGACCGGAATCACCCGGCCGGCCTCATGCAAGATTACGACGATTCATTCACTCGGTCAGGCCGCGCGGGATCTCTTTGCGCTAGCAGCCCGGCGTGTATAGCTTTATGTTCTTGTAGTTGTGATTGTCCACCCAGCCAATATCACCATACCTGTTCACGAGAATCCGATACTTATTTTTCCCATCACCCATGTCGTAGATCAACGCCGAGTCGTTAGCCCCGGGCGCCGAAGGTCCCCACTTTCGCGCGTGCGCGCCAGGGGTGGGGTTATTTCCTGTTCTGACCTCGAACCTGTCAGGACCGGTGCCAGCACCATTCGGCCTTGGTTGCGCTTGCCCAGCCAGGATTTCCTGAATTCGCTGCTGGACAATGTTCGGAATTGCCGGGTCATCGCCGCCAGCGTTATGCACCAGCACCGGAGTCTCGCCCGCCAGCACATAGTACGTGTGGAGGTTGGCGACGGTGAGGTTGTAGGCCGATTGGGGATTGGTGTGGTACGTGCTGACCTGGAGAACGGAGACGGTCTTTCTGTCTGCAGTCAGCAGTTGCTCGCTGGTCTTGACGTCTCCTGCTTCGGTCCAGCGCCGTGTGGTTTCATCCCAGTAAGGGTGCCCTTGGGTGGAGGTGATGGTTGAGGTCTTGGTGGGATCGGCCAGATCTGCGACTGTCAGATCAGTGAAGTCACGGTCGTCTGATCCTGTGATGGTGTTGGTTACCGGTTCGGCGTTTGTGCTCCCGGATTCCGGATCGGTGGCGACGACCTTGTCCCCGGGTTTTACTTCGCTGATGGGCTTGGAAGTTCCGTCGGCGAGGAGAACTGGTGTGTCGGGTGTGAAGCTGTTTCGACCGCCGCAAGCCAGCATCCGCGCCGCTGTTGCGGTTGTGGCTATTCCCGCGCCGGCGAGGGCCGTGCTGCCTGCCGCAGCTTCTCCCGAAGCAACGTCAGCAACCAGGGCGCCGCACTCGATGATGGCTGCGAGGCAAGCCGGGGCCGCTTCGACGGCAATAGGAGCGGCGATGAATGCGAGGCTGATGATCCCGACTGCGCCGACGAAGACCTTCTGCCAGCTTTCCAGTTTTCCCCTGTCGACCTTCATGTAGGTCGACGGGTAGTTCCAGTTCGTCGACCCCGTGGACACGCCTGACCCGCAGTTGTACTTGGCCCCCATGGCGTAGTAACAGGTGGGCTTGGCCTCTTTCGGCTTCGCGACCCGGTCCTGGGCAATGGCGGATGCGGCCGGGTGGCTGAAGTTGATGTACTGGGTGGTGATGACGTAGTCGTCGTTGTCCTCCGCCACCTTGATGTTGGCGTATTGGTAGTTGCCGGGGCCGCCTGCCCAGAGGTCGACGCTGCCGTCGACGTTGGCGCAGTTTCCGCTGCACTTGCCCTCAGGGCGAAGGCCGCTGGGGTCGGAGAGGTTGACGGGGTTGTTGTTGCTGTAGGCGTAGCCGTTCCACTGCTGGGGGTCGGCTGTGTCGAAGATGGGGTCGGGGCTGATGAAGCGTCCGCGGACGGGGTCGTACTGGCGAGCGCCGAGGTTGGTGAGTCCGGTGGTGTCGTCCTTTGTGCCGCCGACGAAGCCCTTGGTGCCGGCCCACTGGTTGGTGCCAGGCTGGGTGCCGCGGGGGTTGCCGAAGGGGTCGGTGGGGCGGCGGGTGACGGTCTGGGTCGCGTTGGTGTTGACCTGGACGCCGTTGGTGCCGTGCGGGTCGGCGGCCTGGATCAGGACGGTGCCTCCGCCGATGGCGGCGGTGACGCGTGTGTAGGTCAGTCCGCCCGGGGCGGTGATGGAGCGGACGTTGCTCGTGGAGCCGCTGGCCGTGTCGAGGGTGAGCTCGTCGGTGGGCAGGTTGAGCGTGGTCTTGCCGGGGTTGCGGCGGATGAGCTGGTTGCCGTCGGCGTCGTAGAGGTAGGTGGTGGCAGCGGCCTGGCCGGTCTTGGCGAGCGAGTCGAGCCTGTCCTCGCCGTTCCAGGCCAGGGTGGTGGTGCCGCCGGTGTCGGTGATGGCGGTGGTGTTGCCCTTGGCGTCGTACTGGTAACTGACGGCCTTGGTGCCCGCTGGCCCGCTGGTGGTGGAGGTGAGCAGGGCATGGGGCCCGCCGGTTCCGCCGCCGGTGTTGGGGGCGCTGGTGAGGGAGTTGGTGCTCTTGGCGGCTCCGAAGGTCTGGGTCGTGGTGATGTCGTTGAGGCTGTTGCCGGTGATGTCGTGCTGCACGAGGCCGGTGCGGTTGCCGGTCGCGTCGTAGGTGTAGGTGTTCCAGTAAGGTGCCGGGCCGCCGATGGTCCGTCCACCGGGGTTGACGGTGGCCGGGCCGTTCGCGTTGTTGCAGCCGCCGACACCGGGCACGGTGGTGGAGCTGCCGGTGCCGTGGACCTCGCCCGAGGAGTCGGTCCAGTCGGCGGTGGTGAAGGTGCCTGCGGTGTCGGTCCAGGCGCCGGTCAGCCGGCGGAGGTGGTCATAGGTGAAGCACTGGGTGTCGGTCGCCGAGGCGTCCTGGATGGTGGTGGCCGAGGTGATCTGGCCGGACTGGGTGTAGGTGTAGCTGGTCTGGTCGACCGAGACGGTTCCGACCTGACGGTCGGTGAAGCTGTTGATGACCCGTCCGGTGGCCCAGTCGTACTGCTGGGTGGAGACGACCTGCTTGCCGTACTGGCCGACCGTCGTACGCACGGGGCGCGCGAGCGCGTCGTACTCGACCTTGGCGATGACGGCCTTGCTGAGGCTGGCGGCCGCGGTGAGCAGGCCGGTGATGGTCCGGCCGTAGCTGACGGTTTCTGCCGGCAGGCCGCCGGCGGCGGGGACACTGACCGTCTTCAGGGAGCCGATGACCGGGCTGTAGGTGTTGGTCGTCGTGTAGGTACCGGCGAGTGCGCCCTCGGCGGACGGGATGGTGATCGATGAGCCGAGAGGACGGTAGGCGGTGTCGTAGTCGGTGACGGCCTTGGTGTAGGCCGTGCCGCCGGCTCCGCCGACGTAGCGGGTCGAGGAGGTGGGCTGGCCCTTGACGAGGGTGTCGTAGCTCCAGGAGGCCAGCTGGTTCGCGGGTGCCACGGCACCGTTGAACGTGCCGGTCTTACGGTTGAGCAGATCGTAGGTGTAGGAAAGTGTGTTGTTCTTGGCGTCGACGATATGGTCGACGCGCGAGTTGACGTCGTAGAACGTCCGGGTCACACCGGTGTCCGGGTCGGAGGCCGAGGTCTGACGCCCAAGCAGATCGTAGGAGTAGTTCCAGGCGTTGCCGCTGCTGTCGGTCCGGGACGCGGTGAGACCGGTCGGCGTGTATCCGTAGCTGGTGACGTCCGCGTCGGCCAGGTCCCCGGTTGCAGTTGCCGTCCGGTACTGCCCCAGAGCGGTGGTGCGGCCTCGGGCATCCGTCACGGTCGAGGTTGGCGTGGAGCCCGAGGGAGGGGTGACGTCGGTGCGGTCAGCGCCAGGGTAGGCGGTGCTGGTGGCCCACTGGAGGTTCCCGTAGGAGCGGAACTCCGAGCGCACGACGCGCCCGTTTCCGTCGTAGGTGTTCCACGTCTGGCCCGGGACCTGGCCGTCTGCTGCCGGGACGAAGACGGAGTTGGTGGGGAATGACCCCTGTTCGTAGTACGGGTCCGAGGTCTTGATCACCCAGCCGTGGGTGTCGTAGACGGTGTCGGTGATCAGGCGCCCGGTCGGCTTGGCGGCGCTGGTGCTCTGGGTCTGCCGAGGCCGTGCCAGGCCGTCGTAGATGTCGATGCTCGCGGAGTAGGTGACCGCGTCGTCGTTGATCGATTCGGTCTTGACGGTGGACGGTGCCTTGGAGCCGTTCAGGAGGTAGGTGAACTTCCGGCTCGGCAGTTCCTCGGTCGGCCGGTCGGGCTCCCAGACTGCGGTGATGCGGCCGAGGGCGTCGTACTGGGCAGTGGTGACCCGGCCGTTGATGTCCTTGCTGACCAGAAGTGAGCCGCGGGCCGGATCCTGGGTGACGGAGGTGGTCCAAGCCGCTCCCATCGGTCCGGTGGTGCGGATCTCCGTCGGCAGCTGTCCGGCGGCCGGGGTGCGGGCGAGCGACGTGATGGCAGGCGTGACCGACGGCCCGCTCAGCTGGGCCCCGTTGCGGTCATAGGTCGAGCCTTCGGTCGTCGCAGTCGTGACGGAACGTCCGTAGGCATCGAAAGCTGAACTACCGTCATGAATATAGATGGGGTTGCCCGCTTGGTCGAAATGGTCGAGGACCTGGGCGCTGGTCGGGTCGCCGGCTGGACCGGCCTGTTTGAAGTCCTTGCCGTCATAGATGATGCGGCTGCTGGATAGGGTGTTGGAAGCCGTGGCCGTCGCGCCGCAGGACCCCTGGAAGGTGGTCGTTTCCGACGCCAGGGTCAGGAGCTGGGGGTTGTCACTGACCGCGTAGCCGGTGGTCGTGCAGGTCTCGGGAGTGGCGGCGGTGCCGTCGCCCTTGTCGTCGACCTTGACGACGCGGTTGCCGTTGGCCGGCTCGCTGGTGGTGACCGTCGTGGTCGTGCGCCAGCTGCCGTCGGCGAGCCTGGCCTTGGTGATCGCGGTGGTCTCGGAGTCCTTCCGCCAGGCGAGGATCTTCGGCGCACCCGCAGTTTGGGCATGCGTCGCGGAGCTCGTCTGCCCGTTGTAGGTCTTCCCGGCCACCGCCGTGACCGTCCCGCCGGCCTGGTCGTAGACCTCGGTGGCGACGACGCGGCCGGACAGCTGGGCGCTGTCGGTGACGGTGCCGCCGAGCGGGCTGGGGACCTGGACGCTGCGTTGGGTCTTGCCGTTGGCGAGGTAGTCGTCGTTCATGCCCCGCAGGTAGGTGACCTTCTGCTGGGTCTTGGGGGCCTCGCTGGAGCCACCGCTGCCGGTGGTGGTGGTGACGGACTGGTAGCCGCGGAACTGGTCCCAGGTCCGGGTCTTGGAGTCGGTGAACTCCGCGTCGTTGCGGTGCCAGGCGGCCTCACCGTTGTAGGTGTACTCGGTGGTCTTGCCAACATTGGGTGTGCTGACGAGGTCCAGCTCGACGATGGTCTTGACGAGGGGCTTGTCGAACCAGTCGTTGACCGGGTCCTTCGAGGACAGGAACGTCGGGTACCACTTGACGGGCATGCAGGCCATCGTGTTGCTGTCCTCGGAGGACGGCATGTGGTTGTTCACCCGGGAGCATTCGGGGTCGGCGTAGATGACGCCGATCCGCCCGCCGGTCTCGGTGGTGATCTCCTGGATGCGCGGGCGCATGTACATCTTTTCGCCCAAGTCCAGGCCGTCGACGCGGTTGGCGCGCATCGTGTACTTGAACTGGACGGCGGGCAGGTCCTCGATCGCCGCCTGTCCGTTGCTCGGCACCCGCTGGACGGAGTCCAGCTGCAGGATTCGCTTGGTGGCGTCCCCGGGATCGGCAAGTTCCTGGTTGAGGTTCCAGGTGTCGACGGTGCGGTAGGCGGAGCCGACCATGACCTGTGTCGAGATCCCGGTCAGGCGCTTGGTCGTGAAGAAGGTGGGCGCCGAGTTCACGCACGAGCCGTCGGTGCAGATCTGGTCGATCGGCGTATCGGGCCAGGCGTCCGCGTTGGCCGCGGTGCGCTGGGCCTCGGAGCAGGTGATCGCACCGCTGGGTATGCAGCGCTCCGCGACGGTGAACAGGACCTTCGCCGCCGGGTTCGCGCCGCCCTTGGCCGCCTTCTGCTCGTCCAGGCGCTGGCCGTAGGCGATCTCCTTGAGGTAACCGGCCCGCTGGTAGTCGGAGAGGGTGCCGGTGCCGCCGTTCTGGACGCGGCCGCGGTTGTACTTGTTGCCCTCGGCGGCGTACTTGTACGTGGTCAGGTTGCCGTGCGGGTCGACCACGTAGTCGAGCTGCCAGCGCCAGGCCATCTGGCACCAGGAGTTGTTACCACTGCCGGAGTTGTAGCAGGGGTCGCCGCTGTTGGGCGAGTACACCGGCAGGGTCAGGACGGAGTTCGCGGCAGGATCGCTGCCGTCACCGCCCGGCAGGTGGTTGAGGCCGTAGTAGTACTGGACACCGTCGGGTGTGGTGATCCGCCAGTACTCCATGCCCTGGTAGTCGACATCACCCGCCGCCTTCGGAGCACCGGTGAGCTGCTCGACCTTGGTGCCGTCATCACTCTCCAGGTGCCAGACGTGGGTGTCGTCGTCGCGCACGATCGCACCGGCCCGGCCGCCGAGGGAGAAGGTGGCGTTCTGCCCGCCCCAGCACTGGTCGCCCGAGCCGGTGATGCCAGCCTTGTCGCAGCTGCGGTAGGACCGCTCGATGTAGCCGGGCTCGTAGCCCCAGCCGTCGCCGATCCACGAGGGCTGCGCGTTCGTGGACGACGTCTTGCCGTCCACGTTCGCCGAGTTGTAGCTCAGCGCAACGGTGGGTGCGGCGCCGCCGAGGGCCGGCGGTGTCTGGATCGGGTAGCTGTAGGTGAAGCTGCCCGTGTTGGAGCCTGCGGACCAGGCCACCGACGACGACAGTGGTGTCGCGGTGAAGTTGCCCAGGGGACCGGACGGGGAGGCCGCGGGGGCCAGGACCACGGAGCCACCGGTTCCCCCGGCGCTGCCGACGGTCAGGGCCTGCGCAGGCGCCTGGGCGGACGAATTCGCGGTGGTGAACGACGCCTTCACCGCACCGCCCTGGGCGTTGCCAGGTGCCGCAGGGGGAAGGGTGACATCCGCAGTGATCGTGCCGGAGCCGTCGTTCTTCACCGGAACCGGGGTCTGCGTACGGCACTCGGGGCGTTCCGGCGTGGTCAGTGAACAGGCCGGGAGCGAGACGAGGCCGGCACGGTCCGACCACCCGCCCGCCTGCAGGGCCTTCAGGTCCAGGGCGACGCTCGCCTGCCGCCCGTCGCCACCGACCGACGCCTTGGCGTCGGCCAGCGCCACCAGCGGGCCGCTGACGCCTGCGGCCTTGCCCTTGTCCTGTCCGGCCACTTCGACGGTGACGGCGTGCGCGCTCTCACCCTGGCCGGTTCCCGGTGCGACCCGGACAGCCAGATCTCCGGCCTTGGTTCCGGTCATGCCACCGGAGGCGGGCGAAGCCCCACCGGTCGCCCTGCGGGCAGCCTCGGCCTCGGCGCTGTCGGAGCCGAGCACGACCGTCGCGGTGCCGGTGACGATCGGCGGAGCGGTCTCCGGCTTCCAGTTCGCCGCCTTGCCCTCCGACTTGGCGCCTGGCGGCTGGGCATCGTGTCCCTTGACGGAGGGGGTCGCGCTTCCCAGGGGCGTGTTAGGAGGAGCCCAGACCTCCCCTTCGGGCTCGGGGTAGGTCCATGCCACCGCCGGCGGCACGCTCACCCCGGTCAGTGTCAGGGCGACCAGGGCCGCCACAGCCGGCGACCGCCATCGGCCGCCTATTCGTCTTCCGGCCCGTTTCCGGGCAGGCCAAACCACCACAGTGGTTTCTCCTCACTCATTGTCGACACAACGTCATATGGACAGGGATGTGCCAGGATCGAGGTGACGATATGTGCACCCACTGACACACCACCAGGTCGCACGAGTGCCGCACATGAGATGTTTATGAAGTCTTGATCTCTTGATCTGCGGCTTATCTGGACACATCGGCACGAACCGACAAAGGGTTTGACCGATCCGTCGGCCAGCACGCATCGTTCCCACCCGAACGCACCCCATCGAGGGTGCGGCCCGACCGGGAGGGACCCCGCAATCCGCATGACCAGCACTCCGCGCACAATCGCGCACACGCGACCAACACCGTCCATACGCAGGCGCATACTCGCGCTGACCGCCCTCGGCACCGGCTGCGCCCTGAGCCTGGCCCTGCTCAGCGCGCCGGCGGCGCTCGCGGCCGACACCGTCCCCGCCCCGCCGACCCACGGCCCGGTGGGTGGACTGCCGCCGATCGTCCCCTCGTCACCGGCACCTGCCCGCACCCCCGCGCAGCAGGCCATGCTGGACGCGCTCGCCAAGGCCAAGACGACCGGCAAGCCGGTCACCGTCGAGACCTTGACCAATGAGGCCTCCAGAACCATCGCCAACCCCGACGGCACGCTGACCAGCACCGACAACGCCCAGGCCGTACGGACCAAGCGCGGAGGTGCGTGGGCGGACATCGACTCGACGTTGCGGGCCAACGCCGACGGCACGTTCAGCCCGGCCGTCGCGACGACCGGGCTGAAGTTCTCCGGCGGCGGGGCGGGCCCGATGGCCACCGTGACGACCGACGACGGCAAGAGCCTCGCGGTGAACGCCCCGTTCGCCCTGCCCAAGCCGTCCGTGACCGGCGCCAACGCCACCTACTCCGACGTCCTCCCCGGTGTGGACCTGCAGCTGACCGCGCTGTCCCAGGGCGGCTGGCGGGACGCCATCATCGTGCGGACCAAGGAGGCCGCCGAGAGCGCGGCGCTCAAGTCGCTGACCTTCCCCGTCTCCGCGCAGGGCCTGTCCATGGCCAAGGACCAGTCCGGCGGCATCACCGTCGTCGACGACAGCGGTGTCACGCGCTTCCGCGCGCCCGTACCGCTGCAGTGGGACTCCAGCAAGCCCGCGCCTTCGACCGCCACCGCCGACCGGGCTTCCAGGGACTCGGTGCGTGCGGCGTTGGCGGCCGCCCCGACGCCCGCGCCCACGGGGAGTGCGAGCGGGATTCCGTCGACCGCCGAGGAACCGGGTGACGGCGCGAACGTGGCCGCCATCACCACCAAGATCACGCCCGCGGCGATCGAACTGACGCCGGACCACGACGCCCTCGGATCCGGTGACGGCCCCTGGTACCTCGACCCGTCCCTGGTGGCGGCGACGAGCTCGGTCCAGGGCTCGGTGGAGGTCCAGGAGAACCACAAGACGGCCGAGAACTTCAACAAGAAGAACAATCTGGCCACCGGCTACTGCGGCTACCACAGCAGCGACCCGAGCCTGGACTGCGGTGACCTGGGCCGCCAGCGCGCCTACTTCCAGTTCGGCATCAACCCGGTGCTCTACACCAAGCCGGGCGGTGCGGAGAGCCCGCCGACCATCTTCAACTCCACCCTCAACTTCCAGGTCACCGGCGCCTCCAGCCCGGGCACGAACTCGCCGCTCGTGGTGTACTCGGCTCCCAAGCCCATCCACGAGCACACCAGTTGGAACGACCAGCCCTGTGGGGACAGCAAGACCGTCGTCATGGAGAACTGCCCGACGGTCAACGGTCAGTGGATCACCGGCACCGGCCCGCTGGCCGTCGACGTGACCGACATGATGAAGCAGGCGATCGCCGGCCAGTGGCCCTGGTGGACCGCCGCCATCGCCCCGATGGGCAACGAGTGGGAGAAGCTGTACCGGCACTACATCGCCAACAATCCCTCCATCACCACCACTTACGACATCACTCCGACCGTCTGGTACCCGCGCACCAGCCCCGCCCCCGGCTTCGCCTGGAACAACAGCGCCGCCGAGTGCACCACCGGGGGCGCGCACCCCTGGGACAACCCCGGCTGGATCGGCGCCAACCAGAACATCAACCTGACGGCCAACAGCTACTCGCCCGCCGGGCAGACCCTCCACACCGACTACCAGATGTGGGACGACAACGACGCCAACTTCAGCTGGTCCCAGGGACGTTGGGGGGCCAGTTACAACGACCCCGGCCCCTCCGTGAGCGTGGGATCACTGTCGGACGGCCACCAGTACGGCTGGACCGCCCGCGCCACCGACGAGATCCTCACCTCGCCCATGACCCCGTGGTGCTACTTCCGCGTCGACAGGACCAACCCCCGCGTCAGCATCAGCTCGACTGACTTCCCGCCGTCGGGCACCCCCAACCCCACCCCGGCCAAGTACATGAACGACCCGGGTGCCTTCACCATCAACGCCGAGGACCCCGCCCCCGGCGCCGGGCTCCAGGCCTCCGGCGTCGCCTGCGTGCGCGTGAGCACGGACCCTACCCCGGTCGTCGGCTGGCGCTGCGGCCAGAACGGAACCCTGCCCCCCGGCCAGCCGTACACCTACAAGCCCAGGGACTGGGGCACCAACACCCTGTACGCCTGGGCCATGGACAACGCCGGCAACTACAGCCAGCCGGCCGTCTACAACTTCTACGTCCCCTGGAAGCCCGACACCCAGCCCCTGTTCGGCGACGTCGACAACGACCAGAAGCCCGACGTCATCACCGTCGACAGGAACGGTGACCTGCGCGTCATCGGCGGCACCATCGACCCCACCACGTCCCTGGCCGCCCCCGCCGCCGCTGCCCCGGGAAACCGGGACTACGGCGCCACCTGGTCCGACTACCAGGTCAGCCACCACGGCACCTTCGCCGTCGGACAGGCCGTCGACGAGATCCTCGCCCACTACACCAAGGACACGACCTCCAAGCTGCGCGAGGCCCTCTACCTGATCCCCAACAACGGCACCGGGCGCTTCGACACCCTGACCCCGATCGCCCTCAACCGGCCCGCCTGCACGACCTACGAGACCGGCAAGCCCTGCTCCGGCTACAACCAGAAGAACTGGAGCGGCGCCTCGCAGGTCATCGCGATCGGCACGCCCGACGGCGAGGCCGTGGGAGGTGAGCCGGGCAACGAAGCGCGCAAGGTCATCATGACCCAGACCTCCATCCTCTCCCTGGAGAACAACAACCTCTACCTCTTCCAGCCCAACGGTCTCGCCGACTCCCTCGACGCGGCCACCTACATCCCGGCCGTCTCCGGCAGCTGGGCCGACCTGGAACTGCTCAACCCGGGTGCGGCCAACGGGGCGACCGCCGTCCCCGGCACCACCGACCCCACCTACCAGACCACCATCTGGGCGCGGAACCGCACGACGGGTGACCTCTTCGCCTACCCGCTCGGCTACAAGGCCGACGGAACGGTCGACTACTCCGCCCTCACCAAGCCCGGCCAGGGGATCAAGCTGGACGTCGGCCAGCCGGTCAAGGCGGGCGACTACCCCCGGATCGGCGCCGGAGACCTCAACAACGACGGCACCCCCGACCTCTGGGTCATGGACAACAGCAACGCGATCGCCATCTTCGCGGGCAAGAGCAACGCCGGCACCAAGGGCAAGGTCGACGGCTTCGTCCCGCCGGCCTTCGCCGGCTTCTCCGACTCCAGCGTCACCATCCACTCCCAGCTGGTGAACTGGCTGTGCGCCGACTCCATCGGCGGCCCCAACGAAGGCACCGAGGTCGCCGCCTACGCCTGCTGGCAGACCATCAACCAGCGGTTCAACTTCGCCACCGACGGCACCATCCGTTCCGGCAGCTGGTGCGTCTCCACCAAGGGCAACGCCCTCGGTAACGGAACCGGCCTGATCCTGTCCCGCTGCGTGGGCAACACCGGCCAGAAGTGGGCCGTACGCCCGGACGGCCGGATCTACCTCCCCGCCACCGTCACTGCGGACAACCCCGGCGGCCGCTGCCTCGAACTGCCCGGATGGGCCACCGACCAGGGCACCCGGCTCGGGATCTGGAACTGCCCCGGTCTGCAGGCCAACCAGCAGTGGAGCCTCAACTACGAGCAGCACGCGCCCTGATGGCGCTCTCCGTGGGGCGAGCTGAACCGATCTGAACAACGTGAACAGCCTGTAGGCAGGCCGGTGGGCCTCGACGCCGCGTCGAGGCCCACCGGCCTGTGGTGGCCCATCTGGCGCGGGCGCTCTGCGACGGCTGGGGCTGCGCGTAGCGGGGGTTGTGGGGGGAGGTGAAACTCCGTTGTCCGGGGGTGGGGCTCGCGGCGATGATTTCGGGTGTGGCTGACACCAGGTTCGAAGGCTCCGCGTTGCGGCCGTACCCCAAGATCTCGGCGAGGGGGCGGCTCTCCGCGTCCGGGAACCGGGAGTGGGTTGCCGTGGAGAAGGTGCACGGGGCGCACTTCGCGGTGGTCTGTGAGGGGGGTGCGGTCCGTCCGGCCAAGCGGCGGGAGCTCCTGGGGGAGGACGCGCTGGACGGCTTCTTCGGCGTCAGCCGGGTCTGGCCGGCGCTGGCGGTGGCGGCCGCCCGGTTCGCCTCGGCGGTGCGCGAGGCGGCGGGCGGGGGCGCGGGCGGGGGCGCAGGTGGGGGCGCTGTGGTGACTGTTTACGGTGAACTGGCCGGCGGGTGCTACCCGCACCCCGATGTGCCCGCCGTCGCCGGAGTCGAGCCCGTACAGACCGGCGTCTGGTACGCGCCGGGGCTGGAGTGGCTGCTCTTCGATGCCGCCGTCGACACCGCCGAGGGCCGGTCCTGGATCTCCGACCGTGACCTGCGTGACGCCGCGGGCACCGCCGGACTCGCCTGCGCCCCCTCGATCGGGCGCGGTGCGCTCACCGTGCTCCAGGAACTTCCGGCCGCCTTCCCCACCCTGGTCCCCGCGCTCCTCGGGCTCCCCGAACTCGCCGACAACCTCGGCGAGGGCTACGTTCTCAAACCCGCCGGTACCTGGCGGGAGACGGGTCCCGAGGGGGTCGGCGCGCGTCCGGTGGTGAAGGTGAAGCAGCGGGCCTTCGCCGAGGACGAGCGCTACGACGGTGCCCGCCCGTACCTGCCGCCGCCGCAGGGCGCGGCCGGGGTCCCCGCCTGGCTCCTGGTCCAGGCCGCGGCACTCCTCACCCCCGCCCGCGCCGCCGCCGCCGTCAGCAAGCTCGGTCCGCGTGCGCCCGAGGGCGTCGTGGCGGCGGAGCTCACCCGGGACGTGGCGGAGGAACTCGCCGAGGCGGTGGGGGGATTGGACGGTGACGTCCTGCGCGCGCTGGAAGCCGCCCTCGGGCCCGGAGCGCGCTCCCTGGCGGCGTTCGACGCCGAGGACCGGCGCTCGCCGACGAGCCGGGCCGGGCTGACGGGCTGAGGGGCCGAGGGGCTGACAGGCTGAGCGGTCGGGCTGGTCAGGCCGGTCGGGCGCGGAAGGATTCCTGAAGAACGTCGCCCGCCCATGCGGAGGGCCCGTCGCCGGCTCCGACCGAAGGGTGACAGCGCAAGGGTGGGTGGGGCGTGGAAGTGGGAGGGGTGTTCGGGAAGAATATGTCGGTCGGTCTACTGATTCCTTGCCGCCGCCCGGGTGGTGCGCGCAGGAAGTCGGCCTGGTCGACTTCCTGCGCGGATGGAGGCGGTGGAAGTGGCGGCGATGGAGAAACTGTAGACCGGTCTACATATTTCTTGCCGGAGAGGGCGTCGGCGGTCGAGGGTGGGTGAAGGGGGCGTCGAGAGGGGCTTCCGCCCGGGGTGGGCCGGGCCCATCATGGGCTCCCGGCCCCAGCCCCCGGTCGAGGGCTCCGGGTGAGGCTCCAGGAGGCAAGTAGAGATGGCGATTCCCTTCCCTGTCCGGATCCAGTCCGCCGTCGTCCGGGGCGCGTACGCGCTGCCGGAGGGGCTGCGGCGGGCGATCGCGGGCGCGCCGGTGGTGCGGGACGGTCAAGTGCTCTCGCTGGACGCGCAGTTGATCCTCAAGTTGCAGCGCCTGTCGAAGGCCGCCCTGGTGCTGCCCGCCGGGGTCGGGCCGTCGCGGGAGGCGATGGAGCACGCGCGGTACCTGGTGGGCGGGGCGACGATCCAGCCGGTAGCCGTCCGGAGCGTCGGAATCCCGCAGGAGTACGGCGAGTTGGCGGCCACGTTGTACACGCCGGGCGGGCTGGCGGCGGGTTCCGGGCTGCTGGTGTACCTGCACGGCGGGGGCTGGGTGGTCGGCAGTCGGGCCAGCCACGACCACGTGGTGCGGTTCCTGGCGCAGCGGGCGCAGGTGCGGGTGCTGTCGGTGGAGTACCGGCGCGCGCCCGAGCACGCGTTCCCGGCGGCTGCGGACGACGCGCTGGCCGCGTTCGACTTCGCGTACGCCAAGGCGGCGGACCTGGGCGCGGATCCGGAGCGGATCGCGATCGGCGGCGACAGCGCGGGCGGGAACCTGGCGGCTGTCACCACACAGGCGGCGGTGCGGCGGGGCGGTCCGGCGCCGGCGTTCCAGTTGCTGCTGTACCCGGCGGTCGACGCCTCCGTCCGGCGGCCCTCGCGCGACCTGTTCACCGACGGGTTCTTCCTGACCAGCGCGGACATGGACTGGTTCCTGGACCGCTACGCGCCCGCGCCGGCCGACCGGACCGATCCGCGTCTGTCGCCCCTGCTCGCCGCCGACCTGTCCGGGCTTCCGCCCACGTACGTCGGCACCGCGGGCTTCGACCCGCTGCGGGACGAGGGCGAGGCCTACGCCGAGGCGCTGAAAGCGGCCGGGGTGACGGTGCGCCTGAGCCGCCAGCCGGACCTCATCCACGGTTACGCCAGCTACCTCGGCATCGGCCGCCGCTTCCGGGAGGCGACGGCGGAGGCGGCCGAGGCGCTGCGGCAGGCGCTGGGCGCCGCGTAGCGCGCAACCAGGGGCGGTACGGCTCGGCGCAGCACCGGGCGGGGGCCCGTTCGGAGGAATCAACGGCCCCTGCCCGGCTGCTCGTTCAGGCCGGGATCCGCCGTGCCTCGGCGAGCTCCGACGCCTGCGCGCCGTGCGCGAGGAGGTACTCCGCCACCGATCCGTGGTGACTCCGGATCGACAGCAGCGCGCGCCGCAGATGCACTTCGCGTACGGGCAGGGCGTTGTGCGCGGCCCCGGCCGGCGGCGGTTTGGCCAGGCCCAGTTCGTCGTTCGAGCGCAGGAAGTCCTGGAGGACCTCCGCCTCGGAGGCGCCCAGCAGCGTCTGCAGGACGGCGACGACGACTCCCGTGCGGTCCTTGCCCGAGGCGCAGTGGACCAGGACCGGCGCGGCCCCGCCCCCGCCGACGAGCAGTCGGCGCAGGACGGCCACTGCCGCCGCGCCGGCGCGTTCGGCCATCAGCGGGTACAGCTCCAACTGGTCGGCAGGCCAGCGTCGTTCGGTGAAGATCGGTGCGTGCAGGTACCGGGCGTCGACGAGGTCGACGGCATCCGGGCGCTCCGCCACCTCCGGGTCGCTGCGCAGGTCGACGACCGTCCGCAGGCCGAGGCGCCGCAGCGTGTCCGCGCCCTCCGCCGCGAGGCCGTGCAAGCTGTGCAGGGCTGCGGAGCGGTACAGCACGCCGCGCGGCAGGGAGCCGACGCCGCCGGCGTCGCGGAAGTTCCGTACGCCGGTGGGGGCGACGCGCTCCGGACCCGCCTCGGGCTGGTTGGCGATCACGTCTCACTGTATCCGGGGGACGGAGAGGGGCGGAGGGGGCGGCTGGGGGAGGCCACGGACGGGAAGGGGCGCGGGAGTTGTGGTCGTGCGCCGTCCGGCGCTGCGCAAGGGGTTCTCGGCGGCGGGCTCTTATTGTACTGTCCGTCTAATAAGCGGGTGAGCGGGCACCCGTAGGGGCAGGCATCTGGAGGCATCCATGGCTCTCACCAACGCGGCGGCAGGGCGGGCGGTGGGTGCGCACGGCCACACCGCGGCCGACGACGACGTCTCGAAGCGGCTGCTGGAGTCCGCCGCGACCCTCTCCTACGACCCCTCGACCGAGATCGACTGGGACGCACCGCTTCCAGCCGACCACTACGGCCTCAACCCGGAGTGGAGCACCCTCTACGGCACCCGGCTGTGGGACGAGATGACCGAGCACCAGCGGGTCACCCTCACCCGGCACGAGGTCTGCTCGATCATGAACACCGGGATATGGTTCGAGATGATCCTCCAGCAGATGGTGCTGCGCGATCAGTACCTGAAGAACCCCGCCAACGCCGAGTTCCAGTTCGCGCTCACAGAGATCGCCGACGAGTGCCGCCACTCGATCATGTTCGCCCGCGCCTGCGAGAAGATGGGCGTCCCCGCGTACCGGCCGAACAAGGTCATCGCCCAGGCCGGGCGCGCGTTCAAGGCCCTGGCGAAGGGTGAACTCGCCTACGGCGGCATCCTGGTGGCCGAAGAGGTGCTCGACGTCATGCAGCGTGACTGGATGCGCGGCGAGAACGTCCTGGACATCGTCCGCGGCACATCCCGGATCCACGTCGTCGAGGAGTCGCGGCACATGAAGTTCGCCCGGCAGGAGATCCGCGAACGGGTGCGCCACGCCGGCCCCGCCCGCCGCCGCACCTCGGCCACCGGCATCGCCGTCGGCGCGTACGTCATCGTCTCCAGCATGGTGCACCCCGGGGTCTACCGGGCCGCCGGGCTCGACACCCAGCGGGCGATCGCCGAAGTGCGGGCCAACGAGCACCGCAAGGCGATGATGCGCACCAGTTCCCGGCACCTGATCGCGTTCCTCGCCGAGACTGGATTGCTCACCAGCCGCTCGGCCGCCATCTACCGGCGCATCCACATGCTCTGACGACACGTCAAAGGCGGACACGTCAAAGCGACACGTCAAACGCGACACGTCAACAAAGGCTCCGACTCCCGCACTTCACCACCTGTAGCGAGGGACCCCACCCCGGCCATGGCCTACGCGATCACCCGGACCTGCTGCAACGACGCCTCGTGCGTGTCCGTCTGCCCGGTCAACTGCATCCACCCGACCCCGGACGAACCGGAGTTCGGCACCACCGACATGCTGTACATCGACCCGGCCGCCTGCATCGACTGCGGCGCCTGCGCCGATGCCTGCCCTGTGGACGCGGTGTTCCCCGTCGACCGGCTGCGCGGGCCCGACACCGTGTTCGGCGACCTCAACCGCGACTGGTACCGCGACCACCCCAACGACCACGCCTGGCGCGCTCCCACCTTCCCGCGCAGCCTGCCCGGCGGGATCGGCACGCTGCGCGTCGCCATCGTCGGCACCGGCCCGTCCGCCGGGTACACCGCGCAGGAACTGCTGCGCAGCACCGGCGCCGAGATCACCATGATCGACCGGCTGCCCGTCACCGGCGGCCTGCTGCGGCACGGGGTCGCGCCCGACCACCAGTCCACCAAGCGCATCGCGGACAGCTTCGCCGGCGTCTTCCACGACCCCAGGCTGCGGATGCACCTCAACGTGGACATCGGTACCGACCTCACCCACGAGGAACTCGCCGCCCACCACCACGCCGTCGTGTACGCCGTCGGCGCGGCCGCCGACCGGCGGCTCGGCATCCCCGGCGAGGACCTTCCGGGCAGCCTTCCCGCGACCACCTTCGTCGGCTGGTACAACGCCCAACCGACCGTGCCCGCCGACGCGGTGGAGCTGTCCGGGCCCGGCGCCGAACGGGTGGTCGTCATCGGCAACGGCAACGTCGCCGTCGACATCGCGCGCATCCTGCTCACCGACCCCGACCGGCTCGCCACCACCGACATCGCCGACCACGCCCTCGCCGCACTGCGTCGCAGCCGGGTGCGGGAAGTCGTGCTGCTCGCCCGGCGCGGGCCCGCCGAAGCCGCCTGGACCAAGGCGGAGTTCCTGGCGCTGCGGCAACTGCCGGGCGTCGAGGTGGTGGTCGAGGACCACCCGGAGGTGCGGGCGGCGATCGAGGCGGCCACCAGGGCGATCGCCGCGCCGGCCGACGGGACGGAGGACGGGGCGGCCGCTGCGCCGACCGCCGGAACGGCCGCTGCGCCGACCGCGTCGGACGCGCGGGCCGCACTGCTCGCCGGGCTGCCGCTGGTGCCGTTCGACGGGGGTGCCGGGCCGGCGCCGGGCCGGCGGATCGTGCTGCGCTTCCTGTCCGCGCCGACCGCGCTCACCGCGTTCACCCCGCCAGGCGAACCCGGCGAACCCGGTGAACCCGGCGGGCCCAGCGCGTCCACCGGGGGCGGGCGGGTGACGGGCCTGACCGTCGCCCGGACCACCCTCGCGGGCGGCCGGGCAGCCGAGCCGACCGGGGAGGCGGACACGCTGCTGGCCGGCCTGGTGGTGCGCTCCATAGGGCACCGGGGCGTACCGGTGCCCGGGCTGCCCTTCGACGAGCGGGCGGCGACGGTCGCGCACCGGGGCGGGCGGGTCGTGGACCCGGCGACGGGGCGGCCGCTGCCCGGTACGTACGTGGTGGGATGGGCCAAGCGCGGGCCGTCCGGCGGGATCGGCGCCAACCGGGCGTGCGCCCGCGAGACCGTGGACGCGCTCCTGGACGACGCGGCGGCCCACGCGCTGGCCGCCCCGGCGGCGAGCCGTACGGACTTCGACCGCCTCATCCGCCACCGTCGCCCGGACGCCGTCGGGCTCAAGGGACTGCGTGCTGTGGAGCGGGCGGAGCGCGCCCGGGGCGAGGCCGAGGGCCGCCCCCGCGTCAAGCTCGCCACCGTCCCCGCCCTGCTGGCGGCTGCCCGTCGGCGGTAGGCGGGCAGCGGGTTGGCGCTGGTCGGCGCGAAAGAATATGTCGCTCGGTCTACTTAATCCTGGCGCGCCGCGCACAGGAAGTCGGCCTGTCCGACTTCCTGTGCGCAGTTCCAGCAAACAGTTAAATGTAGACCGGTCTACATATTTTTTTGACTCGCTTCGGCCGGCGATCCGATCAGCTGCCCAGCCGGATCGTCGGCCACCCGGTCGGACGGTGCCGCTCGCAGTGTCGGACCCGTTGCCTAGGCTGCCCCCGGTGGCTCACGGGATGGGCGGAATGTACGAGTACGAGGACGACGAGTACAGCGACCTGCGGTGGTTCGTGGACCAGGCGGTCGAGGCCCTGGAGCGGTGGCTCTCGTACGAGCGGGACCGTGACCGGTTCGACGACCGGTACCGCAGTGAGTCGATGGTGCTCGTCCGGCACACCGTCGGCGCGAAGGGGTTCCGGCGGTCGCTCCGCGACACCGTCGATCTGATCGAGACGGTGATCGACACCGTGGACCTGATCGAGCGGGCGGCTGTGCGGGCCGAGGAGCTCAGCCTCTTTCCGGCGCCCCCGGACCTGGACCAGTGGTTGGGATCGCTGGCGCTGCGGATCCACGGGTGGCAGCGCGACCTGTGCGGCCTGCGGAGGACTCTCGGCGGCCTCGAGCGCCACTACTGGGCCGGACGCCTGGGTGAGGCGGCGGCGGAGAGCGGTGGCGAGGCCGCGCCCCCGGGGGATGCGGACGGCCTCGGCCTCGGTGAGATCGACCGGCAGGCGCGGACCGTCGCTGTCGAGGTGGTCGCGAAGCTCGGCCGCCGTCAGTGGCACCGGGACGATGACGGGACGGTGGACGGACGGACGTTCGACGAGAGGATGCTCGACGAAAGGATGTCCACCGAGGCGTTCTCCAAGCGCAGCACGATCACCCTGGGGCAGATCGACGACGGTCACTTCACGACCTTCGAGCACACCGTCGCGGCGCTGCTGGAACGGGACGGGTTCACCGTCACGCGGGTGCAGGGCGGCGCCGGTGACATGGGCGGCGACGTCCTCGGGGTCACCGACCTGAACGTCCCGTTCATGGTGCAGTGCAAGCACTCCGGTGACCCGAGGGCGACGGTCGGCCAGCCGGTCGTGCAGCACGCGCTCGGCGGCGCCAGGGCGGTGTTCCAGGCCGGGATCATCCTCATCGTGACGAACCGCGGGTTCTCGAAGCCGGCGCGCGAGTTCGCCGCCCTGCCGACGGTGGGCGCGACCTTGATCGACCGCGAGATGCTGGTGTCCTGGGCGGAGCGGCGGACCCCGCTGGCCAAGGTGTTGGCCCCCCAGCGCGACTCCGAGGCGTCGACCCCCCAGCGCGACGCCGAGGCGTCGACCCCGTAGCGCGGCGCCGAGGGGTCGAACCGGCCGCTGACGCGGGGAGCGCCGCCGGGCGCGTCACCCCCGCCACGTGCGCTTGAGCTCCTCCCAGCGGGTGGCCTGGGCGGGGGTGAGGCCGCCTCGGAGTTCGGCCAGCTTCAGCAGTTGTGCTTCGGCGTCGGCGCCGAGGGGCTGGGCTTCGGCGCGGTAGTGGTCGGTGAGGAGGGCGTCGAGTTCGGGGCGGGTGAGGGCCGGGTCGAGGCGCTGGGCGAGTTTGGCCATGTTGCGGTAGGAGCCCTGGAGGAGGAACGGGGGTTCGGTGCGGGTGCGGTCGTCCTGGGCGGCGGAGGCCAGGTAGGCCCGGTTGACGGCGAGGACGGTGCCGCGCAGGTGGAGCAGTCCGGCGAGGACGGCGGTCATCCGTTCGGCCTCGGCGGCGGGCCAGGCGCCCGCGAGGGTGCCGCCCGGGGTGCCAGTGGCGCGGGCCAGCAGGGTGTCCAGGTCGGCGCGGTCGGCGGTGGCGAGCGGGGCCAGGTGCGGGTTGGCGGGCAGCGTGTTCTCGACGAAGCTGAGCGCGAAGAGGTCCTCGCGCCCGGCGATGACGTCGCCGAGGTTCCAGACGTCGGCGCGGTTGGCGAGCATGTCGGGCAGTCGGAAGAGGCGGCCGGACTCGGTGTACGGGTTGGCGGCCATGACGACGGCGAAGCGCTTGCCGCGCAGGTCCCACTCGCGGGCCTCGCCGTCCCACACCCCGTCGATCCGGCGCTGGGCGTCGCAGAGCGGGATGAAGCGCTGGAGGAGCTCGGGCGAGGTGTGCTGGACGTCGTCGAGGTAGAGCAGCACGTTGTCGCCCGCGTGCAGGGCGAAGTTGAGCTTCTCGATCTCGCGGCGGGAGGTGGCGTCGGGGGCCTCGGCGGGGTCGAGGGAGGTGACCCGGTGGCCGAGCGCGGGGCCGCTGACGGTGACCAGCAGCAGGCCGAGCCGTTCGGCCAGGTACTCGACGAGGGTGGTCTTGCCGTAGCCGGGCGGGGAGACCAGGAGCAGCAGGCCGCTGCGGTCGACCGGTCCGCCGGCGTCGGCGGTGCCGAGCTGTTTGGCGAGGTTGTCGCCGACCAGCGGCAGGTAGACCTGGTCGATGAGCTGGTTGCGGACGAAGCCGTTGAGCGGGGCCGGCCGGTACTGGTCGAGTCGTAGCCGGGTGTGCTCGGCGGCCAGCAGGTCGGCGCGCAGCCGCTGGTAGGCGCGGTGTCCGGGGGCCTCGGTGGCGGCGAACTCGGCGACGCGGGTCAGGAGTTCGTCGAGGCGAAGGTCGAGTGCGCCGCCCGGGAGCCGGGGGTGGTCGCCGAGCAGTCCGGTGAGGCGGGTGGTGGCGGCGCCTTCGGCGGGCCGGCGTGGCAGGGACGGGCAGAGGAGCGCGGCGGCGGCCTCGGCGAGGTCTCCGGGGTTGGCGTCGACGGCGCTCGACTCCAGCCAGGCCTGGGCGAGTTGACGCCGGGCGGGCAGCAGGGCGGGTTCGGCGGGCAGTGCGGCCAGCGCTTCGGTGAGGCCGACGGATTCGGGTGCGGCGTGGAACTTGTCGAGCAGCGCGGCGGCCCCCGGCGCGTACGCGAACGTGGGTGTGGCGGCGGCGAGTTCGGCCACCAGGTACGGGCCGGCGGGCTGCGGGCACGAGGTGAACTCCGTGACGGCGGAGCTCAGTTCGTCGGACAGGACGGAAAGCGCGGCCAGGGCCGCGGGTGCGGCCGGGTCCGGCGCGGTGGGGTCCGGCGCGGTCGGGTCCGATGCTGTCGGGTCCGATGCTGTCGGGTCCGGCGCGGTCGGGTCCGGTGCGGTCGGCTTCGGTGCGGCGACGAAGGCCTGTCGGGCGAGGGTGAGAGCGAGGGCGAGCGAGCGGGCCCGGGTGTGCCAGACCAGTCGCTGCCGCTCGTCGGCGCCGTGCGCCCAGTACAGCTGCGCGGCCGCCCGGGCGGCCGCCGGGTGGCGCAACAGGCCTGCCTCGGCATGGAGTTCGAGCAGGGCGCGGAGCAGTAGCGCCGCGTCGTGGTCGTGGACGCCGCGCTGGTAGCCCTCGTCCGGGCGCTGTTCGGCGGCGCGGCGGACGAACTCCAGCAGGTCGTCCTCGGTGCGCAGGGTGTCGCGCAGGGCGTCCAGCCCGTCCGGTTCGGCGGCCAGCAGCAGGCTGGCGGCGAGGTATTCGGACCGGTAGAGCGCGGGGGTCTCGGAGGGCAGCGGTCGGCCCCAGTAGCGCTCGGTGGCGGCGAACGCCGGGTCGGTGACGGGGGAGCGGTAGTCGGTGCCGGTGAGGGTGAAGGCGGGGCGGCCGTGCCAGGGGACGAGGGTGAGTTCGGGTCGCTGGGTGGTGGCGGCGAACAGGTGGCGGCCCAGCCGCAGGGTGCCGGGGCCGTCGCCGGCGAGTTCGGCGCGGTCGCGCCGGGCCCGGTGGGCGCGGCTGCGGGCGGCACGCAGCCGTCCGGTCAGCTCCTCGGCCCGGACCCGGTCGCCGAGTGAGGTCAACTGGGCGGCGAGGTCGCGGAGTTTGACGGCGGTCGGGTCGGCGGCGAGGGCGGCGTCGATCTCGGCCGCGGTGTCGAGGGCGGTGAGCCGCCGGTGCAGGGTGTCGAGGATGCGTGCGGCGGAGGCGGCGATCCGGTCGGCGCGGCGGGCCCGTTCCTCCAGCAGGTGCTGGCGGCGGGCGGTGAGGGCGTCGTGGATTCCGGTGCGCCGGTCGGCGAGTTGTTCGCCCAGCGCCGGGTCGGCGTCGGCGAAGCGGGTCTCCAACTGTTCGATCCGCAGCAGGAGTCGGCCGAGCTGGTCGTCGCAGGCCTCGGGGGTGTCGGCGGCGGCGAGCGCGGCGGTGGTGGCCTGGGCGAGCAGGGCGGTTTCGGCGGCGAACTCGGCGGCGGCCTCGCGGGTGCGCAGGCCGCGGCGGCGGACGGTGAGGGCGGCGCGGGCGCGGTTGAGCAGCCCGAGGACGTCGGCGAGCCGGTCGAGGATGGCGGTGCGGGTGGTGGCGTCGGCCAGGTCGAGGGTGCCGACGAGCTCCGAGACGGTCTGCAACGCCTCACTCTGCTCGGAGATCTGGAGACCCAGCGGCTCGGCTTCGGCGGCGGTGGCGAGGGCGGCGCAGCGGTCGGCGAGTTCGCCTGCGCGCCGGCGGTGCGGGGCGAAGGCCTCGGGTTCGGCGAGGTGTCCGACGGCGCGGGCGGCGGCCTCGGTCAGGCCCTCGGCGAGGTGGGCGGCGAGCGCGTCGATCCGGGCGGGGTCGGCGCGCGGCAGGTCGCGCAGCGCCTCGATCCGGCCCTGGGCGCGGCGCAGCCCGGCGAGCCGGTCGACCCATTCGGCGGCGTCGGCGAGGGTCTCGCCGCGGGCGGTGCGCAGCAGGCCTTCGACGTGCTCGGTGGCCTGTTCGGTCTGCCGGGCGGCGTGCGCGGTGAGTTCGGCGACGGCCTCGTACTCGGCGATGACCTGCCGGGCGGTGTCGCGGATCTCGGCGAGCGGGGCGGCGAGGTCGCCGAGGCCGGGCTGGCCCAGCCAGTGGTGCCGGTCGGCGGTGCGGGTGCAGGCGGCGAGGACGGCCTGGTGGCCGGCCGGGGTGTCGGCGCCGGCGGCGGCGAGCCGGGCCAGGGAGAGGCAGTCGGCGAGGCCGCGGACGAGGTCGGCGTTGCCGATCCGGGCGAGCGGGCCGGTGCCGGGCGGCTGCGCGGCCGCGTGGCGCTCGCTGGTGAACGGGGTCTGCCATAGCTGGACGGGGTGCAGCCGGGTGGGCCCGTCCTCGGCCGGGCGGAGGGCGATCAGGGTGCCGTCGGCGAGCAGCGCGTAGCCCTGGCAGGGCAGCGGGGCGGCGGCCTCCTGGCGGACGCTGTTGTACGGCTGGAGCAGGGCGCGGCCGTCGGCGGGGGAGCGGAACTCGTACAGCACGTCCTCGCCGTTGGGCGAGACGAGGGTGCGCTCGTAGGCCAGGCCGTCCACCGGCTGGTCGTAGCTGCGCACGGTGCCGTCGGCGAGGTGGCAGCCGCCGGGGAAGGCCACGCCCTGGTCGGCGGGCAGCCGCAGGCAGGCCTGGCCGAGTGCGTCGATCCGGGTGACCCGGCCGGTGGGCAGGTGGCAGACCAGGTGCCGGACGGTCTCCTCCTGGTACGGGCGCACGCGCACCAGCAGCAGGGTGCCGAGCCGGGCGTGGGCGATCTGGGCGTCGGCGAGGGTCTGCAGGGCCTCGGCGAGGGGTTCGTGGTGCAGCTCGCGGCCGTCGGGGGCGGTGACGGTCAGCCGGCCGCCGTCGATGCCGAGCCGGAGTTCGCCGCCGAGGTCGGCGCGCGGTGGGCTGTCGGGGGCGGCGGGCAGCTGGTCGTCCCGGGTGAGGGTGGTCCAGGCGAGCTGCTGGCCGTCGGCGGCGGTGTGGTCGCGTTCGCCGCGCCCGTCCTGGTAGGCGGGGTGCCCGTCGTCGGCGAGGTCGTCGACGGGGCGCCAGCGCAGCACCCGGACGTCGGCGGCGGCGGGGCCGGTGCGGAAGACGGCGAGCAGGCGGCCGCCGATGGGGCGCAGCCGTTCCAGCCGGGCGTCGCGGAAGTAGCGGTGCAGGTCGGCGAGGTCCTGGCGCAGGCGCGGGTCGTCCAGCAGCGTGCCCTCGGTGGGGGCGGGGGTGAGGTCGGGGTGGTGGACGCTCAGGACCTCGCCGAGCGGCCCGGCGCCCGGGGAGCCCTCGGACGGGGCGCCGGCGGAAACGGAGGCGGAGACGGAGCCGGAGGCGGAGATGGTGGCGGAGACGGTGGAAGCGGAGACGGCGGTGTCGGGCGCGCTGCCCGGGCGGGTGCCGAGCAGCAGCAGCCCGCCGGCGGCGGTGAGGTCCTGCGGGAGGCAGGCCCGGCCGGTGGTGAGCCGGCCGGTGCCGACCAGCCGCAGCTCCCCGCCGCCGAACTCCTCGACCCGGTGGGCGTTCAACGCCTGCGCGCGGTCGGCGAGTTCGGCGGCGGACCGGGCGAGTCGGCCGCGCAGGACCTCGTAGGTGCCGGCGTCGAGCCGGGCGTCGAGGGCGTCCACCACGTCAGTTCCTCAACTACTCGGTTTCTCAACTGCTCAGGAGATCGGGTACTCAGGCGACTCAGGCGACTCAGGCGCTCACTTGGAGCCGTTGACCGACGCCAGCGCCCCGATCGACGTCTCGGCGATCCCCAACTTCTGGGCTGAGGTGAGCAGTTGCCGCAGCTGCCCGGCCTGCTCGCCGCCTCCGGCGCCGATCATCCGCATCAGCAGCGCGGACACCGTCAGGTTCTGCACGTCCGCGGTGGACACCGAGGACAGCACCCGGGTGAGGTCCTCGGTGAAGCTGGCGCTGCCGTCGAGCCAGGGCCCGGCCAGGGCCTGGGCGGTCTGCGAGTGCCCGACGAAGGCGTCGACGCTCTTGGCGGCCGTCACCGACTGCACCAGGCGGTCGAAGAACACCCCGTCCCCGCCGACGATGTCGATCTTCGCCTTCTCCAGCCCGGCCGCGACCAGCGCGGCCTGCGCCTCGGCGATCTGCCGCTGGGTGTCCAGCCCGGCCAGCCGGACGTCCTTCTCGGCGGCCAGCCGCAGCCGGTACTCCTCGTGCCCGCGCGAGGCCTCGTCCAGCTTCGCCATCGCCGCGGCCTTCTCGGTGAGGCCCTCGGCCTCGGCCTTCAGCTTGGCGCCGATCTCCAGCGCGGCGGCCTTCGCCTTCTCGGCCTGGACGGCGGCCTCGGCGCGGCCGACCTTCTCCACCGCCGCGGCCTCCTGCTCGCGCACCTGCACCTGGGCCAGCCCCTCGGCGGCGGCCTCCGCCCGGATGCCCTCGGCCATCCGGATCTTGGCGGTGGCGTCCAGTTCGGCGGCCTGCTGGCGGGCCTCGGCCAGCACCAGCGACTCGCGGGCCTTGTGCGAGGCGGCCTGCTCCGCGGCCTCGGCGGCCTTGATGTCCTTGACGAGCTTCTCCTGCGCCTGCGCCTCGGCCTGGATGATCACCGCGCGGCGGGTGCGCTCGGCGTCCTCGGTGGCGCGCAGCGTCTTGACGGCCTCCTCCTGCTCGGCGACGGTCCGCTCCACCGCCACCCGCTCGCGGACCACGTCGGCGACCTCCCGCCGGCGGGACTCGACCTCCTTCTGCTTGGCCATGGTGGCGAGTTCGGTCTCCCGGTCGCGGCCGATGACCTCCAGCAGGCGGTCCTTCTCGATCCGCTCGTTCTCCACCGCGATCACCCGCTCGCGGTTCTTCTGGGCCACCGCGACCTCGCGGGCCTGGTTCTCGCGCTGCACGCCGAGCAGTTCCTCGGTCCGGAGGAAGGCGGTCTGGGCGTTCAGCCGCTCCTCCTCCTGGACCCGGGCGATCACCGCGTCCTCCGTGGCCCGCAGGGTCTCGATCTCGCGGCGCTGGCGGATCTCGGCGTCGGCCTGGCGGCGCTGGAGTTCGAGGACGGCCTCCCGGGCGTCCACGTTCTGCCGGGTGATCTCCTTCTCCTCGGTGCGCTGGTACTCGTTGGTGCGCACGTGCTCGATCGCCGTCAGCTCGGTGATCTTGCGGATGCCCTGGGCGTCGAGGATGTTGTCGGAGTCCAGCTGGTTCATCGGGGTCTGTTCGAGGTGGTCGATGGCCGCGTCCTCAAGGGTGTAGCCGTTGAGGTCGGTGCCGATGACCGCGATGATCTGGTCCCGGAACTCGTGCCGGTGCGTGTAGAGGTCGGTGAAGTCGAGCTGCTTGCCGACGGTCTTCAGCGCCTCGGCGAACTTGGCCGCGAAGAACTCCTGGATCGCGGACGGGTCGCTGGCGCGGGCGGTGCCGATGGCCTGCGCGACCTTGATGACGTCCTCGACGGTCTTGTTCACCCGCACGAAGAAGGAGATCCGGATGTCCGCCCGGATGTTGTCCCGGCAGATCAGCCCGTCCCGGCCGGCGCGGTGGATCTCCACCGTCTTCACCGAGATGTCCATCAACTCGGCCTTGTGCAGCACCGGGAGGACGATCGCGCCGGTGAAGGTGACGTCCACCTTCTTGGTGCGGGAGACGATCAGCGCCTTGCCCTGCTCGACCTTCTGGAACAAGCGGCCCACGAACAGCAGCATGGCGAGCACGATGAGCAGTACGACGGCGACGAGAATGCCGAAACCCACGGCGATGGTGTCCATCACGGAGTCCTTTGACGAGATGACGAGATGGTGCGAAGTCGAGCGGACGAAAGCGGAACGATCGAGACAAAGGGGGTGAAAGGGGGTAAGGGGACGCCCGGGGGAGTCAGCCGCCCGGTAGCGCCGGGTCGAACGGCGCCACCAGGAAGTGCTCGCCGTCGGCGTCGTAGTCGAAGATCAGGGCGGTGCGGCCGGCCGCCAGCCCGGGCTCCTCGGTGAGCGTGCGGACCTGGACGGTCGCGGTGGAGCCGTCCTCGGCGGTGACCTCCGCCTGCCCGAAGTCGGCCGTCACCCGGCCGGTGCGGATCACGCAGACGCGGCCGACGAAGTCCCCCCGGGTCGCCGGACGGTCCTCGGGGAACAGCCGGGACAGCGGCCGGACCAGCAGTCGGGTGCCCGCCCAGGAGGCGACCAGCGCGACGGCGAACACGCCGCCGCGCGCCGGTGCCCCCGAGGTGAGGACGGTGCCGGCCAGGCTGACGAACCAGGCGAGCGCGACCAGCAGCGACACCGCCACCGTCACGGGCACCCCGCCCAGCCCCAGCGCGCCCAGCACGCCTCCGTGGTGGTGGGCGCCCCCGCCGTCGGCGCCGTGCCCGTCTTGGGCCTCGTGTCCCCCGTGCCCCCCGTGGGTCGCGTGCCCCCCGGCACCGTGGCCCAGGTCGCCCGCGTGACCGGCGTGGCCGACGTGACCGGCATGCCCGACGCCGTGTCCCCCGTGCAGGGCGTCGAACCCCAGGCCGCCGACCAGCATCAGCAGCCAGTACCCGACCACCACCACCAGCGCGAAGCTGAAGAGCGCCGTCGGAAAAGCCAGCGCGGCCGCGACGAATCCCCCCATCCCGGCCACGCTCCCCCGCTGTTCCCACGGCACCGCACCTCGGCGCCATGGAGATCGTGACAGCGGAGGGGTCGTTCGCACATTGCCAGGATCCGGCAATCTTTACGGCCCTTTGACACCCTGGAACGCACCGCCCGGGGGCGTTTGGCCGCCGCCTACAGCGGCTGCTCCGGCCAGTTCAGCAACCGGGCCCCCATCGCCGCCGTCTCCAGGGTGAACCGTTGCAGGGCGTCCGACGGGTCGTAGCCGGTCAGCGCCTTGATCCGCTCCAGCCGGTAGCCGAGCGTGCGGACGCTCAGCCCCAGCCGCCGGGCCGCCTCCGCGTTCACGTACGCGGCCTCCGCCTGCACCGCGATGGTGTCCAGCAGGGGGCGGGCGCCGCCGCGCGCCTCGGTCAGCGGGCCCAGCACGCTGCGCACCAGGTCGGCCATCGCCGCCCGGTCGCGCATCAACACGGGGAAGACCAGCAGTTCCTCGGCCTTCAGCTGCCGCGCCGGCAGGTCCAGCCGGTCCGCGTAGTCCAGCGCGCCCAGCGCCTCCTCGTAGCTGCGCAGCACCCCGGTGGCCCCCGAGTGCCGGCGACCGGTGGCCACCCGCAGCACCGGGCGGTAGCCGGGGCCGGGGCGCAGCGCCAGGTCGGCGAAGGCCTCCAGGACGGCGCGTTCGGTGTCCGGGGCGATGCACACCAGCCGGCCGTCCTTGCCGGCGAGCAGGACGTCCCGCTCGCCGAACCGCCCGACCAGCTCCCGTTCCACCCGGTGCACCAGCGGGTGGACGTCCGCGTACGGCGTGTCGCCGACGGCCACCGCCACCGCGTACGAGCCCGCCAGCCGCAGCCCGAACCGCTCGGCGCGCTCCGCCAGCAGGCCCAGGTCGCTGCGGCCGTACAGCAGGTCGTCGATGAACTCGCGCCGCGCGGACTCCTGTTGGCGGACCGCCATGCGCTGCGCGCGCTCGTGTCCCTCGCCGAGCGCGGCCAGTGCGGCCTCGGTCGCCGCGAGCACGGCGTCGCCGATCCGGCGCAGTTCCCCGACGCCGCCCGCCGCCGTGATGCCCGGCAGCACCTGCCAGGCCCGCCGGGTGGCCGCCAGGCAGTGCGCGACGACGTCGCGCAGCCCGTACCCGGCCTCGGCGCAGTGCTCGCCCAGCGTGCGCAGGCACTCCAGTTCGTCCCGGCGCAGCAGCCTCCCGGTGCGGGAGGCGTCGGCGAGCAGCCCGAGGTAGACCTCGGCGAGTTCGGTGGGTATGTCGTGCTCGGTCCCCTCGGACACCGCGGTACTCCGCCCCCCGTGACGCGTGATGATCCGGCGCGGAACTTTAGCAGGATCGATACGACGCCGAACGGTGCGGGGTGGGCGGCTGACCTGGCGCTATCGCGGGCCGGGCGGAGGTCCGGGCGGCAGGTCGGCCGCAGGGTCGGCAGGCGGCTCCGGCCGGGGCTCGCGGAAGTTCAGGACGAAGCGCGCGCTGCTGCCGTCGATCCGCCGCCGGACGTACAGCGCCGGGGCGCCGTCCGGGGTGCAGCTGACCCCCTCGCGGACCAGCAGCGGGGTGCCCGGCGGGACGCCCAGCAGCTCGGCGTCGGCCAGATCCGCGCCGATCGCGCCGAACGCCCGCCAGTCGTACTCCAGCTCCACCCCGGCCGCGCGGGCCAGGTCCAGCACCAGGTTCCCGGGCCGGCCGGGCCGCACCAGGGCGTCCGGCAGCGGGCCGAACGGCACCCAGTAGCTGCACGCGGCCCGGGCCCGCCCGCCGAGCCGGATCACCGTGTCCACCCGGGACAGCTCGGCCGGCGCCCGGCCCAGTTGCCGGGCCGCCTCCTCGTCCTCCGTCGACCCGGCCACCGGCGGGGTGCCCAGCACGAACTCGCCGTCGCCGGTGTCGGGGAGCGCGGCGTGCACGCTGCCCAGGTCGAAGCGCTGGCTGCGCGGGTCCACCGCGATCGAGACGCGGACGGCCGGCGGGCGGACGAACGTGCCCACGCCCCGCCGGATCTCCACCACGGCGGCCCGCTCCAGCTCCGCCACCGCCTGCCGGACGGTCAGCCGGTTCACCCCGAACTCGGCGCTCAGCTCGGGCTCGCTCGGCAGCCGGGCGCCCGCCGGGTACGCGCCGGCGTCGATCCGTTCCTGGAGCCGCCGGGCCAGCCGTCGGTAGAGCGGGGTGTTGGGAGGGTTCGTCGCCACATGCCCGATCCTACGAACCCCGAGCCCGCCGCCGCCCGCAGCCCGCCCACGGCCGGGCCCGCAGCCAGCCCACGGCCGGGCCCCGCGGCCCGTCCACCGCGGGGCCCGCCGCCCGCCCGCCCCGTCCCCTCCCTCCGGTCGACGGGACCGGTCGGCGGGGGTGGGATGGAGGGGTGCGGGCGACCGTGGTTTGCCCCGCACCCCGGGGAGGGACTAGACATCTAGATGTCTTGATGCACGTCTGGATGCCCGGCCCCTCCCCACGGCCCCACCGAAAGGCCCCGCGCATGTCCCTGGTCAACTTCCGCGACTCCGCCGTCCTCGGCGACCCCGAGGGCCGGCGGATCCGCCCCGGCGTGCTGTACCGCTCCGCCCAGCCGTTCCCGGCCGCCGACGAGGCCACCGTCGCCCAGCTGCGCGCCTGCGACATCCGCACCATCGTCGACCTGCGCGACACCCGTGAGACCGACCCCGCCGACTGGGCCGCCGCCGAGGCCGCCGGGATAGCCGTCGTCGCCGCCCCGGTGAACCCCACCGGCGACGGCCTCGCCGCCCGGATGCGCACCATGGCCACCGCCGCCGACCTCGGCGACTACTACGTGCTGCTGGCCGAGTCCGCGCCCGAGGCCGTCACCGCCGCCGTCGAGGCCGCCGCCCGCCCGGGCGCCGTCCTCCTGCACTGCGCCGCCGGCAAGGACCGCACCGGCCTGCTGACCGCCCTGCTGCTGGACCTCCTCGGCGTGCCCGCCGAGCGGATCGTCGCCGACTACGCCCGCACCGCCGACGCCCTGCCGCAGATCTTCGCCGGCCTCTCCGAGCGCCACCGCACCGCGCTCAACGCCCGCGGCGCCCGGGTCACCGACTCCGAGGGCCGCGAACTCACCATCCCCGCCCCGCTCCTCGACGCCCCGGCGGAGGCCATGGCCGTCTTCCTCGACCGCGTCCGCACCCGCCACGGCGGCGCCGAGGCCTTCCTCCCGGCCTGCGGCGTCCCCGCCGCCACCCTCGGCGCCTTCCGCGCCAAGGCGGCCGCCGCGGCGGCCTCGGCCGTCTGACACCCGGCTTCCGTCCGGCTCAGACGTCCCGCCGCCGCATCAGGACCACCGTCGCCGCCAGCGCGACGGCCGCCCAGGCGCCCAGGGTGATCCAGGAGTCGAGCACGCTCGGCGCGTACTTGCCCATCGTCGTCGAGGAGTTGGGGTTGATCGTCAGCCTCCCCTCGGCGGCGAGCGGCAGGTGGTTGCCGATCTCCTTCAGCCAGCGGTAGCGGTCGCCGCCGAACAGCATCGGCACGATGAACAGCAGCATGACCAGCGAGACGATCGAAGCGGTGGCGTGCCGCAGCAGGGCGCCGAGGGCCATCCCGATCAGCGCGCAGACGGGCACGATCGCCGCGTAGCCGAGGACGGCCCGCAGGCAACCCTCGTCGGTGATGGAGAGCCCGACGTGCCGGGAGGCCAGCATGGCGTTGCTGCCGAAGAAGGACACCGCGGACACCACCGCCCCGGCGAGCGAGGTGAGGCCGGCGACCAGCACCACCTTGGCCACGGCCACGCCCCGCCGGTCGGGCACCGCGGCGAAGGTGGTGCGGATCATGCCGGTGGTGTACTCGCCGAACACGGTGATCGCGCCGAGGCTGCCGGCCGCGACGGCCATCAGGGCGCCGGAGATGCTGCTGAGGCCGTGGAAGAGCGGGTCGTACCGGTACGGCGGGAAGCCGGGCACCGGCGGGCGGGGGTGGTCGATGTAGGTGAGGTCGGTGTGGACGGCGTTCAGGTTGACCACGATCGCGGCCAGCGAGGCGAGCGCCAGCACCCAGTACGTGGACCGCAGCGAGCGCAGTTTGATCCACTCGGCGGCGAGCAGGTCGCCGAACCGGGGCCGCGGTTCGGCCGGGCGGGTGCGGGGGCGGGCGGGGGCGAGGGCGGCGGTACTCATCGGGCATCTCCTGCCGGGTATTCGACGCTGTCGGCGGTCAGGGACATGAACGCCGACTCCAGGGACGAGGTGCGGGTGGCGAGCTCGTGCAGCACCAGGCCGTGCCGCAGGGCGAGTTCGCCGATCCGGGCCGCGGGCAGCCCGGTCACCACCGCTCCGTCCGGCTCCTGCGCCTGCCGTACGGCCGCCCCTTCGGTCCGCAACACCTCGGCGAGCGAAGGCAGTTCGGGCGTCCGGACGGCCACGCTGGTGACGGCGTTGCGGGCGGAGAACTCCGCCAGGCTCTCGTCCGCGATCAGCCGGCCCCGGCCGATCACCACCAGCCGGTCGGCGGTGTGCTCCATCTCGGCCATCATGTGGCTGGAGACGAAGACCGTCCGCCCCTCCTCGGCGAGGCGGCGGAACAGGCCGCGCACCCACAGCACGCCCTCCGGGTCGAGGCCGTTGAGCGGCTCGTCGAACAGCAGCACCGGCGGGTCGCCGAGCAGCGCGCCGGCGATGCCGAGCCGCTGCTTCATGCCCAGCGAGTAGCCGCCGATCCGGCGCCCGGCGGCCTTGCCGAGGCCTACCTCGGCGAGCACCTCGTCCACCCGCCGGAGCGGGATGCGGTTGCCGCGGGCGAGCGCCGACAGGTGGGCCCGGGCGCTGCGCCCGCCGTGCACGTCCTGGGCGTCCAGCAGGGCGCCGACGTGGCGCAGTCCGCGCGGCCGGTCCGCGAAGGGCGCGCCGTCCACGGTGACGGACCCCTCGGTCGGGGTGTGCAGCCCCAGGATCATCCGCAGCGTGGTGGACTTGCCGGCGCCGTTGGGGCCGAGGAAGCCGGTGACGGTGCCCGGCCGGACGGTGAAGGTCAACTGGTCGACGGCCGTGGTGGCGCCGTACCGCTTGGTCAGTCGCTCGATCTCGATCACGGGGACAACGGTGCCGTCCGAGGCCCCGGCTGGGCATCGGGCCGCGGGCCACAACGCCGGCCGCCGCACTGGCCCGGGGGATTACGCCCTCGGGCCGATGTGCCGCCGCGCGGGCCGCCGCTACCATCGGGCGATGATCACCAACCCTCGTCCGCCCCTGCTCAGGCGCCTGCCGCCGGGCGTCTGGGTGGCGGCGTTCTGGGTGGCCGTCATCACGTTCCGAGGCTTCCAGCGGAGCGACGAGCTGGCCCACCTGTTCCGCTACAACGGCAACTTCGAGGACATGCCGTTGCTGGTCACCGCGGTGGTCACGGTCCTGATGGCGTCGCTGCTGGTCCGGCTGCCGCTGCTGGCGGTGGCGATCCCGCTGGCGGCGTGCGTCTTCACGATCGGCATGCGGATCCAGGAGACGGCCGTGGTGCAACTGCTGCTCGCCGAGGTGGCGATCGGCTACTGCACGGCCACCCGCTCCCGGGCCGTGTCGCTGTGCGCCGCCGCGATGCCGGTCGCCATGGTGGCCGTCCTGGCGGTCTGGCGGGTGGCGAACGACTACCACACCGACTTCGTCGCCCAGGCCGCGTTCGCCTCGACCGCCGCGATCGCCTGGCTGGTCGGCAACACCGTCCGGCAGAACCGCGTGCACGCCGAGGCCCTGCGCAGCCGCGCCACCGAGCAGGCGATCACCGCCGAACGGCTGCGGATCGCCCGCGAGTTGCACGACATGGTCGCCCACAGCATCGGCATCATCGCGATCCAGGCCGGGATGGGCAGCCGGGTCATGGACACCCAGCCCGCCGAGACCCGCAACGCGCTGAACGCCATCGAGGCGACCAGCCGGGAGACCCTGGCCGGGCTGCGCCGGATGCTCGGCGCGCTGCGCCAGGGCGAACCGGAGTCCGCGCCGATGGAGGTCGCCCCGGGGCTGGGCGAGCTGGACCGGCTGGTCGAGCAGACGGCCGGCGCGGGCGTGCGGGTCGCGCTCACCCGCCTCGGCGAGCCCCGCCCGCTGCCGCCCGAGGTGGACCTCGCCGCCTACCGCATTGTGCAGGAGGCGGTCACCAACGTGGTCAGGCACTCCGGCACCCGGGACTGCCGGGTCACCGTCGACTACGGCCCCGAGGAGGTCGCCGTCACCGTCGTCGACCTCGGCGCCGGAGTTGCCGGGCCGTCCGCCGGCTCCGGTTACGGCATCGCCGGCATGCGCGAGCGGGTCGGCCTGCTGCACGGCGAGTTCAGCGCCGGCCCGCGCCCCGCGGGCGGCTTCCAGGTCGCCGCCCGACTGCCGCTCCCCGTGGAGGTCTCCCCGTGATCCGTGTCGTCCTGGTCGACGACCAGCCGCTCATCCGCACCGGTCTGCGCGTGCTCATCGCCGACACCCCGGACCTGGAGGTCGTCGGCGAGGCCGGCAACGGCGCCGAGGCGGTGGAACTGGTCGGCCGGCTGCGCCCCGACGTCGCCGTGATGGACATCCGGATGCCCGGCATGGACGGCATCGAGGCCACCCGCCGGATCACCGCCGACCCCGACCTGCCCACCCACGTCCTCGTCCTCACCACCTTCGACGACGACGACTACGTGTACGGCGCGCTGCGGGCCGGGGCGGCCGGCTTCCTGGTCAAGGACCTCGCCCTGGAGACCATCCTCGACGGCGTCCGGGTGGTCGCCGCCGGGGACGCCCTGATCGCGCCGAGCATCACCCGCCGGTTGATCGGTGAGTTCGCCGCCCGCCCGCAGCCCGCCGCCGCCCGGTCAGGCCGGGCGACGGTCGACGGGATCACCGACCGTGAGCGCGAGGTGCTGACGCTGGTCGGCCGCGGGCTGTCCAACGGCGAGATCGCCGAGGAGCTGACCATCAGCGTGGCCACCGCCAAGGCGCACGTGGCCCGGCTGTTCACCAAGCTGGACGCCCGGGACCGGGTCCACCTGGTCATCCAGGCTTACGAGTTCGGCCTCGTCGCCCCGTCCTGAGCCGGTCCCGAGCCGGTCCCGAGCCGATCTTGAGTCAGTTCCGAGCCGGTCCCGAGCCGATCCTGACCCGGTCCCGAGCCCAGCCGGTCCACGGCGGGATCACGGTTCGACCAGCTCCCCGATCCGCATGATCCGCCCGTGCGAGTCCAGCACCACGTCGTACACGTTGCCGTAGCACCCGTACGGCGCGTCGTCGGGTTCGTGCTCGGCCAGGCAGTCCTCCAGGTGCCCGAGCACGTCCTCCAGCCGGACGGTTCTGGTCGGGTCGCCGTGCGGGCGGTCGACGAGCGTGGCCTCGACCCCGGCGGTCGCGAAGCCGTAGCGGGCCGGCGTCCCCGTCCCCTCGTAGCGGGCCTCGTCGCAGGAGTAGCGGGCGGGCTGGGCGGTGACGTCGCCGTCCTCGGTGGCGAGGACCACGAGGACGGTGTGTCCGGGGCGTTCGGTCGGGGTCGGGGTGGCGCAGTCGGCGGTGGGGACGGGGGAGGTGTCCATGCTGGGCTCGGGGTCGGCGAGGTCGTCGTCCAGCAGGTCGTCCTCGTCGTCGTACGCCCCGTCGGCGGCGGCCGCGGCGGAGGCGGCGGCGACGGTGGGCGCGGAGTCGGCGGGAGTGCAGGCGGCGAGGGCGGCTGCGGCGGTGCAGCAGAGCAGCGCGGCGAGGAGGGTTCGGGGCACGGCCATGGCACTAGTCTCCCCGGACAGCGGCGGAACTCGTCACGCAGGTACACGACTGGTGCACGGGCTGTGGTTCCCGCCGCCGCCGGATGTGCGGATCCGGCGGCGGCGGGAGTCTTGAGGGGCGGCGTAACGGTCAGGCGGCGACGGGCCGTTGCGCCTCGTACGCCTCGCGCAGCCGGGCCTGGGCCTCGGGGCCCGCCCCGAGGTGGTCGAGTCCGAGCAGCGCCGCGCCCAGGACGGGCGGCGCGACGACGACCCGCGGTTCGGCGAGCGGCGCGGCCTCGGCCAGACGGGCGGTCAGGTTGTCGAGCAGCAGCGGCTGCCGGGAGGAGATCACGCCGCCGCCGAGCACCAGCGGGGTCCGCGTTTCGAGCAGTTCCAGCCGCCGCAGGGCGACGACGGCGAGCCGGACGATCTCGTCGGCCTGGCGGTCGATCAGCCCCAGGGCGACCTCGTCGCCCTGCTCCGCGACGGCGAACAGCACCCGGACGATCTCGTGCAGCCGGCTGGTCGGCAGGTGCCCGAGGTGGACGGCCTCGGCGACGGCGCCGGCGCTGGGCAGGCCGAAGTGCTCGGCGATGGCGCGGGAGAGCCCGGTGGGGCCGCCGCGGCCGTCCTCGTGGCGGACGGCGTGCCACATGCTGGTGACGGCCAGGCCCCCGCCGCCGCCCCAGTCGCCGGTGAGCTCGCCGAGGGCGGGGAAGCGGGCGGTGCGGCCGTCGGGCAGCAGGCCCACGCAGTTGATGCCGGCGCCGCAGACGACGGCGACGCCGCGCGGGCCGTCGGTGCCGGCCCGCAGCAGGCCGAAGGTGTCGTTGACGACGGTGTTGCTGGCGCCCCAGGGGTGGGATTCCAGCGCGGCGCGCAGGGCCTCCTCCTCGACGGGCAGGTCGGCGTTGGCCAGGCAGGCGCTGACGTGGCTGGTGAGGACGCCGCTCCAGGCGGGGTGGCCGGCCGCGGCGGCGGCCTGCTCGACGAGCGGGGCGAGGCCGGCGACGGCGGCGGCGCCGCCGATCTTCTGGGGTGCGAAGCCGCCGCCGCGGGCGGTGCCGTGGACGGTGCCGTCGGCGCCGATCAGGGCGACGTCGGTCTTGGAGTTGCCGGCGTCGATGGCGAGGACGCCGGGCAGGATCGGTTCGGGCTGGTGGGTCATCAGGTCCCCGCGGCTCGTACGTGGCCCGGCCGTGGCGTTGTCCCCGGCCGGGGGTGATCGGTCTCCTCGCAGTGCCCGGCCCGCGACACCCTCATATCGCGGGCCGGGCTGCTTTCCGGACGGGGCCCGGGTGCGAAGCCGGGCCCCGGGCCGTCAGGCCCAGGCGAGGTGCTCGCGGTTGTGGGCGAGCAGCCGATCGGTGAGCTGGTCGGCGAGTTCGAGCTGGCCGACCAGCGGGTGGGCGAGCAGGGCGTCGAAGACCCGGTCACGGCCGCCGTGCAGGGCGGCGTCGAGGGCGAGGTGCTCGTACGCGGTGACGGCGGCGATGAGGCCGGCGTACAGCGGCTCGACGGCCCGCTGGGGGAGCGGCCGGACGCCGTTCGCGTCGACCTCGGCCGGGACCTCGATGACGGCGTCGTCGGGCAGGAACGGCAGCACGCCGTTGTTCGGCGCGTTGACGACCTGCACGGACGTCCCGCCGCCGGTGCCGAGCAGCGCGGCGATCAGCTGGACCGCCGCCTCGGAGTAGAACGCGCCGCCGCGCTGGCCGAGGAGTTCCGGCTTGGTGTCGAGGGCCGGGTCGGCGTACATCTCCAGCAGCTGCCGCTCGATCTCGGCGACCTGGGCGGCCCGCGAGCCCTGCACCCTGAGTTCCTCGACGACGGCGTCGTGCTGGTAGAAGTAGCGCAGGTAGTAGGACGGCACGACGCCGAGCCGCTCGATGACGGGCTGCGGCAGGTGCAGGTCCTCGGCGATGGCCTTGCCGTGCGCGGCGAGCAGCTCCGGCAGCACCTCCCGGCCCGTCGCCGATCCCGGGGCGTCGAGCAGGGTGACGCCGCGCTCCCAGGTGAGGTGGTTGAGGCCGACGTGGTCGAGCCGGACCAGCTCCGGGTCGACACCGAGGTGGGTCGCGAACTTGCGCTGGAAGCCGATGGCGACGTTGCACAGGCCGACGGCCTTGTGGCCGGCGTTGCGCAGCGCGCGGGTGACGATGCCGACGGGGTTGGTGAAGTCGACGATCCAGGCGTCCGGGTTGGCGCGCCGGACCTTCTCGGCGATGTCGAGGACGACCGGGACGGTGCGCAGTGCCTTGGCGAGGCCGCCGGCGCCGGTGGTCTCCTGGCCGACGCAGCCGCACTCCAGCGGCCAGGTCTCGTCCCGGTTGCGGGCGGCCTGCCCGCCGACGCGCAGTTGCAGCAGCACGGCGTCGGCGTCGGCGACACCGGCCTCGACGTCGACGGTGGTGGTGACGACGGCACCGTGCCCCTGCTTGGCGAAGATCCGCCGGGCGAGCCCGCCGATCAGCTCCAGCCGGTCGGCGGCCGGGTCGATGAGCACCAGCTCACCGATCGGCAGGGTGTCGCGGAGCCGGGCGAAGCCGTCGATCAGCTCCGGGGTGTACGTCGAACCGCCGCCGACGATTGCCAACTTGAGTGCGGACATCAGCCCTTGACCCCTGTCAGTGTCACGCCTTCGATGAAGGCCTTCTGTGCGAAGAAGAAGAGGATGATCACCGGTGCCATCACGAGGAGGGTGGCGGCCATGGTGAGGTTCCAGTTGGTGTGGTGGGCGCCCTTGAACGACTCCAGGCCGTACGAGAGCGTCCAGGCCTCGTGGTTGTTGCTGGCGTAGATCTGCGGGCCGAAGTAGTCGTTCCAGCAGTAGAAGAACTGGAACAGGGCGACGGCGGCGATGGCCGGCTTGGCCATCGGCAGCACGACCTTCAGCAGGGTGCGCAGGTCGCCGCAGCCGTCGATCCGGGCGGCCTCGATGTACTCCTTGGGGATGGTCAGCAGGAACTGGCGCAGCAGGAAGATCGAGAACGCGTCGCCGAAGGCCATCGGGATGATGAGCGGCCAGAGCGAGCCGCCGAGGCCGAGCTGCTTGGCCCAGAACAGGTACATCGGGATGACGGTGACCTGCGGCGGGAGCATCATCATGGCGATGACGGCCATCAGCGCCAGGTTGCGGCCCCGGAAGCGGAACTTGGCGAGCGCGTAGGCGACCGGCAGGCTGGAGACGATGGTCAGCACGGTGCCGAGGCCCGCGTAGAGCAGGGTGTTGCGCCACCAGGTGAGGAAGCCGGGGGTGTCCCAGACCTTGCCGTAGTTGCCCCACTGCCAGGAGGTGGGCCAGTAGTCGGTGGTGAGCGCCTGCTGGTCGGTCATCACCGAGGTGAGGAAGGCGAAGACGAACGGCAGCAGGAAGAACAGGGCGGCGGCGATGGCCAGCGAGTGCACGGCCACCCAGTTGAGCATCGCGCGGCGGCGGGCCGCCCGGGCGGCCGGGCCGGAGGCGCGGGAGGTGCCGGCCGGGGCGGGCGCCTTGGTGAGTGTGGAGCTGAGAGTCATGATCGGGTCCTCATCGGTCCGCTGGGTCAGCAGCACACGGACTAGTCGTCGCTCGCCATGAAGCCGGACTTGCGGCGGAGCAGGAGCGAGGTGACGGCCATCGAGATGGCGAACAGCACCAGGGCGACGACGCACGCCGCGCCGTAGTTGAAGCGCTGGAAGCCGAGGTTGTAGACCATCTGCGGCAGGGTCCAGGTGGAGCCCTGCGGGAAGCCGGGCTCGAACTGCTGGCCGGAGTTGCCCGCGATGCCGCCGGCGACCTTCCCGGCGACGATCGCCTGGGTGTAGTACTGCATGGTCTGGATGACGCCGGTGACCACGGCGAACATGATGATCGGCGAGATGTTCGGCAGCGTGACGTACCGGAACCGCTGGAAGGGTCCGGCGCCGTCCAGTTCGGCGGCCTCGTACTGCTCCTTGGGGACGTCGAGCAGCGAGGCCATGAAGATGACCATCAGGTCGCCGATGCCCCACATGGCGAGCATGGTGAGCGCGGGCTTGGACCAGTCGGCGCTGGCGAACCAGCCGGGCTGCGGGAGGCCGATCTCACCGAGGAAGTGGTTGACCGGGCCCGTGCCGGGGTTGAGCAGGAAGGCGAAGGCGACGGTGGCGGCCACCGGCGGTGCCAGGTACGGCAGGTAGAACGCGGTGCGGAAGAAGCCGACGCCGGTCTTGACCTTGGTGATGAGCAGGCCGATGCCGAGGCCGAAGGCGACCCGCAGGCTCACCATGATGAAGACCAGCCACACGGTGTTGCGCAGGCCCTGCCAGAACGCCGGGAGGTCGTTGAAGACGTAGTCCCAGTTCTTCAGGCCGCTGAAGGAGGGGGCGCCGAAGCCGTTGTACTTGGTGAAGGAGAAGTAGACGGTGGAGATCAGCGGGTACAGGAAGAAGACGCCGAAGCCGATCAGCCAGGGGGAGAGGAAGGCGAGGTTGCGGGCCGCCTCCCGGCGGCGCTTCCGGCGCAGCAGGTGCTGCGTGGAGGGCGCCGCCGGGTCGGTCGATCCGGTGCCCCTGCGGGTGCCGAACGCGAGTGACATGGGAGCTCCGTGGACCGTTTCCGCTACTTCGCCTGGGCGATGGCGGCGTCGATCTCCTTGGCGGTGGCCGCGAGGCCGGCCGCGAGATCGGGCTGCTTGCCGGACTCGTAGTCGTAGCCGAGGTTCTGCAGGGAGGCGATGTAGCCGCTGCCGTTGACGGCCGCCGGGGTGGTGCCCGAGTGCTGGTTCTTGGCGACGTCGATGAAGGTCTTGAAGTTCGGGTCGTTCGTCAGCTTCGGCGAGTTGAGCGCGTCGAAGGTGCTGGGCACGTTGTGGATCGCGTTGGCGAAGCTGACCACCGCGTCGGTGTCGGTGGTCAGGTACTTGACCAGCTCCCAGGCCGCGGCCTGCTTCTTGCTGCTGCTGGCGATGCCGACGATGGTGCCGGTCTGGTAGCCGCGGCCGTAGGTGTCGGCCTGGTCGTCCGGGACGGGGAACGCGGCGGTGGCCCAGTCGAAGTCGGGCTTGTTCTCGGCGAGGGCGGCGGTGCGCCACTCGCCGTCGATGGCCATCGCGACCTGGCCGGTGAGGAAGGGGTTCTTGGCGCTGAACTCCTCGCCGAAGGTGGCGCGGTACTTCTCCAGCTTGGTGTAGCCGCCGAGCTGGTCGACCATGCCCTTCTGCCACTTGAGCATCGCGGCGACCTTCGGGTCGGTGGCGATGTTCGACTTGCCGTCGGCGCCGAAGTAGGTCGGGCCGTACTGGCCCAGGAAGTGCTCGGTGGTCGACTCGTAGCCGTGGTACAGCGGCATGAAGCCGAGCTGCTTGTAGCCGTCGCCGTCCGCGAGGGTCAGCCTCTTGGCGTCCTCGGCGAACTCGCTGAAGGTCTTCGGCGGGTTGGCGATGCCCGCGTCGGCGAAGGCCTTCTTGTTGTAGTAGAGGCCGTAGGCGTCGCCGAGCAGCGGCAGCGAGCACTGGTTGCCCTGGAACTGCGTGTAGTTGAGCATCGCGGCCGGGAAGGTCTTGACCGGGTCGATGCCGCTCTTCTGCAGCAGCGGCTTGAGGTCGGTGAACGCCTTGGTCGAACAGAACATGCCGACGTTGTTGGTGGTGAAGGAGGAGACCACGTCCGGCGCGTCGTCGCCGCCGGCCCGCAGGGCCTGGTTGACCTTGTCGTCCGCGATGTTGTCCACGGCCTTGACGTGGATGTTGGGGTGGGCCTTCTCGAAGGCGGCGATGTTGTCGTTGATCGCCTTCACCTCGTTGTCCTGGCTCCAGCCGTGCCAGAAGGTGATGGTGACGTCCTTGCCGCTGGCCGAGTCGTCGCTGCCGCTGCTCTCGCTGCTGCCGGTGCAGGCGGTGGCGAGCAGGGCCAGGACGGCGGTGCCGGTGACGGCGGCGATCGTGCGACGGCCTCTGCGGGAGGTGGTGGAGTGCACTTCGAGGTCCTCCTGGGGGTGCGCGGGCAGGCGTCATTGCCTCGGGGCCCGCGTTCGGGGGTTGGGAGAGGTGGGTGCAGGGTGCGTGCGGGGTGACGGGCGACCGGGGAGCGTCGGTGGGTGGGCGTCTGTGAGCGTCGGTGGGCGGCTGTCAGTGGGTGGCTGTCAGTGGGTGGAGAAGACCGCCTCGCGGGCGTCCGCCAGCGCGCGTTGCAGGGCGCCGAGCAGGACGGGCGAGCCGGGCAGGGCACTGCTGCGGACCTCGGGCCGGGCGATGGAGAGCCTGGCCAGTTCGTCCTCGACGAGGGCGCGCAGGCGTTCGCCGCCCGCGGTGGGCACCGCGCCGGAGAGGACCACCAGTTGGGGGTCGACGACGGCGACGATCGCGGCCAGTCCGACGGCGAGCCGGCCGGCCAGTTCGACGAGGAAGGCGTCGCCGGCGCCCGGGGTCTCCAGGGCCTTGGCGATCGACTCCTCGGCGGTGGGCGCGCCGAGCCCGTGTTCGCGGGCCAGGGTCCGGACGGCGGGTGTGCCGACCAGCTCCTGGAACCCGCCGAACTTGCGGCGGCGCACGTCCCGCGCGACCGGTGAGCCGGGCACCGGCATGTAGCCGACCTCCCCGGCGCCGCCGGTGAAGCCGCGGTGCAGCCGGCCGGCGATGACGATCGCGGCGCCGGTGCCCGCACCGGCCCAGAGCAGGACGAAGTCCTCGGAGCCCCGCGCCGCGCCGGAGGCCTGTTCGGCGACGGCGGCGAGGTTCACGTCGTTCTCGATCGACACGGGCGCGCCGATCGCCTCGGACAGCTCCTCGACCAGCCGCGGCGAGTGCCAGCCGGGCAGGTGGGAGGCGTAGCGCAGCTTGCCGGTGACCGGGTCGGGGGCGCCGCCGACGCCGATCGCGGCGGTGCGCAGGCTGCCCGCGGCCAGTCCCGCGGCACGGACGGTCTCGGCGACGGCGGCGGCGACCTTGGCGACGGTCTCGGCGGCCGGCACGCCCTTGGTCGGCACGGCGTGCTCGGCCAGCGTGGAGCCGGTGATGTCGGCGACGGCGACTCTGATCTCGCTGTTGGTGACGTCCAGCCCGGCGACGTGGCCGGCGGCCGGATTCACCTCGTACAGCTGCGCGTTGGGGCCGGGGCCGCCGGCGGTGGTGCCGACCGGCAGGACCAGTCCGGCCGCCTCCAGACGGGCCAGCAGCTGGGAGGCGGTGGGCTTGGAGAGGCCGGTCAGGGTGCCGATCTGGGTGCGGGAGAGCGGGCCGTTCTCCAGCAGCAGTTCGAGGGCGGCGCGGTCGTTGATGGCGCGCAGCAGGCTGGGGGTGCCGGCGAGGGGGGCCTTGGCGGTGGTCTTGGTCACGCGCGAAATCCTCCTCTTCCGGCTGGTGGGGGGAGCGACGAGGGTGAACCCGCCGGTTCGGGGAGCCGAACTGTTAGGAAAGTTTCCAGTCGCTTGGGAAGGACCGTACGGGCCCCGTCAGCGGGGTGTCAATGGTCCGTGGCCCGGAGGATGCCGAAGCGTTACCGGGCAGCACGAAGCCCCGTTCCCAAGGGTCTTGGGAACGGGGCTTCGTGCTGCCGGGCCTGGGGCCCTACGGCTTGGCGAGGTCGTCGGTCGGCCTCGGCGCCGGTATCGGCTCGGTCGCCCGGTACCGGGGCGAGGTCGGGTCGGACAGCGCGGACGGCGGTGCCGGCTCGGTCGCGGGGGAGATCACCACCCCGGTGGCGGGGGCCGCCGTCGCCGCGGCGGCCACCGGCGCGGCCTCCTCCTTGACCTTGATCCCGGCCTGGTCGAAGGCCGTCTTCAGGCGCTGGCGCAGCGCCCGGGACACCGCCGGCGCCTTGCCCGGCGCGGTCCGCGCCTCGATCCGCACCATCACCGAGTCCGCCGCGACCGACTCCACGCCCAGGACGGACACCGGCGCCCAGACCAGCTCGTCGTACGGCGACTCCTTGGACAGCGCCTCGGCCGTCTCCTGGATCAGGTCCTCGACCCGCAGCAGGTCCTCCTTGTACCCGACCTGCACGTCCACCGAGGCGGTCGACCAGCCCTGGCTCATGTTGGCGATCCGCTTCACCTCGCCGTTGCGGATGTACCAGATCTCGCCGTTGGCCCCGCGCAGCTTGGTCACCCGCAGGCCGACCTCCAGCACCGTGCCGGCGGCCACCCCGGTGTCGATCTCGTCGCCGACGCCGTACTGGTCCTCCATGATCATGAAGACCCCGGAGAGGAAGTCCGTCACCAGGTTGCGGGCGCCGAAACCGATCGCCACACCGGCCACACCGGCGCTGGCCAGCAGCGGCGCCAGGTTCACGCCCAGCGCGGACAGCACCATCAGCGCGGCCGTGCCCAGGATGGAGAACGACGCCACGCTGCGCAGCACCGAGCCGATCGCCTCCGACCGCTGCTGGCGCCGCTCCGGGTTCACCACCCCGGTGTTGGCCAGCAGCCCGCCGAGCCGGCTCTCCTCGTGGTGGTCGTGCGAGCGCGCCATCCGCGTGATCAGCTGGGTGATCAGCTTGCGCACCACGGCGCGCAGCACCAGTGCCAGCAGCACGATGAAGACGATCCGCACCCCGCCGGCCAGCCAGCCCTGCCAGTGCGTGTCGAACCAGCTGGCGGCCTGCTTGGTGGTGTCGCTGACCTCCTGCGCGCTGGTCGGGATTCTCAGGTCCAGCTGCGGCAGTTGCGGCGCGGTCGGGCTGGGCGCCGGTGTCGGAGTGGAGAGCGTCGAGGACGCGTCGGCGATACCGGTGGCGCCGGAGCGGAACACGTGCGGGCCTTCCTGCAAGGGGGCGTGGCGGGCCCGCGCCGCGGCACGCGGCCCGCGGACCGTCCGCCTCAGCCTAACCGGCGCCGAACACCCGACCGGACACGCCGAAGGGCGTACGGAGCAACACGAACGCCCCGTCAGCGCACCGGTGCGCTCCCCCGGACGACGGGGTCGACCGCTGCTCCGACCGGCCGAGCGCTCCCCCGGGAGGGCCACGGGCGGCACCCCGAGGGCACCCGGGTGCAACCCGACCTTCCCCAGGGCATACCGGCTATGACAGAGGCCACACCCGAAGTTCACACCAGGTCCGTTACACAGGAGTGGTGGCGCCGTACAAAGGCGTAAGGCGACACTGGGGGAGATCGCGCACCAGTTGTGCGATCCAACCGCTCGTCCCGGCGCGAGCCACGCGCCGCAGGCGTCCAAGGAGGCATCCGTGCCGCATGTCCTGGTCCTCAACGCGTCCTACGAGCCACTCGGCGTCGTATCGATGCGCCGCGCACTCATCCTGGTCCTCAACCACAAGGCGGTCAGCCTGGAGGACTCGGAAGTCACTCTGCACAGCGCCACCAGCGCCCTCCCGGCGCCGTCCGTCGTCCGCCTGACCCGCTTCGTCCGGGTCCCGTTCTGCGGGCCCGTCCCGCTCACCCGCCGGGCGCTGTTCGCCCGTGACCACGGCCGCTGCGTCTACTGCGGGGCCGCCGCCACCAGCGTCGACCACGTCATCCCGCGCAGCCGGGGCGGCCAGCACCGGTGGGACAACGTGGTGGCGGCCTGCCGCCGCTGCAACCACACCAAGGCCGACCGCCACCTCACCGAACTCGGCTGGCGGATGAAGCGGCCACCGGCCCCGCCCAGCGGCCTCGCCTGGCGGATCATCGGCACCGGCATCAAGGACCCGCGCTGGCGTCCCTACCTGGAGCCGTACGGCGGCTCCGACCAGCTGCGCGCCCCGCAGTGGGGCGAGTACGAGCACCACGACCATACCGAGCAGGGCCTCCCCGTCCCGCTCGGCCGGGCGCACTCGGCCCACTCCGCCCCCGTCCGCCGCGGTGAGCAGCCCGAACCGCTCTCCGCCTGACCCCGCTCCACAAGGGCCAGCCCGTCATACCGTCGGTACGCCTCATGGGCCGCCGCGCCCCCCACCGGGGAGCACGGCGGCCCGCCGCGTTGTCCGGTGGGGGAGGCAGCGGCTACTGCTTCGGCGGCGGTGTCCCGCCCGTCATCCCGCCCGTCGTCCCGCCCGGAGTCCCGCTCGCCGGGGGCGTGGCCGGGGCGCTCGGAGCGGTCGGGGCCGTGGTCGGGGCCGTGGTCGCGGTGGTGGCGCCGCCGCCCGGCGGGGCCGGGGGGACGGCCGGCGGCTGCGACGGGGGCGGCGGGGTGACGGCGTACAGCTCGACGCCCCACAGCGAGTAGCCGTACTTGTTGGCCCGGGCCACGCCCTGCACCCGGAGGAACCGGGCGTCCGGAGCGTCGAAGCGCACGGTCTCGTCGCCGCCCTTGCCGTTGTCCACCGTCGCCGCGTCGGTCCAGGTGGTGCCGTCCGCCGAGACCTGGAGCCTGTAGGCGGCGGCGTACGCGGCCTGCCAGTGCAGCACCGCCGCGCCCAGGTGGGTCGCCTGCGGAAGTTCCAGCTGCACCCAGGCGTCGTCCTTGGCGGGGGAGGACCAGCGGGTCTTCGGGTCACCGTCGGTGACCGCCGAGGCGGGGAAGTTCGGCGTCTCGTCGCCCGAGGAGGTGGCCTTCGCGCCGAGCGCCAGGTCCGGACCGCTGGTCGGCGGCACCACACGCACCTGGAGCACCTGCTTCACGGTGGTGGCGCCGGCCGCGAACTGCACCGGTACCTGGTATGTCCCGAACGGCGTCCCGGGAGCGGCGCTGACCAGCAGCGGCACGCCGATGCGGCCGCCGCGCGGCACGGTCACCCCGGCCGCCGGGGTCACGGTCAGGCCCTTGGCCGCGGCCGGCACCTCGGTGTGCAGCTCGCCGCTGGTCCCCTCGGGGCGGCCGGCCTCGACGGTGGCCCGGGTCTGGGCGGGCGCGGCGGCGCCGGCCACCACGTCCAGGGTCGGGTCGGACAGGCTGAGCCGGGCCGCCGGGACGTCCGCGTACCAGGGGATCACCTGGTTGACCACCGGCGGGTCGCCGCCCGGCTTCCAGGCCAGCCGGAACGCGTCGGCGGCCTGCCCGCCGGCCGGCAGCTCGTTGTAGCCGGGCTGCACGGTGCCGATGTCCGTCCAGCCGCCGTCCGAGCGGCGCACCGAGACGGTGGCGGTGGCGTGCACGCCCGGGTCGGTGAGCACGGTGAGCCGGTCGAGCGGGCGGGCGGCGCCCAGTTCGACGGTGAGCGGCTCGTCCTGCGCGGTGGGCGGCTTGGCGGCCCGGTACGCGGTGTCCGGATTGCCGTCCAGCACCGCGGACGCCGAGGAGCCGGGCAGCGCGGCGGGGCCGCCGGTGACGCTGGCGGGGGCGTCGTCGGGCGCGGTGACGGTGAACTCGCGCACCGCGACGGCGGTCTTCTGGGCGGCGGTGGCCCGCAGCCGCACGGCCCGCACCACCGAGCCGGCCGGCAGCTTGGCGCTGACCGACTTCTGGTTCTTGACCACGGCGAGCTGCTTCCAGCCGCCCTCGCCGGTGCTGTACTCCAGCACGCCGTCGTGGAGGTAGTCGTCGACCGCGCTCCGGCCGTCCGGCCCGTTGCCCCAGGAGCCCATCAGCACGGTGACGGCGCCGACCGGGCGCCCGCCGCCGAGGTCGACGCCGACCGCGTCGCCGGGCTGCGGGGGAGCGGAGCTCCAGTAGAACGTGTCGGCCACGCCGTCGGTCATCAGCGCGGGCAGGTGGTCGTGCGCGGTGCCCATGGTGGTGGTCGGGGTGATCCCGCCGCCGGCCACCCCGGCCCAGTTGTCGGCGGCCCCGACGGCCCGCTCCAGGAACGGGTCGAGCACGCCCGCGCCGATCGTGGCCGGGCTCTGCGCGAGCTGCTCGCGCAGCCGGTTGAGCTCCACCCGGGCCTTCCAGGCAGCCGCGCCGTCGCCGCCGTGCTGGGCCAGCAGCATGTCCAGCGCGGACTGCCCGGCCAGCCCGTAGTCGTGCAGCGGGGCGAGCCAGGGCGCGGCCTCGGCGGCGAGCTGGGCGGTGGCCTGGGTGCCGGCGAGGGTCTGCTGGGCGGTGGCCATCGCGGCGAAGGCGTCCCGCAGGGGCGCGGCGGCCTCTATCAGCTTGGCGAGGTCCGACGCGGTGCCCGAGGTGGGCTCGGCGGCGGCCCAGAACCGGTCGAGCAGCGGCGTCAGGTAGCCGGACTCCTGCTGGGACAGCGGCGAGGAGGAGCTGTTGCCGGCCAGCGCGGTGACCGCGGACAGGGCGGTGCCGGCGGGCGTGCTGCCGGCACCGGTCGGGCCGGCGAGCGAGCGCACCGCGGCCTGCCAGGAGTCCTCCGGCCGGTAGCCGGCCGGGTTCCAGGCGAAGTCGCCGGCCGTGGCGAGGGCGATCCGGGAGGCCATCGGCTGCTGCATGGCACCGGTGAGCATCACCGCCGAGCGGGTGGCCACCTCCGGTTCGCGCCCGGTGTAGGCGCCGAGGAAGAGCCGGTCCGGGCTGGCATCGTTGACCGGGTAGTTGTCCATGGTGACCAGCGGGTGGCCGTACAGGTCGCCGGTCTCGGCGGCCTGGGCGCCGGTGATCTTCTCCGGGATCACCCCGCCCCCGCTCCAGGCCACCTGCACGCCGTCCGGCAGCGCCGCGGCCAGCGCCTTGCGGTACGGCGTGACGCCCTGCTTGTGGTACTCGGTGGGCACGACGGACAGCGGCGCCAGGCCCGGGTTGCGCGCGATCAGCCGGTCCCTCACCTTGGTCACCAGCGCGGCCTGCGCCTTGGCGGCCGCGGCCGGGCCGGTGCCGTAGGTGTCGCGGTCGTCGCCGCAGTGCCACTCGTCGTAGCTGACGTCCAGGAACTGGAGCTGGAAGGCGGTGAAGCCGAGCTTGCGCAGCCCGTCCAGCTTGGCCACCAGCGCGTTCACGTCCTTGCCGGAGCTGAAGCAGAGGGACTGCCCCGGGTCGATCGCGTAGCCGAGCGTGACGTGGTTGCGCCGGGCCGCGGCGCCCAGTTCGCGCAGCTCGTCGGCCTGGGCGGCGGGGTAGGCGTCGCGCCAGCGGGAGAGCCGGAACGGGTCGTCACCGGGGGCGTAGAGGTAGAAGTTCTGCTTGGAGCGGCCGAGGAAGTCCACCTGGTCGAGCCGCTGCTGCGCGGTCCACGGGCTGCCGTAGAACGCCTCCGCGGTGCCGCGCACCGGCGCGCCGCTCGGCCAGTCCCGCAGCGTGATCCCGGGCAGGCCCAGCCCGGCGGCGCCCGGCGCCTGCCCCTGCCCGGCCGGGACGGCGGCGAGCAGCTGGCGCAGGCTCTGCACGGCGTAGAAGGTGCCCGCCGCGTCCGCGCCCGCCAGCACCACCGCGCCGTACGTCCCGCCGCCCCGGGCCGGCAGCTGACCGACCGACAGCACGTACCCGCCGGCCGGCATGCCCGCGGTCGAGGGGGCGGCGCCGTCCTTGCCGCCGGCCGCGGCGGACAGCGCGCGCAGCGTCCGGTCCGTCCCGCCGTCGGCGGCCTCGGCCGGTCCGCCGACGTACACCACCAGCGACCCGGCGGCCGGCGCGTCGGCGTCCGGCTGCGGGGTCACGGTCGTCGCCCCGGCGATCTCCAGCACCTCCCGGACGGCGTCCAACGCCCCGAGGTCCGCGTCCGGCGCCGGCACCAGCGTCACCACGGCCGGCACCGCGACCGGCTTGCCGGCCACCGTCTGCTCCTGCGGACGCGGGAACACCTGCGGGTTCGTCATGCTCCCCAGCGGCGTCTGCGGTGCGCTGCTCACCACGTCCGGCCCCGCCGACGCCGCGTACGCCGCCGACGGCACCGGCCCGGCCAGCAACCCGCCGACCACCGCCGCCGCCGCGACCCCCGCCGCGATCTGCAGCGTCCGCCGCCCCGGCCGCCCCGCCGCCCGCCGGGCCCGCTCCGCCCGCCCCGACGCCAGCAGCGGTTCCGTCCCCTTGAGACCGGCGATCAGCCGGTCCGCCGTCCTGGGCGCCAGTTGACGGCACGTCCGCGCTGTGGCCCGCCGCGCCGCCAGCGCCGCCGGGTGGTACAGCACCTCCCGCAACGCCGCACTCCGCTCCAACCGCTGCCGCAGCCGCCGCCCGGCCACAACGGACACTCGGGCTTCCACAGGAGCCTCCTCGCCAGGCCTGGACCACATCGCCGCAACCCCACCAGCTACCCAACCCGGTGTCAACGCAACCGCCCGGTATGCCTGATCTGCCCCGGTTCGAGAATTCGGTCCGGGGTCGCGGCAGCCCCCGGCCGGCAGGCCGATCCACCCGCGCGATCGTGTCGCGCAGCGTCGTCGGGCCGTCACCCGGGTAGGACTGTGGTCGTCCTGACCAGGCGTTGCCGAGACATCGCAGGAGCCGCGAGTGGCCGCTTATCTCGACCGTGACGGAGCCGACGGGCTGAGGGTGCCGACGCAGGACGCGCCGCCGCCACCGCCCGAACTGGTGGCGCTGGCGCAGGCGTACGGGGTGGACACCCGGTACCCCGGGCCGGGGGGTGTGACCGTGGGGGCGCGAACGCTGGTCGCGGTGCTGGCGGCCCTGGGGGTGGCGGCGGGGACGCCGGAGCAGGCGCGCGAGGCGCTGGAGCGTCACCGGGCCGCGCAGCAGGCCCGGTTGCTGCCGCCCTGCGTGGTGGTCCGTCAAGGGCGGCGGACGGCGCTGGACGTGCCGGCCGACGCGCGGCTGCACGTGGAGCTGGAGGACGGCGGGGTGTGGGAGCTGCCGCGCGGCCACTCGCACTGGCTGCCGCCGGACCTGCCGCTCGGGCGGCACGTGCTCAGGGCGGAGAGCGGGGAGGGCAAGGCCCAGGCGGCGCTGATCGTCGCACCGGAGAAGCTGCCCCCGCTGCCCGGCTACAGCTGGGGCTTCCTCGCCCAGCTGTACTCCGTCCTGTCCGACCGTTCCTGGGGCATGGGCGACCTCGGCGACCTCGCCGAGCTGGCCCAGTGGGCGGGCGCCGGCCTCGGCGCGGGCTTCGTCCAGATCAACCCGCTGCACCAGGCGCTGCCCGCCGCACCCGCCGCCCCCACCGACCCGTCCCCCTACCGCCCCTCCTCCCGCCGCTTCGCCGATCCGGTGCACCTGCGGGTCGAGGCCGTCCCCGAGTACGCCTACCTGACGGGCGACCAGCGCGCCGAGGCGGAGGAGCTGGGCCGCCGGGCCGCCCGGCTGCGCGACGAGGTGCTGGGGCACGACGGCCTGATCGACCGGGACGCCGTCTGGGCGCTCAAGCGCGAGGCGCTGGAACTGCTGCACGAGGTGCCGCGCGGCCCCGGCCGCCAGGCCGCGTACGAGGCCTACCAGCGCCGCGAGGGCGACTGGCTGCGCCGGCACGCGCTGTGGAACGCGCTCGCCGAGGCGCACGGCGCCGACTGGCACGGTTGGCCGAAGGGGCTGCGTCACCCGGACGGCCCACAGGTGGGGCACGCCTCCCGGGAGCTCGCCGACCGGGTCGAGTTCCACCGCTGGCTCGCCTGGCAGGTCGACCAGCAGCTCGCGGAGGCCCAGCGCGCGGCCCGGCAGGCCGGCATGCCGGTCGGCCTGATCCACGACCTGGCCGTCGGCGTCCACCCGGACGGCGCGGACGCCTGGGCGCTCCAGGACGTGCTGGCCGGCGGCATCTCCGTCGGCGCCCCGCCGGACGCCTTCAACGCCCACGGCCAGGACTGGGGCCTGCCGCCCTGGCGCCCGGACGCGCTGGCGGCGGCCGGCTACACCCCGTACGCGGAGCTGCTGCGCACGGCGGCCCGGCACGCGGGCGCGGTCCGGATCGACCACGTGATGGGCCTGTTCCGGCTCTGGTGGGTGCCGGACGGCCACCCGCCGACCGAGGGCGCGTACGTCCGCTACGACGCCGAGGCGATGCTCGGCGTGCTGGCCCTGGAGGCGCACCGGGCCGGGACGGCGGTGATCGGCGAGGACCTGGGCACGGTGGAGCCGGGCGTCCGGGAGGAGCTGGCGGCGCGCGGGATCCTCGGCACCTCCGTGCTCTGGTTCGAGCGGGACTGGCAGGGGGCGGGGGAGATCCTCGCCCCGGACCGCTGGCGCCCGGGCTGCCTGGCCACCCTCACCACCCACGACCTGCCGAGCACCGCCGCCCGGCTCTCCGGCGAGCACGTCGAGCTGCGGCACCGGCTCGGGCTGCTGGCCCGTCCGCTGGGCGAGGAGCAGGAGGAGGCGGTGGCCGAGCTGGCGGACTGGCGGGCCGAGCTGACCGCGCGGGGGCTGCTCGCGCCGGGCGAGCCGCTGTCGATGCCGGTGCTGTACCGCTTCCTGCGCGCGACCCCGGCGGAGCTGGTCGGCGTCTGGCTGCCGGATCTGGTCGGCGATCCGCGCCCGCAGAACCTGCCCGGCACCTGGGACCAGTACCCGAACTGGCGCCTGCCGGTCGCCGACGGGGCCGGCGACCCGGTCACCCTCGACCGGCTGGCCGCCACCCCGGCCGCCCGCCTGCTCGCCCACCTGCTGGCCCCGCCCGGCGCCCACCCCGCCGTCTGACCCCGCCGTGCGGCCCCGCCGCCTGACCCCGGCACCGCGGACGGCCCCCTTCCGGAAGGCCGACCCCGACGCGCGGGGGGTCATAAGCGGCGGGTAAGTTGGAAACGTGGACAAGAGGAACGCTTTGCGAGCCGGCGCGGTCTCCGCAACGGTCACGCTGATGATGCTGCTGTCGTCGCCCGCCATGGCCTTCACCAGGGACGACGGCGACGACCCGGGTCCTGGCCTGAGCGTCGGCCAGACCATCGGCCTGTACGTGCTGATCCCGATCGCCGCCTTCGTGATCATCGCCGCCCTCGCGGGCCTGCCGTACGGCAAGGGCAAGGGCAAGAAGAAGTAACCACCGCGTCCACCAGGACCTGCACGACCCCGAAGGGGCACCGGAGATCTCCGGTGCCCCTTCGGGCGTTTCCAGCGCACCTTGACGGCGCCCGACGGCGCCCGACGGCGCCCACCGCGACCCCGAAGGCGCCCACCGGAACCCCGACCGGGGCCCCGACGGGCGCCTCAACAGCTCAGCAGGTCAGCGGCCGGCGCCCGCCGCCCGGTCGACCGCCTGGGCCTTGAGCGCGCGCTCGATCCCGGCCCGGGCCTCGACGACCTGGCGCCGCAGCGCCGGGGCCGGCTCGGCCTCGGCCAGCCACGCGTCGGTCGCGTCCACGGTGGCCTGCGTGACCTGCAGCGCCGGGTACAGCCCGCCGATGATCTGCTGCGAGATCTCGTGGCTGCGGGTCTCCCAGACCTCCTTGACGGCGGCGAAGTACTTGGCCGCGTACGGCGCGAGCAGCTCCTGCTGGTCGGACTGCTGGAAGCCCGCGATGGTCGCTTCCTGGACGTAGTTGGTGAGGGTGTCCGACTCGACGACGGCGGTCCAGGCCTCGGCCTTGGCCTCGGCGGTGGGCCGGGCGGCGCGGCAGGTGGCGGCGTGCTCCTGGCCGGCCGCGGTGTTGTCGCGGGCCAGCTCGGCCGTCACGGCGGCCTCGTCGGCGCGCCCGGTGGCGCAGAGCCGGGTGAGCAGGGTCCAGCGCAGCTCGGTGTCGACGGCGAGGCCCTTGATCTCGGCGGTGCCGTCGAGCAGGCCGGCGAGCAGGCCGAGCTGCCCGTCGGTGCGGGCGACGGAGGCGAGGGTGCGGGCCCAGGAGAGCTGGTGGTCGCTGCCGGGCTCGGCGGCGCGCAGGTGCTCCTCGGCGGCGGCGGCCCACTGGGCGAGGCCCTGCTCGCGCCAGTCGGGGTCGGTGTAGGCGTCGAGGGCGAGCCGGACCTGGCGCTGCACGGACTGCACGACGCCGATGTCGCTCTCCCGCCCGATGCCGGAGAGGGCGAGCGCCAGGTAGTCGCGGGCGGCGAGTTCGCCGTCGCGGGTCATGTCCCAGGCGGAGGCCCAGCACAGGGCGCGCGGCAGCGACTCGGTGAAGCCGCCGAGGTGCTCGGTGACGACGGCCATCGAGTCCTCGTCGAGCCGGATCTTGGCGTACGAGAGGTCGTCGTCGTTGAGCAGCACGACGGCCGGGCGGTGCCGGCCGACGAGCTCGGGCACCTCGGTGCGCGGGCCGTCGACGTCGAGCTCGATCCGGTCGGTGCGCACCAGCGCGCCGTCGGCGAGCTCGTACAGGCCGATGGCGATGCGGTGCGGGCGCAGCACGGCCTCGCCCTTGGCGCCGGTGGGCAGCGCGGGGGCCTCCTGGAGGACGGCGAAGGACTCGATCTCGCCGTCGGTGTTCAGCGTGATGGCGGGCCGCAGCACGTTGATGCCGGCGGTCTCCAGCCAGGCCTGGGACCAGGTCCGCAGGTCGCGGCCGCTGGCCTCCTCCAGGGCCCCGAGCAGGTCGGTGAGTCGGGTGTTGCCCCAGGCGTGGCGCTTGAAGTAGGCCTGCACGCCCTGGAAGAAGGCGTCCTGGCCGACGTACGCCACCAGCTGCTTGAGCACCGAGGCGCCCTTGGCGTAGGTGATGCCGTCGAAGTTGACCTGGACGTCCTCCAGGTCGTTGATGTCCGCCATGATCGGGTGGGTGGAGGGCAGTTGGTCCTGCCGGTAGGCCCAGGTCTTCATCTGGTTGGCGAACGTGGTCCAGGAGTGCGGCCACTTGGAGCCGGGGGCCTCGGCCTGGCAGACGGCCTCGGCGAAGGTGGCGAAGGACTCGTTGAGCCAGAGGTCGTTCCACCACTCCATGGTGACGAGGTCGCCGAACCACATGTGGGCGAGCTCGTGCAGGATCGTCGCCGCGCGGGCCTCGTAGGCGGCGTCGGTGACCTTGGAGCGGAACACGTACTGGTCGCGCAGGGTGACGGCGCCCGCGTTCTCCATCGCGCCGGCGTTGAACTCCGGGACGAACAGCTGGTCGTACTTGGCGAACGGGTAGGGGAAGTCGAACTTCTCCTGGAAGTAGTCGAAGCCCTGCTTGGTGACGGCGAAGATGTCCTCGGCGTCCAGGAACTCGCGCAGCGAGGGGCGGCAGTAGACGCCCAGCGGCACCTTCTGCGCGCCGTTCTCGTAGGTGTCGAAGACGCCGACGTACGGGCCGGCGACGAGCGCGGTGATGTAGGTGGAGATCCGGCCGGTGGGCTCGAACGTCCAGACCTGCGAGGCGCCCTCGCCGACCGGGGTCGGGGTGGGCGAGTTGGAGACCACGACCCAGCCGGTGGGGGCGGTCACGGTGAACGCGAACGCGGCCTTCAGGTCGGGCTGTTCGAAGGAGGCGAAGACGCGGCGGGCGTCCGGCACCTCGAACTGGGTGTACAGGTAGGTCTCGCCGTCGACCGGGTCGACGAACCGGTGCAGGCCCTCACCGGTATTGGTGTAGGCGCAGTTGGCGACGACGCGCAGCTCGTTCTCGGCGGCCAGGTTCGGCAGCGGGATCCGGCTGTCGGCGAAGCTCTCCGGGTCGAGCGGCGCGCCGTTGAGGGTGATCTCCTCGACGCTCGGCGCGACGAGGTCGATGAACGTGTCCGCGCCGGGGGTCGTGGCCGTGAACCGGACCACGGTGGTGGACCGGAAGGTGCCTCCTTCGCGGGCCGAACTCAGGTCGAGCTCGATGTCGTACGCGTCCACGTGGAGGAGGTCGGCCCGGGTGCGGGCCTCCTCGCGGGTCAGGTTGGTGCCGGGCACTCGCTGCACTCCTTCGTCAGGCTGATGGGGCGAATCCTCCCATGACCCAACGGACGGGCTCCCGGAAAAATCGCAGGCGGGGCGGGTCCGGACAGATCGCCCGTTCCCGCCCCGCCAGGACGAGCCGCGAGGGCCCGTGTCCGAGGGGTGCTCAGCCCCCCGCCGTCACTTCTTCCACTTGGTCAGCGGTGCGTCGGAGCTGCCGCGGCGGAAGGCGTACACGGCGCTGCCGTCGCTGGAGAGGACGTACTCGGACATGCTCATCCCGATGTCCAGGCCGTTGGGCATGGCCATGGTGCCGAGGTCGGTCATCGAGCCGTCGGCAGGCGAGAGCGTCACCAGCCGGGCGGGCTTGTTGTAGCCCTGGCTGACGATGGCGCGGACCTTGCCGTCCTTGTCGGTGCCGGACACCAGCCGGATGTCCTGGTTGGACGTGGCGCTGGCGGCGGACCAGATCCGCTTGCCGGTGGTCAGGTCGTACGCGTTGACGGCCGACTTGGCGCCGGTGATCTGGGCGTACAGGGTGGTGCCGCTGACCACGTTCTGGCTGTAGGCGTCGGACTGGCCGGACAGCCGAAGGCTGTCCGCGCCGGGCTCCTTGACCGACATCTGGTTGCCGGGCTTGTTGCTCTTGTCGAACGGCAGGATGTAGTCGCCGTTGGGGCCGCTGCTCATCAGCAGCACCAGCGGCTGGTCCTGGACGACCTTGTCGATCCGCTCGATGCTGCCGGTGAGGGTGATCGGCGTGCTGGCGGCCTTGCCGCTGTCGGCGTCCACGATGACCAGCTGCGACTTCGGGCCGGAGCCGCCGTAGCAGCGGTCGCTGACCGCGATCTGGCTGCCGGCCGCGCGGCCGTAGAGGCTGCAGTCCTTGTCGCGCGGCTGGAACTGCCAGGCGGCCGAGCCGTTGTCGATGTTCAGGCCGCCGACCACGTTGCCGCCGATGGCGACCACCTTGTCGGTGACGCTGAGCGTCGGCGAGGACATCCGGTCGGTGGAGACCTTGACGCTCCAGAGCAGCTTGCCCTGGCTGACGTCGACGGCGCCGATGGTGGAGCAGTCGCTGTCACCGGTGTTGAAGGAGACGGCGGCGATGTTCTTCGAGTTGGCCGAGTAGGAGGCGGTGCACACCTCCTTGCTGCCGGCCGGGACCGGGATGTTCCAGGCCTCCTTGCCGTCGGAGGTGTTGTACGCCCGGATGCCGGTGCTGTCGGCGCGCACCGCGACCTTGTCGCTGCCCCAGATGCCGAGCAGCTGCGAGCCGCTGTCCGCGTTGGCGGCCTTGGGGGCGTTCCAGGCGATGTTGTAGCCGGCCCCGCCGGTGTTGCCACCGGTGGTGCTGCCGCTGGTGCTGTCGGCGGTCGGGGCGCTGGTGACGGTGCCTCCGGAAGTGGCGCCACCGGACGTGGTGGTGCCGCCGGAGCTGGCGTTCGGCGTGGGGTCGGGGTCGTTGCCCTTGAGGAGCACGACCAGCCCGGCGACGATGGCGATCGCCAGGACGCCGCCGATGATCCCGCCCCACAGCATCACGGGGTTGCGCTGCTTGGGCGCGGGGGGCAGCGGCGCGCCCGGGTAGTACCCGGGCTGCTGCTGCGGGTATCCGTAGCCGGCGCCGTAGGCCTGCCCGCCGTCCGGCGCGCCGTAGGCGCCACCGGGCATCGGGTCGTACGGGCCGACCGGCGCCCCGGCCGGCGGCGGCGGAGCCTGGCCGGGGAAGGCGGCCGCGGTCGGCGCGTACGGCTGGTAGCCGGCACCGGCACCGGCACCGGCACCGGCACCGGCACCGGCGGCGGGCGGCTGCGCGGGCGGAGCCGGCGGCTGGGCCGGCGGCGGCCCGGCGGGCGAGGCCGGGCCCGGGATCGCCGCGCCGTCGAGCTGTGTCACCTGGTCCGCCACGGCGGCCGGATCCACGCCGCCGGGCGGGCGCCCGAACGAGACGCCCCGATTGTCCTGCGGGCCGCTGCCCGGCACTGCGCCTGCCCCCGGCGTAGGGTGATCCCCTGCCATCTGATTCCCCGTCATTCCTGGAAGCGTCCCCCTGCCGATACCGCCCCGCGGTCCGGGGGGACGCGTGAGATAGGGCACCATGCTAGTGGTGGGTGTTTTTCGGTCGAACCCAGGACTCCGTCGGCCCGTTTCCGTCCGCTCCCCCGCCACCTCCCCCCGCCACTTTCCCCCGCCGCTCCCGGACCCGCCGCCGGTCCCCGTCGCCCCGTCCCGGCCCGATCAGCGCCGATCCGCGGCACAGGCCCTACCCTTCAGGAGTTGAAGGGGACGTCCCGGCGGAGGGGTCCCCGCCCTGGGAGGGTGGATCATGTCGACGGACACACCGGGCTCGCAGTCGTCCTTGCACCGGGCGAACCTGGAGCGGGTGCTGCGCGCGGTGCGGACGGCCGGCTCGCTGACCCAGGCCGAGATCGCCCGCGGCACCGGCCTGTCCGCGGCCACCGTCTCCAACATCGTGCGGGAGTTGAAGGAGAGCGGCACCGTCGTGGTCGCCGACACCTCCTCCGGCGGCCGGCGGGCGCGCAGCGTCTCGCTCAGCGGGGACGCGGGCATCGTGGTGGGCATCGACTTCGGCCACACCCACCTGCGGGTCGCGGTCGGCAACCTCGCGCACCGGGTGCTCGCCGAGGAGAGCGCCCCGATCGACGTGGACGTCTCCGCCGCGCAGGGCTTCGACCGGGCCGAGGCGATGGTGGAACGGCTGCTCCGGCAGGCCGGGTTCCGCCCGGAGAAGGTGATCGGCGTCGGCCTCGGCGTGCCCGGCCCGATCGACGTGGAGACCGGTGCGCTGGGCTCCACCGCGATCCTGCCCGGCTGGACGGGCATCGCCCCGGGCCGGGAGCTGGCCGAACGGCTCGGCATGCCGGTGCACGTGGACAACGACGCCAACCTGGGCGCGCTCGGCGAACTGGTCTGGGGGGCCGGGCGGGGGCTGAGCGACCTCGCGTACATCAAGGTCGCCAGCGGGGTCGGCGCCGGACTGGTGGTCAACGGCCAGATCTACCGTGGGCCGGGCGGCACCGCCGGTGAGATCGGGCACATCACCCTGGACGAGGCCGGGCCGGTCTGCCGCTGCGGCAATCGCGGCTGCCTGGAGACCTTCGTGGGCTCCCGCTACCTGCTCTCCCTGTTGACCCCGACCCTCGGCCCGGACCTCACCCTGCCCCGGGTGGTCGAGCTGGCCCATCAGGGTGACCTCGGCTGCCGCCGGGTGATCGCCGACGCCGGCCGGCAGATCGGCACCGGCGTCGCCACCCTGTGCAACCTGCTCAACCCGCGCCGGGTGATCCTCGGCGGCGACCTCGCCGAGGCCGGTGAGCTGGTGCTCTCCCCGATCCGCGACTCGGTGGCCCGCTACGCCATCCCGAGCGCCGCCCGCCAGCTCTCGGTGGTCCCCGGCACGCTGGGCGGCCGGGCCGAGGTGCTCGGCGCGCTGGCCCTGGTGATGAGCGAGATGGGGGAGTCCGGGGCGCTGGGGCGGGGCTGAGCCGCTGCGGCCCGGATCGTTCCCGAACGTCCATTCGTCAATCCAGGGTGACGCGCGACCCCCGGGCCGACCTCCGGGAATGGCGGTAACGGGTCGGTGGCACCGGGCGCGCCGCTCGGTGTCCGGCAAGCGGACATTAGACTCGACCGGTCGGCACCGGCCGCGACCGCCGGCCCGCCGCCAGACCGGGCAGCGACGCCCGTCGGACCGCCCGCGGTCCGCGAACACTGAACGAGGAGGAACGGGTGGCCCTGCTGACCCGCATTCGGGGACCGCGTGATCTCGACCGGCTCACGCCGGGACAGCTGGCCGCACTGGCCCAGGAGATCCGGACCTTCCTGGTGACCGAGGTCGCCAAGACGGGCGGCCACCTCGGCCCCAACCTCGGCGTGGTGGAGCTCACCATCGCGCTGCACCGGGTCTTCGACTCGCCGCGCGACCGCATCCTCTTCGACACCGGCCACCAGAGCTACGTCCACAAGCTGCTCACCGGCCGCCAGGACTTCTCGATGCTGCGGATGAAGGGCGGCCTGTCCGGCTACCCGTCCCGCGCCGAGTCCGAGCACGACGTGATCGAGAACTCGCACGCCTCCACCGTGCTCTCCTACGCCGACGGCCTGGCCAAGGCCAACAAGATCCTCGGCAAGCCGGACCCGGTCGTCGCGGTCATCGGCGACGGCGCGCTCACCGGCGGCATGGCCTGGGAGGCGCTCAACAACATCGCCGACGCCAAGGACCGCCCGCTGGTCATCGTCGTCAACGACAACGAGCGCTCCTACTCGCCGACCATCGGCGGCCTGGCCAACCACCTCGCCACCCTGCGCACCACCCAGGGCTACGAGCGCTTCCTCTCCTGGGGCAAGGACGCGCTGCAGCGCACCCCGGTGGTCGGCCAGCAGCTGTTCGAGACGCTGCACGGCGCCAAGAAGGGCCTCAAGGACTTCATCGCCCCGCAGGGCATGTTCGAGGACCTCGGCCTCAAGTACATCGGCCCGATCGACGGCCACGACCTGACCGCCCTGGAGTCCGCGCTGACCAAGGCGCGCGGCTTCGGCGGCCCGGTGATCGTGCACTGCCTCACCGAGAAGGGCCGCGGCTACCACGCCGCGGAGAACAACGACGAGGACCGCTTCCACGCGGTCGGCAAGATCCACCCGGAGACCGGCCTGCCGATCAAGAACGCCGGCGGCCGGAGCTGGACCTCGGTCTTCGCCGAGGAGATGGTCGCGCTCGGCCACGAGCGGGACGACATCGTCGGCATCACCGCCGCCATGCTCCACCCGGTCGGCCTCGCGCCCTTCGCCGAGGCCTTCCCGGACCGCATCTTCGACGTCGGCATCGCCGAGCAGCACGCCGTCACCAGCGCCGCCGGCCTGGCCACCAACGGGCTGCACCCGGTCTTCGCGGTCTACGCGACCTTCCTGAACCGGGCCTTCGACCAGGTCCTGATGGACGTCGCCCTGCACAGGCTGGGCGTCACCTTCGTGCTCGACCGGGCCGGCGTCACCGGCGACGACGGCGCCTCGCACAACGGCATGTGGGACATGTCGATGCTGCAGATCGTCCCGACCCTGCGGCTGGCCGCCCCGCGCGACGCCGACCAGGTCCGCGCCCAGCTGCGCGAGGCCGTCGAGGTCAAGGACGCCCCGACCGTGGTCCGCTACTCCAAGGGCACCGTCGGCCCGGCCGTCCCGGCGGTCGGCCGGATCGGCGGCATGGACGTGCTGCGCGCCGCCGAGGAGCCGGGCGGCACGCACCGCGCGGACGTGCTGGTCGTCTCGGTCGGCGCGATGGCCGCCACCAGCCTGGAGGTCGCGGACCTGCTGGCCGCCCAGGGCATCACCGCCACCGTGGTGGACCCGCGCTGGGTCAAGCCGGTGGACGCCGCCCTGCCGGGCCTGGCGGCCGAGCACCGGGTGGTCGTCACGATCGAGGACAACGGCCGGGTGGGCGGTGTCGGCGCCGCGGTGGCGCAGGCGCTGCGCGACGCGGACGTGGATCTGCCGGTGCGCGACTTCGGGATTCCGCAGGAGTTCCTGGACCACGCGAGCCGGAACGAGATCCTGGCCGAGATCGGCCTGAACGCCCCGGACATCGCCCGAAAGGTGACGGCCCTGGTCGCCGGCCTGGACGCGGCTCGGGTCGAGGCCTGAGAACGGGCCCGGAACGCGTTCCACCGACGACCGTTCGTCGTAACTCCGTAACAGTTCGTCACGAAACAAGCTGACAATCGCACCGAAAGGCGGGACCGGCGCCGCCCGCGCCGATCCCGCCCGGTAGGTTGTCATCCGTGCCCACCCCCACCCGCTTCCGCTTCGCCGGAATGGCCGAGCGCCTGCCCGAGCGCGTCCGTACCCATGTGCAGACCGGGTACTGGACGAGGCTGGTGCCGGTGCTCGCGCTGGTCGCACTGCTCACCCACATCCCGTCCTTCGCCCGGCCCGTCTGGAGCCCCGACGAGGGGTTCCTGGCCACCCAGGCCCGGATGCTGGCCGACGGCGGAGTGCTGTACGACACCGTGGTGGACCGCAAGCCGCCGTTGCTCCCCTGGCTCTACCAGGCCTGCTTCACGATCTTCGGCTCCGCCTCGCTGTGGCCGCTGCGCACCCTGGCGGTGGGCGCCCACCTGGTCACCGCGATCCTGCTGGCGTCCATCGCCCGCGGCCGCTGGGGCAACCGGGCCGGGGCCGGTGCGGGGCTGCTCTACCTGCTGGTCTCCATCGGGCTCTCCCCGGAGGACACCCAGGCGGCGACCTTCGAGGTCTTCATGCTGCCCGCCATGGTGGCCGCGTTCCGGTACGCCGAGCGCCGCCGCTGGCTGGCCGCGGGCATCGCGGTGGCGCTCTGCTCGCTGACCAAGCAGACCGGCGGCGCGGTGCTGCTGCCCGTGCTCTGGATGCTGTTCCAGGACGCCCGCCGGCGCGGGGTGCGCTGGCCGCCCGCCCTGTTCAAGATCGGCTTCGGCTTCATCCTGCCGATAGCGCTGGTCGCGGTCATCCTGACCAAGCCCAAGGGCTTCCTGTTCTGGGTGGTCACCGGCAGCGGGGACTATGCCTCCTTCGGCGGCGCCTGGCTCCAGATGATCGGCCGCGCGCTCGGCAACTCGGCCATCCTGGTCGCGGCCGGGCTGGGCTTCCTGCTCCCGGTCGGGCGCCGGCTCTGGCTCAAGCACCGCCACCGTCCGCTGCCCGTCGCCGGGGAGGAGCACGGCTCCACCGGCGACCTGTGGGTCTGGCTGGCCTCCTCGGTCGTCGCGGTCAGCGTGGGCTTCCACTTCTTCGGCCACTACTACCTACAGCTGATCCCCCCGCTGGTGCTGCTGGGCACCGGGGCGGTGGCCACCTCGGCGGTCCGCTGGAAGCCCGTCCTGGTGTACACCACGGTCGCCTCGACGGTCTTCTGGGCGCTGGCCCTGGCCTGGCCGGGGGAGCGGCTCGACCGCACCACCGAGGTCGCCACCGCGGTCGCCGCCCAGACCACCCCCAAGGACACCGTCCTGGTCTGGGGCATGCACCCCGAGCTGTACTGGTTGGCCGACCGCAAGCCCGCCACCCGCTACCTGACCGCCGGCTTCCTGACCAACTACAGCGGCGGCAAGGACGGCAACGCCAACGTGGGCGAGCAGTTCAGCGTCAGCAACGCCTGGCAGACCTTCGACAAGGAGCTCGCCGACAACCTGCCCGAGGTCGTGGTGGACGACTCCGGCATCGCCCCGTACCAGCCGGTGCTGGTCCCGCGGATCGAGAACCTGCTGGACACCCACTACGAGATGGTCGGCGTCTTCGCCGACACCGTGGTCTACCGCCTCAAGAAGAGCTGACCGCCCCCGCACATGCCGGAGCCCCGGTGACCGTCCAGGTCACCGGGGCTCCGGCATGTGCGGGGGCGCTACGCGTTACGCGGGCACCGAAGCCACGCCGGGGGCGAGGAAGCGCTTGCCGTTCACCCGCTCCGAGACGCCCTCACGGTCCAGGTACGGGGTGATCCCGCCCAGGTGGAAGGGCCAGCCGGCGCCGGTGATCATGCAGAGGTCGATGTCCTGCGCCTCGGCGACGACACCCTCCTCCAGCATCAGGCCGATCTCCTGGGCCACGGCCTCCAGGGCGCGGTCCAGGACCTGCTCCTCGGTCAGCACGGTGTCGCCGAAGGTCAGCAGCTCCAGCACCTCGGGGTCGAGGACCTGCTTGCCGTCCACCCAGGTGTAGAAGCCGCGCTTGCCGGCCTTGACCACCTTGCCGAGGTTCTCGGAGACGGCGAACCGCTCCGGGAACGCGCCGTGCAGGGTCTCCGAGACGTGCAGCGCGATGGCCGGGCCGACCAGCTCCAGCAGCACGATCGGGGACATCGGCAGGCCGAGCGGCTCGACGCCCTTCTCGACGGTGGCGATCGGGGTGCCCTCGTCGATGATGGTCTGGATCTCGCCCATGAAGCGGGTCAGGATCCGGTTCACCACGAACGCCGGGGCGTCCTTGACCAGCACCGAGGTCTTCTTCAGCTTCTTCGAGACGCCGAAGGCGGTGGCCAGCGAGGCGTCGTCGGTCTGCTCGCCGCGGACGATCTCCAGCAGCGGCAGGATCGCGACCGGGTTGAAGAAGTGGAAGCCGACGACCCGCTCGGGGTGCTTCAGCTTCGAGGCCATCTCGGTGACCGACAGCGAGGAGGTGTTGGTCGCCAGCACGCAGGTCGGCGAGACCACGTTCTCCAGGTCCGCGAAGACGGTCTGCTTGACGCCCATCTCCTCGAACACGGCCTCGATCACGAAGTCCGCGTCGCCGAAGGCGGCGGCCTTGTCGAGCGAGCCGCTGACCAGGCCCTTGAGACGGTTGGCCTTGTCCTGGCCGATCCGGCCCTTGCCGAGCAGCTTGTCGATCTCGGCGTGGACGTAGCCGACGCCCTTGTCGACGCGCTCCTGGTCGATGTCGGTGAGGACCACCGGCACCTCCAGACGGCGGGCGAACAGCAGCGCCAGCTGCGAGGCCATCAGACCGGCGCCGACGACGCCGACCTTGCTGACCGGGCGGGCCAGCGACTTGTCCGGCGCGCCGACCGGGCGCTTCGCCCGGCGCTGCACCAGGTTGAAGGCGTAGATGCCGCTGCGCAGCTCGCCGCTCATGATGAGGTCGGCCAGGGCCGCGTCCTCGGCGTCGAAGCCGGCCTGGAGGTCGGAGTCCTTGACCTGCTGGATGATGTCCAGCGCCTTGTAGGCGGCCGGCGCGGCGCCGTGCACCTTGGCGTCGGCGACCAGGCGGCCCCAGGCGACGGCGTCGTCCCAGGCCTTGCCGCGGTCGATCTCCTCGCGCTCGACGACGACGTCGCCCTTGAGGACCTTGGCGGCCCACAGCAGCGACTGCTCCAGGAAGTCGGCCGGCTCGAAGATCGCGTCGGCGATCCCCAGCTCGAACACGTCCTTGCCCTTGAGCTGCTTGTTCTGGTTCATCGAGTTCTCGATGATGACCTTGATCGCCTTCGAGGGGCCGATCAGGTTCGGCAGCAGGGTGCAGCCGCCCCAGCCGGGGACGAGGCCCAGGAAGACCTCCGGCAGCGAGAACGCCGGGACGCCCGCGCTGACCGTGCGGTAGGTGGCGTGCAGGCCGACCTCGACGCCGCCGCCCATCGCCGCGCCGTTGTAGAAGGCGAAGGAGGGGACGGGCAGCGCGGCGATCCGCTTGAAGACCTCGTGGCCGCCCTTGCCGATGGCCAGCGCGTCCGCGTGCTCCTTGAGCAGCTCGACGCCCTTGAGGTCGGCGCCGACCGCGAAGATGAACGGCTTGCCGGTGACGGCGACGGCGACGACCTTGCCCTCGGCGGCCTCGGCCTCGACCTGGTCCAGCGCGGTGGACAGCTTCAGCAGCGAGCCCGGGCCGAAGGTGGTCGGCTTGGTGTGGTCGAAGCCGTTGTCCAGGGTGATCAGGGCCAGCTTGCCGGCCTGCAGCGGCAGGTCCAGGTGGCGCACGTGCGCGGTCGTGACGACCTCGCCGGGGAACAGCTCGGCGCCGTGCTGCAGCAGCTCAGTGGTGCTCGTCATGTTCACTTACCACCCTCGAGCTCGGACGACTTTTCCGCTCCGCTCCAGTGCGGGTTCTCCCAGATGACGGTCCCGCCCATGCCGAAGCCGATGCACATCGTGGTGAGGCCGTAGCGGACGTCCGGGCGCTGCTCGAAGCGGCGGGCCAGCTGGTTCATCAGGCGCACGCCGGAGGAGGCCAGCGGGTGGCCGAAGGCGATCGCGCCGCCGTACGGGTTGACCCGCTCGTCGTCGTCCGCGATGCCGTAGTGGTCGAGGAAGGACAGCACCTGGACGGCGAAGGCCTCGTTGACCTCGAAGGCCTGGATGTCGTCGATGGTCAGACCGGCCTTGGCCAGCGCCTTCTCGGTGGCCGGCACCGGGCCGATGCCCATGACCTCGGGCTCCACGCCCGCGAAGGCGTAGGAGACCAGGCGCATCTTGACCGGGAGGCCGAGCTCCTCGGCGACGTCCTCGGCGGCCAGCAGCGAGGCGGTGGCGCCGTCGTTGAGGCCGGCCGAGTTGCCCGCGGTGATGTTGCCGTGCGGGCGGAAGGGGGTCTTCAGACCGGCCAGGCTCTCCATCGTGGTGCCCGGGCGCATCGGCTCGTCCACGGTGGCCAGGCCCCAGCCGGTCTCGCCGACCTCGGGGTTGGTGTTGCGGATCGAGATCGGTACCAGGTCGGGCTGGATGTCGCCGTTGGCGTACGCCTTGGCGGCCTTCTCCTGCGAGCGCACGGCGTAGGCGTCGCAGCGCTCCTTGGTCAGGTGCGGGAACCGGTCGTGCAGGTTCTCCGCCGTCATGCCCATGAACAGGGCGGACTCGTCGACCAGCTTCTCGGAGACGAAGCGCGGGTTCGGGTCGACGCCCTCGCCCATCGGGTGGCGGCCCATGTGCTCGACGCCGCCGGCCACGACCACGTCGTACGCGCCGAAGGCGATGCCGCCGGCGGTGGCGGTCACGGCCGTGAGCGCACCGGCGCACATGCGGTCGATCGAGTAGCCGGGGACGGACTTGGGTAGGCCGGACAGCAGGGCGGCGGTGCGCCCGATGGTCAGACCCTGGTCGCCGATCTGCGTGGTGGCCGCGATGGCGACCTCGTCGATGCGCTCGACGGGCAGGTTCGGGTTACGGCGCACGAGCTCCCGGATGCACTTGACGACCAGGTCGTCGGCGCGCGTCTCGTGGTAGATGCCCTTCGGGCCGGCCTTGCCGAACGGGGTGCGGACGCCATCGACGAAGACGACGTCCCTCACGGTACGAGGCACGGGGGCTCTCCTCCCAGGGACCAACATTTGAGGTGGGCAGGCTGCCGCCGGTGAAGACCCGAGCGGCGCCGCTTCACCGTCATGCTACCGGTCGGTAACCAACCTGCCCAGGCCTCACGGAGGGTTCACCCCGTGTGTCCCGCGACACGTCCGACCGGCGGAGTTCGAAAGACGGACCCCGAATACGCCGAAGGGGGTGTCGTCACGAGGACGGCACCCCCTCCGGACGCGCTCCAGGTCAGTCCTGGGCGGCCGCGGCCTCGGCGAACGCGGCGGCCACCACCGGCGCCACCAGGTCGACCTGCCACTGCCGGGCGCCGAGCCGGCGCAGCGCGGCGGCCACGCCCGCGGCGGCCGGATCGGCCGGCGGCTCCCAGGAGACCCGGCGCACCAGGTCCGGGGTGATCAGGTTCTCGGCCGGCAGGTTGTGCCGCTCGGCGAGGTCCGCGACCGCGGCGCGCGCCCCGGACAGCCGGGCGGCGGCCACCGGGTCCTTCTCGGCCCAGGCCCGCGGCGGCGGCGGCCCGTCGTGCGGCGCGGAGGCCGGCGGCAGCTGGTTCTCCGGGACCTCCCGGCCCCGCTGGACGGCCGCCAGCCACTGCTCCAGCTGGCGCCGGTGCACCCGCGGCCCGAAGCCCTGGACGCCCTGCAGCGCGGCGATGTTCAGCGGCATGGCCAGTGCGGCGTTGACGATCGCGGCGTCCGAGAGCACCCGGCCCGGCGAGACGTCGCGCTCCTGCGCCAGCCGGTCCCGGGCCAGCCACAGCTCGCGCACCACGGCCAGCTGGCGGCGCCGGCGGACCTTGTGCAGCTGCGAGGTGCGGCGCCACGGGTCGGTGCGCGGAGCCGGGCGCGGTGCGGCGGCGATCGCCGCGAACTCCTCCAGGGCCCAGCCGAGCTTGCCCTGGGCGTCCAGCTCCTGTTCGAGTGCGTCGCGCAGCTCGACCAGCACCTCGACGTCCAGAGCGGCGTAGCGCAGCCACGGCTCGGGCAGCGGGCGGGTGGACCAGTCGACCGCGGAGTGCTCCTTGGCCAGGCTCAGCCCGAGCACGCTCTCGGTCATCGGCCCGAGGCCGACCCGGGCGAAGCCGGCGATCCGCCCGGCCAGCTCGGTGTCGAACAGCTGCCGGGGTCTCATGCCGACCTCGGCCAGGCAGGGCAGGTCCTGGGTGGCCGCGTGCACCACCCATTCGGTGTCGGCGAGGGCGTCGCCCAGGCCGCTGAGGTCGGGGCAGGCGATCGGGTCGATCAGCGCACTGCCGGCGCCCGCACGGCGCAGCTGAATGAGGTACGCGCGCTGCCCGTAGCGGTAGCCGGAGGCCCGCTCGGCGTCGACGGCGACCGGTCCGGTGCCCCCGGCGAAGGCGGCGACGGTGGCGGCCAGCGCCTGCTCGTCCGCCACGACGGGCGGGATCCCCTCCTTCGGTTCGAGGAGCGGGACCGGGGCTGCTTCTTCTGGGATGGCTGCTACGGCGTCGGTCACCCACCAAGGGTACGACGGTCCTCGCGGCCGGGAGTGTTGTCGGACTGGTCAGACCGGGTCCGTGACTATGCCACGGGGCCCGGGCGGTGGCCGAGGGGCACGGCTACGGCGGCCGAGGAGGAAACGTTCCTCCTCGACCGCCGTGGCGGGTCCGTCCGAGGACTCAGTGGATGATGCCGGTGCGCAGCGCGACCGCGACCATCCCGGCGCGGTCGCCGGTGCCCAGCTTGCGGGCGATCCGGGCGAGGTGGCTCTTGACGGTGAGCGCGGACAGGCCCATCGCCACCCCGATCGCCTTGTTCGACTGTCCTTCGGCGACCAGCCGCAGCACCTCGACCTCACGGCCCGACAGCTCGCGGTAGGCGGACTGCTGTGTGCCCGGCGCACCGGGCGCACCGGGGGCTCCGTGGGTTCCGTGGGCGCCCGGCGCACCCACGGCGCCCGGCATGCCCGGCATGCCGGGGCGGCGCATCCGCCCGGCCAGCCCGGCGGCGCCGAGCGGCAGACCCGGGCGGCCGGGCATCGCCACGTTGGTGCGGGTGCCCGTGACGACGTATCCCTTGACGCCGCCGGCCAGCGCGCTGCGGACGGCGCCGATGTCGTCGGCGGCGGACAGGGCCAGGCCGTTGGGCCAGCCCGCGGCGCGGGTCTCGGCCAGGATGGTCAGGCCGGAGCCGTCCGGCAGGTGTACGTCGGCGACGCAGATGTCGCGCGGAGTGGAGACCCGGGGGCGGGCCTCGGCGATCGAGGACACCTCGATCACGTCCCGGACGCCGAGCGCCCACAGGTGGCGGGTGACGGTGTTTCGGACACGGGGATCGGCGATGACCACCATGGCGGTGGGCTTGGTCGGCCGGTAGGCGACCACGTTTGCGGGGTGCTCAAGAAGGACCGACACCAGGCCTCCTGCGGGGAGTGGCGGACGGAACCCCGAGGGGGCGGTCGGAGTGTTCCGCGTTCGGAAAGGGTCACAGTCTGCTTCGGCAGCTACCGTGCCCGGCTTTAGCGAAAGATCACGATCTAGTGAGTAACAATACGGACAAATCGCGCATATGAGTGATACGACCCGTCCTGAATTCGCACAAAATCGATCAGATCTGGTGCTGATCGGTCGGTTTCAACCGGTTAATTGACCCAGAGCGGGTTCGAAGTCACACTCCGTCAGCCCTGGGGGTGGCATCGGGGCGGTCGGGGCCGCCCGGCCCGGTGCGCCACTCCTCAGTGCGAACGAGGACGCCGCCGCGCGGGCATCGGGACCACCCCACCGAGTGACGGCACATCGGCCGGCGCCTGCGGGGCCGGCGCGGCCGGCGGCAGGCCGGCGCTGATGCACAGCAGGTCCCCCCAGGCCGCCAGGTGCCGCTCGAACCGGCCGTCGGCCGGCGTCCAGGAGGCCCGGATCTCGATCTCGGTCGAGGACGGGCGGTCCGCCAGCCCGCCGAAGTACTGCGAGGCGCAGTGGCTCACCGTGCCGGACGGCTCCGCGTACCCGGCCCCGTGCGCCTGCAGCGAGTCCAGCAGCCAGGCCCAGCCGACCTCCGAGAGCATCGGGTCGCCGGCCATCTCCGGCTCCAGCTCCGCCCGGGTCATCGTCACCACCCGGAACTCCCCGTTCCAGGCCTCCTGCCCGGCCGGGTCGTACAGCAGCACCAGCCGGCCGTCCGCCAGCTCCTCGCCGTCCACCTCCACCGAGGCGGTCACCGCGAACGCGTACGGGGCCAGCCGGCGCGGGGCCGGCGCGGGGGAGAGCTGGATCTCGGGCCGCAGACGTGCTCCGTCGAGGGCCTCCACGGCGGCCCGGAACTCGCTCGGAGCCCCCTCCCGACCTGTTCCGCCACCTGCTCCGCCACCCTGCGCGGGGTGCCCGCCGACCGCTGCCATGACCCGAAGACTAGGTCGAAAACCGCGGTTAAGGCCGCAACTTCCGTCCGAGCGGCGTGCCGGAACGGCAAACCCGGCCAGATCTTGGAGGAACCGACGAGACCGGCCGGGAAGAGCGCCCCGAGGCGCATGCGAAGATTTGGACCGTGAGCGAGACTACGGCAGACACCACGGCGGCCACCCCCGACGGCAGGCCCACCCCCGCGCGCCGCGGCGCCGCGCACGACTCCGCGTTCCTGCGCGCCTGCCGGCACGAGCCCGTGCCGCACACCCCGGTGTGGTTCATGCGCCAGGCCGGCCGCTCGCTGCCCGAGTACCTGAAGGTCCGCGAGGGCATCCCCATGCTGGAGTCCTGCATGCGGCCCGAGCTGGTCAAGGAGATCACCCTCCAGCCGGTCCGCCGGCACAAGGTGGACGCGGCGATCTTCTTCAGCGACATCGTGGTGCCGCTCAAGGCCGTCGGCATCGACGTCGAGATCAAGCCCAACGTCGGCCCGGTCATCGCGGACCCGATCCGCACCGCCGAGGACCTCAAGCGGCTGCGCCCGCTGGAGCCCGACGACGTCCCCTACATCACCGAGGCCGTCGGCCTGCTGGTGGACGAACTCGGCGAGACCCCGCTGATCGGCTTCGCCGGCGCCCCCTACACGCTGGCCAGCTACCTGGTCGAGGGCGGCCCGTCCAAGAACCACGAGCACACCAAGGCCATGATGTACGGCCAGCCCGAGCTGTGGGCCGCCCTGGTCGACCGGCTCGCCGACATCACCTCCACCTTCCTGAAGGTGCAGATCGAGGCCGGCGCCTCGGCCGTCCAGCTCTTCGACTCCTGGGTCGGCTCGCTGGCCCCCGACGACTACCGCCGCTCGGTCATGCCGTCCAGCACCAAGGTCTTCGACGCCGTCGCCTCCTACGGCGTGCCGCGGATCCACTTCGGCGTCGGCACCGGCGAACTCCTCGGCCTGATGGGCCAGGCCGGCGCGGACATCGTCGGCGTCGACTGGCGGGTGCCGCTGAACGTCGCGGCCGAGCGCGTCGGCCCCGGCAAGGGCCTCCAGGGCAACCTCGACCCGGCCGTGCTGTTCGCCCCCACCAAGGTCGTCGAGACCAAGGCCCGCGAGGTGCTGCACGCCGCCCAGGCCCTCGGCACCAGCGGCCACATCTTCAACCTCGGCCACGGCGTCCTTCCGTCCATGGACCCGGACGCCCTCTCCCGCCTCGTCGCCTTCGTCCACGAGGCCAGCGCCCGCTGACCCCGGCGGCGTGCCCCCTCCCGACCGGGCGGGGGCACGCCGTGCTCAGTCCTCGCTCAGTCCTCCGCGGGCCCTTCCCGCGGGCCGGACTCCGGGGGCAGCGCGGTCGCCGGGCGGCGCCGGCGCCGCAGCCGGTACACCAGCGCCGCCGGGACGCCCAGCACCAGCAGGAACGGCGCCACCGCCGCGAGCCCCACCGCCAGGGCGCGCACGATCGCCACCAGCACGTGCCAGCCGCCGCCCAGCGCGGAGCCGACCGACGCCCCGAAGCCCTCGCCGCCGCCCTTCGGCGGTGCCGGGGTGGGCGTCGGCGAGGCGGCCGCACGGCGCACGTCCAGCGTGACGGTCGAGAGCGAGGTCTTGCCGGCCAGCTCCTTCTGCTGCTTCTGGAGCGACTCCAGGTCGGCCTCCCGGCGGCTCAACTCGGCCTCCAGCGTGGTCACCTCGCTCAGCGACTTCGCCTGCCCCATCAGCGCCCGCACCCGCTCCACGCTCGCCTGCTGGGTCTGCACCCGGCTCGCCACGTCCGTGACCTGCTGGGTCAGATCGTCCGCCTGGCTCCTGCGGGACACCACCTGGCCCAGCGCGGCCAGCTGGTCCAGCGTCTGCTGGTAGGCGGCGGAGGGGATCCTCAGCGTCAGCTGGCCGCCCGCCTCGCCCCCCGCCGTGCTCCCCGGCCCGCCCTCCACCGCGCCGGAGACCGACTCGGCGCCGACGTAGCCACCCGCGGCCGCCGTCAACTCCCGGGCCTTCGCCAGCACCTGGGCGACGTCCCCGGTCCGCAGCGTCAACTGCGCGGTGTACGCGATCAGCCGGTTGTCCGCGACCGGCTGGGCGCTCGCCCCCGCCGCCGGAGCCGTCCCGGCGACGCTCGGCGCGGCCGCCGGTGCCGCCGGTGCCGCCGGTGCCGCCGGGGCGACGGCGTCCGCCTTCGCCGCCTCCCCCGCCCGGCCCGCACCGCCGGCGCTGCACGCCCCGACCAGCAGCACGCCCGCGGTCGCTACCGCCAGCGCCCCCGTTCCTGCCCGTCTCCCCATTCCGAAGCCCTCCCCAAGTCCGCTGTGAGATCTGCCCATTGGACGAAGGAACGCCCCGAGCGGACCCCGCCGGGAGGTCGCGACTCGATCACAGCTCGGCAGCGGACCGGACAACCTCGATGCCCGCCCGCCGCAGCAGCGCCGCCGTCACCCCGTCCCCGGGGCGCAGCTCCCCGGTGAACGTCCCGTCGTACACCCGCCCGCAGCCGCAGGACGGGCTGCGCGCCATCAGCACCGCCCGCCGCGCCCCCGCGGCCTCGGCCGCCGCCAGCGCCGCCCGGGCCCCGGCCACGAACTCCGCCGTACAGTCCGCGCCCGTCGCGTCCACCACCCGGGCCCGCCCGTCCAGCACGTCCGCCCCGTCCCCGCCGACGATCTCCGCCGCAGGGCGCGGGGTCGGCAGCCCGCCGGCCCCCTCCGGGCACACCACCACCGCCCGCCCCGCCTCGACCAGCCCCACCACGTCCGGCGAGGTCTTCGCCCGCCCGTCGTACCGGCACGGCACCCCGGCCAGACACGCACTCACCACGATCGGTTCCATAGCACACAGCCTAGGCAGCGGCTCGCAGGGCCTCGGAACTCGCTATCTTGGGAGCATGAGCGAGCTGCCGGACTGGATGTACGCGCCCAGAGACGAGGGCTGGTTTGCCGATGACCTCGACCACCTGCCGCAGGCGCCGCGCCACACCGAACTGATCGATGGGGCACTGGTCTTCGTGATGTCTCCGCAGCGCTGGTGGCACGGTGAAGTTGTCGACAACCTGAAGATGGCGCTGATTCCCCAGGTCCCGGAAGGGGCCAGGGTCGGGCGGGAGATGTCGATCAAGCTCGACAGGCGGAACCGTCCCGAGCCGGACGTTCTCGTCGTCAAGGCCAATTTCGAGAGAAAGCGCACGCAGTTCACTCCTGATGAAGTCCTGCTCGTCATCGAGGTCGTCTCGCCTGAGTCCGTAGACCGTGACCGTTTCGTCAAGGTCCGCAAGTATGCCGAGGCAGGGATCCCGCACTACTGGATCGTCGAGGAGGAAGAGGGCGGTCGGCCAGCCGTACACGTCTACGAGCTGGACCAGGCGACCTCGGCGTACGTGCCCGCCGGGATCTTCCGGGAGTCGTTGGAGCGCCCGGTGCCGTTCCCGATCATGATCGACCTGAACGCGCTGGCGGATTGAGGGCCCGGTGTAAAGACCTGCGAGACTGCGAGGCATGTCGGATGCACAGGTCGTCGTCGTCGGTGGTGGGATCGCGGGGCTGGCTGCGGCCGCCTTTCTGAGCGGGGCCGCCGGGGGGCCGGCGCGGGCGCGGGTGACGCTGCTGGAGGCGTCTGAGCGGGTCGGCGGGAAGCTGCGGGGCGGCGAGGTCGGCGGGGTCCGGGTGGACCTGGGGGCCGAGTCGATGCTCGCGCGGCGGCCGGAGGCGGTGGAGCTGGCACGGGCGGTCGGGCTGGGCGAGGAACTGGAGCCGCCGACCACCGCGAAGGCCTCGATCTGGACGCGGGGCGCACTGCGCCCGCTGCCGGGCGGGCAGGTGATGGGCGTCCCGGGCGACCTGGACGCGCTGGCGGCCTCCGGAGTGCTCACCGCCGCGGGGCTGGAGCGGGCCCGGCACGAGGGCGCCACCGAGGTCGGGGACGACGTGGCGATCGGCCGCTACGTCGCCGACCGGCTGGGCCAGGAAGTGGTGGACCGGCTGGTCGAGCCGCTGCTGGGCGGCGTCTACGCCGGGCGGGCCGAGGAGATCTCGCTGCGCGCCGCCGTGCCGCAGCTGCTGGCGATCGCGCGGGGCGGCGGCTCGCTGGTCGACGGGGTGCACGAGCTGGCCTCGCGGCCGAAGGTGGTCGGCACACCGGTGTTCCAGGGCCTGCGCGGCGGGCTCGGCACCCTGCCGGAGGCCGTCGCCACCGCCTGCCGGAAGGCGGGCGTGGACCTGCGCACTGGTGCGCCGGTGGACGGGCTGCACCGCACCCCCGGGGGCTGGCGGGTGGTGACCGGCGACGGCGAGGTGCTGCACGCGGACGCCGTGGTGCTGGCCGTCCCGGCGCCGGCCGCGGCCCGGCTGCTGCGCGCGGACGCGCCGGCGGCGGCCGCCGAGCTGGACGCCGTCGAGTACGCGGGCATGGCGCTGGTGACCCTGGCGTTCCGCCGGGCCGACCTGGCGGAGCTGCCGGCCGGCAGCGGGTTCCTGGTGCCGCCGGTGGACGGGCGGCGGATCAAGGCGTCGACCTTCTCCTCCAACAAGTGGGGCTGGCTGGGGCGTTCCGCCCCGGACGCGTTCCTGCTGCGCACCTCGCTGGGCCGCTACCGCGAGGAGGAGGCACTGGAGCTGCCGGACGAGGAACTGGTGGCACGGTCGCTGGCGGACCTCCGGGAGGCGATCGGCCTGACCGCCCGGCCGTACGACACCGCCGTCTCGCGCTTCCGGGCGGGCCTGCCGCAGTACCCGGTGGGCCACCTGGACCGGGTGGCCCGGGTCCGGGCGGCGGCGGCCGGGGTGGGGGGACTGGCGCTGTGCGGCGCCGCGTACGACGGGGTCGGCATTCCGGCCTGCATCGGCTCGGCGGCCGCCGCGGTGGCCGCCCTCGACAAACTGTTGACCCCGGCAACCGGGGAAGGTTCCACGGAGAGGACAATGGGCGCATGACTGAGACCGTTGAGCGGCAGCCGGAGCAGCAGCCCGAGAAGAAGAAGGCGCGCGACCTGAACCAGGTCATCCGCTACACCATGTGGTCGGTGTTCAAGCTCAAGGGCACGCTGCCCGAGGACCGGACGGCGCTGGCCGCCGAGGTGGACGAGCTGTTCGCCCAGCTGGCCGCGAAGGACGTGACGGTGCGCGGCACGTACGACGTGTCCGGTCTGCGCGCGGACGCCGACCTCATGGTCTGGTGGCACGCCGAGGATTCGGACGACCTGCAGGAGGCGTACAACCGCTTCCGCCGCACCGGTCTGGGCCGTCAGCTGGAGCCGGTCTGGTCCAACATGGCGCTGCACCGCCCCGCCGAGTTCAACAAGTCGCACATCCCGGCGTTCCTCGCCGACGAGCGCGCGCGCGACTACGTCTGCGTGTACCCGTTCGTCCGCTCCTACGAGTGGTACCTGCTGCCGGACGCCGAGCGGCGCGCGATGCTCGCCGAGCACGGCCAGATGGCCCGCGGCTACCCGGACGTGCGGGCCAACACGGTGGCCTCGTTCGCGCTCGGCGACTACGAGTGGCTGCTCGCCTTCGAGGCGGACGAGCTGCACCGCATCGTCGACCTGATGCGCGACCTGCGCCCCTCCCGGGCCCGGCTGCACGTCCGCGAGGAGGTGCCGTTCTTCACCGGCCGCCGCAAGCCGGTCAGCGAGCTGCTCAACGGCCTGGCCTGAGTTCCGCGGGATCGGTGAACGGGGTTCGCTTCGGCGGGCCCCGTTTGCGTGTCACGTCCGGTGGGGGCGGAGGGCGGCGCGCAGGCGGGGGTCGGGGAGGACGGCGGGGCCGTTCATGGCGACGGCGGTGAGCAGTTCGCGCTCCTCGTCGTCCGCGAGGCCGTGCTGGCGGGCCGGTCGGACCTCGCGCAGCACCTCCTGGCCGACCGGGGACGCCCAGCGGGTGTAGGGGTAGACGTCGACCCGGGCCATCAGCAGGGTGCCCGAGGTGAGCACCAGCGGCAGCGAGAACCAGGCGAGCGGGGCGACGGTGTCACCGCCGGTGAAGCCGGTGAGGGTCAGCGCGGCGGCCAGCAGGAGGAGCGTCAGCAGCAGTGCGTGCCGCACCTGCCGGACCACCAGGACGGTGCTGCGCTGGACCAGGGCCGGGGTGGCCAGGCCGGCCAGCGAGAGCCGGGCGCCGATCTCCAGGACGGTCGGGTGCTCGGCCATCGCCCGGCGCAGCCCGTCGGTGCGGCACTGGCCGTCGGGGCCGACGGTGACGATGACCGCGCGCTCCAGGCGGCTGCGGCCCCGGGGGTCGACCACCGTGGTCCAGCCGGTGTGCGCCAGGTGCAGCCGGCCCCGGCCGGCCATCAGGACGAGGGCGAGTTCGACCACCCGGTCCGGGCCGCCGGCCAGGTAGGCCGTCTCGTACAGCCCGATCCCGACGGCCTCGGGCGGGCGCAGGCCGTCCGCCTCGGCCAGGGCGTCGGCGGTGGCGGTCGTCCGGACGAGCCGGAGACACGAGAGGACCGCCGCGACGCACGCCGGTATCAGGAACAGCAACCACATGGGCTTGTTGTATGCCTGGGCCGATGGCGCGGGGAACGGCTTCCCGGACCGCGATACCGAACTGTGACGTCAGGAGCCGCAGCCGCCGCCACCACCGCAGCTCGACGAGGACGACCCGCAACTGGAGGAGGACGACCCGCAGCTCGACGAGGAGGAGCCGCAACTGCTGGAGCCGGAGCCGCAGCTGGAGGACGAGGATCCGCAGCTGCTGCCGCTTCCCCCGCAGCCGGAGGAGCCGGAGTGGGAGGAGCCGCACCAGGCCGTGGAGCCCCCGCAGGAGGACCCGGACGAGCTGCACGAGCTGGGGGGAGAGCTGGTGGAGGAGCCCGTCGAGGAGGAGGCGGCGTAGGAGCTCGCGGCGGCCGACTTCATCGCCTCGTCCTGGGCGGACGCGGCCAGCATCGCGGACCGCAGCTCGTCGTCCTCCAGCCCGGCGGTGGCCAGCCCGCCGAGCGCGAGGGCGCCCAGCAGCACGCCGCCGGTCGCCTTCGGCGACAGGCCGGCGCTCGGCGTCCACGGCGTGCCGACCTTCATCAGGGAGAGCTGGCGCCGCCCGGCCGGGGTGATCCGGCCCTTGGCCGGCCAGGTGACGAGCAGGCTGATCCCGCCGAAGACCAGGAGCACCACCGGGATCCACAGCGCGGGGCGGTCGGAGCCGGCGCCGCCCTCGTCCAGCACGTGGGAGAGGACGGTCGAGACGGCGACGCCGAGCAGCGCGAGCCAGAGCAGCCGCCGGGCGGTGCGGGCCCGCCGCAGCCGCTCGGGGTGGCGCATCAGGCCGCGGTCGGCGAGCCGGTCGCCGATCTCCTGCACGGCGGCGGAGCGCATCACGGCGCGGCGCAGCGGGGCGAGTTCACGGCTGCCGCCCGGGCCGACGGCGTCCAGGACGGCCTGGTCGACGGCGTCGTACGGCTTGTGCCCGGTGAGGGTGACCAGGCCGGCGCGGCTGATCACGGCCCGCTCGGAGAGGTGCATCCGGATCAGGGCGGTGTCGAAGACCCGGCCGGGGCCGCCGGACAGGAAGGCGGCGTCCATCAGCGGCAGGCCGCGGCCCGGCAGGCCCTGGACGTGCGGGACGTGGCCGACCCGCTGCTTGGTCCGGGACGCGTACAGCGAGGCCGCCACCAGCAGGACGGCGGGGATGACGAAGTAGGTGTTGTGCCACATGGGCGGGTTCCCCCCGAAGGTGTGCGGTGAAGGCGGGTGCTCAGCGCCGCAGGGCTCGGCGCAGACGGGCGAACGCGCCGGGCGGCCGCTCGGCGGCCGGGTGGAGCCACTGCTCCAGGGACCGGCGGTGGTCGGCGGCGAGCGGGCCGCCGTCGGCGAGCGCCCAGGCGGCGAAGGCCCGGGCGTCGGCGCGGTAGCCGCCGGTCTGCGGGTGCCGGCGGGCGTAGTCGAGGAACAGCGGCCCGTACGGCCGGCCGAGCAGGCGGGGCAGTTCGGGGGCCACCTTGGCGACGGTGTCCCGCCGTTTGGTGGCCAGGCCGGTGGACTGGGCGCGGACCTGGTCCGGGTCGAAGCCGGGCGGGACGGGCCCGCCGGCCACCAGGGCGGCGAGCAGGTCCTCCTGGCGCCGCGCCAGCCGGGCGCGGGTGCCGCTCGGGCACGCTCCCGCCGCGGTCCCCCGGGGCTCGGCGCGGGGGGCCGGTGGGGCCGTCCGCGGGGTGCTCCCCTCCAGCACCCGGCGGACGGCGTCCAGTTCGCCGGCCAGCTCGCTGGGCGGCGGGAAGTCGGCGTCCCGTTCCAGCAGGACGCCGGGTGGTGCGACCCGTGCGCAGAGTTCGGCCAGGACCTCCAGCACCGGTTCGGTGACGGGGTGGGCGTGGGTGTCGTGCCAGACGCCGTCGACCAGGGTGCCGCCGGCGACGTGGACGTAGGCGAGCGCCTCCAGCGGCAGGCGGTCCAGTTCGGCGGCCGGGTCGATGCCGAGGTTGACCCGGTTGGTGTGCAGGTTGGCGACGTCGATCAGCAGCCGGACGCCGGTCCGCTCGACCAGTTCGGCGAGGAACTGCCCCTCGGTCAGCTCTTCGTCGGGCCAGGCCAGCTGGGCGGCGATGTTCTCCAGGGCGAGCGGCACCGGGAGCTGGTCCTGGGCGATCCGGACGTTCTCGGCGATCACCCGCAGCGAGTCCCGGGTGCGGGGGACGGGCAGCAGGTGGCCGGCCTCCAGGCCGCCGGCCCGGACGAACGCCAGGTGTTCGGTGACCAACGGGGAGTCGAGGGCGAGTGCCGCCTCGGCGAGCTTGGCGAGCCGGGCGGGGTCGGGCAGGTCGGCGCCGCCGAGGCCGAGCGCCACGCCGTGCGGGACGACGGTGACGCCGCGGGCGCGCAGGACGGTCAGGGACTCGGGCAGGTGGTCGGCGCAGATGTTCTCGGCGACCACCTCGACCCAGTCCAGGCCGGGTTGGCGTTCGACGACGGTGTCGATCTCGCTGCGCCAGCCGAGGCCGACGCCGAGGCGGGGCGCGCCGTCCCGCGCCGGGGTGGCGGAGCCGGGCAGGTCCAGGGCAGGGGAGGTCATCGGTTCGCCCCCTTTCGGAGGGCCGGGTGGGGAGGCCGCCGGGTGGTGCGGGCTTCGTCGCCAGGACCGCGCGGCCGTGTGCTGAGGATGTCCCCGGGTGGGACGGCTGCCAAGCCCCGCCCGGTCTTCTCAGAGCATTATTTGAGCTTGCCGCTGCGGGGGTGAGGGACTTTGGTCCCGAGCCGGGGCCGTTGCCGCAGGTGAGGCGCACCGGCGAGGGGAAATTCGAAGGCGCCGGACGGGCGTCGGGGTTAGCGTGGGAACCCATGACTTCTTTGACGATCCGTGACTTCCGCCCCGACGACGCCGAGGCCGTGGCCGCCGCCCACCGGGCCGGGCGCGAGCACCTGGTGATGACCTCCGAGGCCCTGCTCTGGCTTAACGGCCGGCAGAGCCCGGGCGAGCACTTCCGCACCTTCGTCGCCGAGCTGGACGGCCGGGTGGTCGGCGCGGTGCGCTGCGCGGTGGTGCTCGGGACGACGACCACCGGCGTCGGGTACGCCAACGGCAGCGTGCTGCCGCAGTTCCGGCGGCGCGGCGCGTCCACCGCGCTGCTGGCCGCGGCCGAACGGCACCTGGCCGGGCACGGAGTGAGCGAGCTGCACACCTGGCTGGACGACGAGCCCGCCTCGCTGGCCTTCGCCGCCGCCCGTGGCTACGAGCTCGGGCGCGCGGCGCAGTTCGGCGGACGGGACTTGGCGCTGCCGCTGCCGCAGGCGCCCGTACGGCCGGCCGGCGTCGAGCTGCGCCCGGCCGGAGACTGGGCGGCCGACCCACGCCCGCTGTTCCTGGTCGAGGCGGACGCCATCCAGGACGAGCCCGGCGAGGTGCCGATGGACGCCCTGGACTACGAGGACTGGCTGCGGGGCGACTGGGCCCGGCCGGACCTGGACCGGGCGCTGACCGTCGTCGCCGTGGTGGACGGCGAACCGGCCGCGTTCAGCATGGCGCAGACCGACGGGGTGGACCGCTACTGGTCCGCGTTCACCGCCTGCCGCCGGGAGTTCCGCGGGCGAGGGCTGAGCAAGCTGGCCAAGCTGGAGTCGCTGCGCCTGGCGGCCGCGGCGGGCTACCGGCGCGCGTACACCTCCAACGACGAGACCAATGCGCCGATGCTCGCGATCAACGCGTGGCTGGGGTACGAGCGGTGCGCGGGGGAACGCAAGGGGATCAAGCGCTTGAAGTGACGCCGGGTGCGGCGATCCTGACGGTGGGAATTGCCGCGAGGGGGGTATTTCCGGCCACGGAGGGGACTTAACCAGGGCACACAGTTCGTGGTCGAGTCTTCCTCCGTGGGGATGATATGGAGATCCTGCTCCAGGTGTTCATCGCATCGGTTCCGGCCGTGATCGGATTCCTCGCGGCCCGCTCCCTCGCCCGGACCAGACTGTTCCTGCGCTACGGCTTCCTGCGGGCGCTGCTGGCGCCGTACAGCCGGGTGCAGATCATCACGCCGAGCATCGAGGTCGCGGAGTTCGCCTTCACCACGGACGGCTGCCAGCTGACCAGCCGCGGGCCGAAGAACGTGCTGTTCATGCCGATGGCCGAGGCCAGGGCGATAGCGGGGCTCACCGACCTGCTGCGGAAGGTCAACCGGAAGGCGACGATCGAACTGGTGGTGGCCGGCGCGCAGGATCCCCGGATGCCGACGTTCTCGATCGGGGGCCCGAGCGTCAACTCCTATTCCGGCGGCGTGCTGGACGCGGTGTTCCCGGATTTCGCCATCGAGTACCCGGACGAGGCCCGCGCCCGGTGGGGCGGAATGACCTTCGAGGCGCTGTACAACCCAGCCGGGGAGCTGATCCGCGACCACGGCTTCATCTTCGTGACCCGCACGCCCCGGCAGGCGCCCTGCATCGTGCTCTGCGGGGTGTTCGCCTTCGGCTCCGCGATGGCGGTGGAGGCGTTGACCGCGGCGAGCCGCAACTCCCCGCTGGCGGCGCTCTTCCGCTCGGGGGAGAAAGGATTCGTCGCGGTGGAGGGGCGGGTCATAGGCCTGGACACCGTCGACGTCACGGTCGAGGTCTGCCGCACCCTGCCCGCGCCCCGGTCCGACGTCCCGTCGGGATTCCGGGGCGAGGTGTCCACGGGTCGTCCCGACGGTTGAGACGATTGGTCTCGACCACGAGGGGCGAAACCGGACAGCTCGGGAGAGTCTGGGGCAGCAACTCCTGGCAGCCGTACAGGTTTTGCCCCGCCCCTGACACACTTTGGGCATAATCGCGCACATGACGATCAACCGTGCGAACGTGAGCGCGATTGCCGAGGACCTGTACGTGTGGCTCCCCCCGAAGCGGGGCTGGGGCCTGGCCAACTGCGGGCTGCTGGCCTCGGCGAAGACCGCGCTCTGGATCGACACCCCCTACGACCCCACCCTGGCCGGGAAGTTCCTCGCCGCCAGCCGCCGCCTGCTGCCGGCCGGGGTCGAGGTCGACCGGGTGATCGTCACCCACGCCAACGGCGACCACCTGTGGGGCGCCGGAGTCGTCCCGGACGCCGAGGTGATCTCCACCCGTGAGGCGCTGGAGCACATCCACTACGAGCCCACCCCGCAGCAGCAGCACGCCCTCGTCGTCGGCGGCGACCCGGACTCCCCGCTCGGCGGCTACCTCAGGGAGCACTTCGGACGGTTCGACTGGTCCGCCACCGACCCCGTGCACCCCGACACCGTCTTCACCGGCGAGCTGGAACTGCGGGTGGGGGAGTACCCGGTGCAGGTGACCGGCCTGCCCGCCGCCCACACCGGCGGCGACCTGATCGTCCACCTCCCGTACCAGCGCGCCGTCTTCACCGGCGACGTGATCTTCGGCTCGACCCCCGAGTACCCCGGCGACCACCCGGTGCACTGGGCCGGCCCGCTGGAGAACGTGATCACCGCCTGTGAGCGGATCCTGGCCACCGGCGCCGAGATCTTCGTCCCCGGCCACGGCCCTGTGCTCGACCGCGACGGGGTTCGCCACCACATCGCTTACCTGACGTACGTCCGGGAGCGCGCGCACGCCCTGCACACCGCCGGGATCCCCGCGCTGGACGCCGCCCGGCGGGTGATAGCCGAGCAGCGCCACCCCGAACTCGGCCTGCCCGAGCGGCTGGTGCTCACCGTCGCCGCCGAGTACCGACACCTGGACGGCACCGAGGTGCCGAACGTCCTGGTGGCCATGGGCCAGGTCGCCCAGGTGGCCCGCGAACTGGCCGAGGACGCCGCCCGCAGCCCGCGCCCGCGCGCCGCCGCCCGGGACTGACCGCCCGGGACTGACCGCCCGGGACCGACCGCCCGCCGCGCCCGGGCCGGACCACCGCCGGCCCCGGCCCCGGCAGCAGCCGACCAACCGGACCCCCAGAGGACTTCCGAGGACTTCGATGACGCAGATCGCGCAGATTGCGCTGATCGCCCTGGCGCTGGTCGCCGCCGCGACGGCGGGCGTGCTCGCCCGCGGCCGGGCCCGGGCCCTCACCCGGGCGGTCGCCGCCGAGACCGCCCGCGGACACGGCGAGGAACGCGCCCGCGCCGCCGAAGGCCGGCTGGCCCGCGCCGAGCAGCAACTGCGCGAGGCGCAGGACGCCGCCCGGCGCGCCACCGAGGAGACCCACCACGCCGAGAGCCGCTACCGGGCCGCCGAGGAGCGCACCCGGGAGGCCGAGAGCCGGGCCCGCACCGCCGAGGACGCCACCCGGGAGACCGACCAGCGGGCCGCCGCCGCGAACACCCGGGCCGGGGAGGCGGAACGGCGGCTCACCGCCGCCGAGGAGCACACCGCCGCCGTGCTCGCCGAGATCGGCCACCTCGCCCAGGAACGGGTGGCCGCCACCGCCGTCCGGCTCAGCCACGCCAACGCCCCGCTGGTCGGCCCGCTGGACGGGCAGGCCGTCGGCCCCGAGGCCGTCCGGGCGCTGCAGTCCGTCCTGGACGCCGCCTCCGCGGCCCTCACCGACGAGCGCGAACGCGTCGACGCCGCCGCCCGCGCCGCCATGCGCGGCGCCACCTCCCGGATCCAGACCCTGCTCTACCAGATCCAGAGCCTGGTCCAGCAGCTCCAGCACGACAACGACGACCCCCGGCTGCTGGAGGTCGACTTCCGCAACGAGGTCGCGCTGCGCCGGATCCAGACCGTCGCCGTGCTCTGCGAAGCCTGGCCCGGCCTGGCCCGCACCGACTCGCCGCTCGCCGAAGTGGTGGTCGGCGCGCTCTCCCGGGTGCCCGGCTACGCCCGGATCAAGGTCGCCAACCACCTGCGCGAGCAGCGGCTCGCCGTGGTCGCCCGGGCCGCCGAGCCGCTGGCCATCACCGTCGCCGAACTCCTCGCCAACGCCTCCGCCTACTCGCACCCGGAGACCGACATCCCGGTCACCGTCCAGCAGGGCGGCCGCGGCGCGCTGGTGATCATCGACGACAGCGGCATCGGCATGGACGACGACCAGCTGCGCCGGGCCCGCCGACTGCTGGCCGGCCCGCCCGACGTCCTGCTCACCGAACTCGGCAACCCGCCCAAGACCGGCTTCGCGGTGATCGGCAAACTGGCCCGCCAGTACGGCTTCTCCTGCCACATCGAGCCCTCGCCGTACGGCGGGATGCGCACCATCCTGCGCATCCCGGCCGCGCTGGTGACCGTCGTCGACGACGAGCAGCCGCTGTCGGTGCTCACCCCGCTGCCGCTGCGGGCCGGCGCCGGCCCGGCCCCCGCGCCCACCGTCCAGGCCGTCCCGCCGATGCGCGACGCCGACGAGGGCGACGGGCCGCCCCCGCTCGCCGACCGGCACAACCAGCCGGGCCCGCACCCCGCGCCCGCCATCCACGCGGTGCCCGACGCACCGGCCGGCCCCGCCGACCCGGTCGATGACGGCACCGGCCTGCCCAGTCGGCGACGCCGCCGACCGGTCACCGCCGACGGCCCCGGAGCCCCCGAGCCCGCCGCCGGGCCGTCCGCCGCACCGGCCGAGCCGCCCGCCCGGGCCCCCGAGCGGACGCCCGAGCGCGCCGCCGCCCACTGGCAGGCGCTCCAGGAGGGCACCGACTCCGGCCGCGCCGCCGTGGCACAGGCCGCCCGCGGGACCAGCACGACCGGCGAGTCCAGCGCGACCGCCGGGACCAGCGCGACCGGCCCGACCGCGGCCGCCCGCGACACCGGTGCCCGCACCACCGTCCGCCCGACCGCCCCGACCCCCGAAGGAGCCGAGCAGTGACCAGCACGCCCAGCCCGACCACCGCCGACGAGATCTCGTGGGTGCTGACCCCGCTGCTGGAGCTGCCGGGGGTGCTGCACGCGGTCATCGCCACCGGTGACGGCCTCGTCGAGGGAGCCTCGGACGGGCTCGACCGCGCCTCCGCCGAGCGGGTCGCCGCGATGACCGCCACCGTGCACGCCGCCGCCCGCGCGTTCACCAGCGCCTTCACCGACACCGAACGGCCCCGGCTGGCCCAGACCGTGGTCGAGTCCGACCTCGGCTACGCCGTCGTCGTCCCGGCCGGGGAGAACACCTCGCTCGCAGTGTTCACCTCCCCGGAGGCCCAACTCGGCAACGTGGCCTACCAGATGCAGGTACAGGTCGCCGCCCTGGGCCGTGCCCTCGCGAGTCCGACCCGGCAGCAGGACACCACCGTCCGATCATGACCGCCGTACCCCGCAGGCGGATGGTGCCCGCCTACCTGGCCACCGGCGGCCGCAGCCGCCCCGGTACCGCCGGCTTCGACCGGCTCACCGTGCTGTTCGCGGACCGCGTCGAACCGCCCCGCGAGCTGGAACCCGAACACCAGCGGCTCTGGGAACTGCTGCGGCCCGGCGCGCTGACCGTGGTGGAGGCCGCCGCGCACCTGCGCCTGCCGGTCAGCGCCACCGTCTTCCTCGCGGCCGATCTGGTCGAGGCGGGCTGCCTGCGCGCCCGCGCGCCGATCCCGCGCGCCCAGCAGACCGACCGCTCCATCGTCGAGAGGCTCCTCGTTGGACTCCGTGCGCTCCGGTAGCCCGGCCGACCGGCCGAGCCGGGTGGGCTACCTGCCCGACCGGGACCAGACGCTGATGAAGCTGGTGGTGGCCGGCCCGTTCGGGGTCGGCAAGACGACGCTCATCCGCACCCTCTCCGAGATCGCCACCCTGCACACCGAGGAGGCGATGACCGAGACCGGACGGCCGGTGGACGACCTGGCGGGCCTGCCCGAGAAGGCCACCACCACGGTCGCCGTCGACTTCGGCCGGCTGACCCTGCCCGGCAACCTCGTGCTCTACATGTTCGGCACCCCCGGCCAGCGCCGCTTCTTCCCGCTCTGGCAGGACATCGCCCGCGGCGCCCTCGGCGCGCTGGTGCTCGCCGACACCCGCCGGCTCGCCGACTCCTTCGAGATCATGGACATGGTCGAGGAGCAGGGCCTGCCCTACGCCGTCGCCGTCAACTGCTTCCCGGACGCGCCGGTCCACTCGATCGAGGTGCTGCGCGCCCACCTGGACCTGCACCCCACCACCCCGCTGCTGCTCTGCGACGCCCGCGAGCGCGGTGCCAGCCTGGACGCGCTGATCGCGCTGGCCGAGCACGTCCTCGACGGCCTGCCCGCCGCCCCCGCGGACGCCGCCGACCTCGCCACCCCGGCGGACGTCACCGAGCCCGCCGTCCCGGCAGCGACCGCCCCTGCCGCCTCCGCCGCCGAGGAGCGCCCGTGACCACCGACACCCGCCCGACCCCCATCTACGGCCCGGTCTTCGCCGCCGACCCGCAGCTGGTCTACGACCGGCTGCGCCGCTACGGCGCGGTCGCCCCGGTGGAGATCGCGCCCGGCGTCGAGGCCCTGCTGGTCACCGACTACCAGGCCGCCCTGGACCTGCTGCGCGACACCGACACCTTCTCCAAGGACTCCCGCGCCTGGCAGCGCACCGTCGCCCCCGACAACCCGCTGCTGCCGGTGCTCGGCTACCGCCCGACCGCCCTGTTCAGCGACGGCGAGGTGCACGCGCGCTACCGCGCGGTGATCACCGACGGCCTCGCCCTGCTCGAACCGCACCGGCTCCAGCGCCGGGTCGCCGAGGTCGCCCACCAACTGGTCGACCGCTTCGAGGCGGCCGGCACCGCCGACCTGATCGCCGAGTACGCCCGCCAGCTGCCGGCCTTCGTCCTCACCACCTGGTTCGGCGTGCCGGAGGAGCACAGCGCCCGGCTGGTCGCCGGGATCGCCGGGATGATCGAGTCCACCGAGAAGGCCGTCGTCGCGTACGGGGACCTCGTCGCGGTGGTCACCGCCATGGTCGCCGAGCGGCGCGAGCGGCCCCGGCACGACCTCACCTCCTGGTTCGTCACCCACCCGGCCGGGCTGGAGGACGACGAGGTGATCCGGCAGATCACCCTCACCATGATCGCCGGGCACGAGCCGACCACCAACCTGATCGGCAACGCCCTGCTGCGCCTGCTCACCGACGCCCGCTACGCCGGCTCCCTCATCGGCGGCGCGATGACCGCCTACCAGGCGATCGACGAGGTGCTCTGGCACGAGCCGCCGCTGGCCAACCTCTCCGCCCACTACCCGCGCTACGACATCACCTTCCACGGCCGGGAGATCCCGGCCGGCACGCTGGTGCTGGTCTCCTACGCGGCCGCCAACTCGCAGGCCGCGCCGCCCACCGACGGCACCGAGCTGCGCAGCGGCGAGAGCGCCCACCTGGCCTGGGCGGCCGGCCCGCACGGCTGCCCGGCCCGTGACCCGGCGCTGCTGATCGCGATCACCGCGATCGAGCAGCTGACCAGCCGGCTCAGCGACCTGGAGCTGGCCACCCCGGCCGAGGACCTGCTCTGGCGCCCCGGCCCGTTCCACCGGGCCCTGGTCCACCTCCCGGTCCGCTTCGCCCCGACGGCCTGAGCCCCGGCGGCCTGAGCCCCGGCGGCCCGCCCCTCGGCGGCCCGGACCCTGCTGGTCCGGGCCCCGGCGGCCCGGGACGCACGAGGGCCCGGGCGTCCGTCCGTACGGAAACCCGGGCCTCGCGGCGCGACCGGCCGGCCCTACTCGGCCGGCTTCAGCGTCAGCGAGACGCTGTTGATGCAGTACCGCTGGTCGGTCGGCGTGCCGTAGCCCTCGCCCTCGAAGACGTGGCCCAGGTGCCCGCCGCAGCGGGCGCAGCGCACCTCGACCCGGCGCATGCCGAGCGTGGTGTCCTCGATGTACTGGACCCGGTCCCCGGCCAGCGGCGCGTAGTACGACGGCCAGCCGCAGTGGCTGTCGAACTTGGTCTCGGAGCTGAACAGCTCCGCGCCGCAGGCCCGGCAGCCGTAGACGCCGACGGTCTTGGTGTCGGTGTACTCACCGGTGAACGGGCGCTCGGTGCCGGCCTCGCGGAGCACGTGGTACTCCTCGGGGCTCAGCTCGTCCCGCCACTCGGCCTCGGTCTTCTCGATCTCGTAGCTCATCACGGCTCCCGGTCGGGGTACGTCAGACGTTGGAGGCAACGTTCGAGAGGTGCTGCACGCTTCCCCGGATCTCCTCCAGGATGGCGGGGCCCAGGTTGGTGACGTCGCCGGCACCCATGGTGAGCAGCAGGTCGCCGGGGCGGGCCAGGCCGGCCAGCACGGCGGGGGCGGCGGCGAAGGAGTGCTCGGCGGTGACGTCGGCGCCGGCCCGGTGGGCGGCGTCGATGATCAGCTCGCTGGTCACGCCGGGGATCGGGTCCTCGCGGGCCGGGTAGATGTCCAGCACCACCGAGGCGTCGGCCAGCGCCAGGGCCCGGCCCATCTCCTCGGCGAGCTGCTGGGTGCGGCTGAACAGGTGCGGCTGGAAGACCACCAGCACCCGGCCCTCGCCCTCCAGGCCCTCCCGGATCGCCTCCAGGTCGGCGGTCATCTCGGTGGGGTGGTGGGCGTAGGAGTCGATCACCTGGACGCCGCCGGCCTCGCCCTTGAGCTGGAGGCGGCGCCGCACGCCGGTGTAGGCGCCCAGGGCCTTGGCCAGGTCGGCGGCCGGGACGCCCAGCGCGACGCCGGCGGCCAGCGCGGCGACCGCGTTGTGCGCGTAGTGCCGGCCGGGCACCGAGACGGTGAAGGACAGCTCGGCGCCGTCCAGCTCGACGGTGACCTCGCTGGTCATGCCGCGGGCGACCACCGAGCGGACCCGGACGTCGGCGTCCTCGGCGGCGCCGACGGTCACCACGGTGAGGCCCTCGCGGCCGGCCACCCGGGCGGTCAGCTCGCGGGCGCCGTCGTGGTCGGCGGAGACCACCAGGGTGCCGCCGGGGGTGATCCGGCCGACGAAGGTCTCGAAGGACTCGTAGATCTCCTCGATCGAGGCGTAGTTGGCGTGGTGGTCCAGCTCCACGTTGAGCACGATCGCCACCTCGGGCGCGTACTTGTGGAAGCTGCGGTCGCTCTCGTCGGCCTCGGCGACGAAGATCTCGCCGGCGCCGTGGTGGGCGTTGGAGCCGGGCGTGTCGAGGTCGCCGCCGATCGCGTAGGACGGGTCCAGGCCCAGTTCGCCGAGGGCGACGGCGAGCATGCTGGTGGTGGTGGTCTTGCCGTGGGTGCCGGCCACCGCCAGCGCCCGGCGGCCGCCCATCAGGGCGGCCAGCGCGTCGGAGCGGTGCACCACCGGGATGCCGCGCTCGTGGGCGGCGGCCAGCTCCGGGTTGTCGGCGCGGATCGCGCTGGAGACCACCACGCTGCTGGTGCCGTCCGGCACGTGCTTGGCGGCGTGGCCGACGTGCACGGTCGCGCCGAGGGCGCGCAGCGCGAGGACGGTCTCGGACTCCTTGGAGTCGCTGCCGGAGACGCTGGCGCCGCGCACCGCGAGGATCTTCGCCAGGCCGGACATCCCGGCGCCGCCGATGCCGATGAAGTGCGGGGCGTGCAGGTCGTGCGCGGCGTCGTTCAAGGCGGGGCTCCGTAGGGCGGGGGCGGAATGGTCGGGCGGACGGGATGGGGAATCGTCCTCGCGGGCGGACCGCAAGGACGATTCTGCACCACCGGCCGGGATCCCTAGGAGTCGCTGGCGAACAGCCGCAGCACCGGGACCCCCACCTTGTGCCGGGCCTGGGAGGCCCAGTCGCGGTGGAAGAACTCCTCGACGAAGTGCGGTGAGGTGAGCACCACCACCTCGTCCGCGCGGTGCTCCTCGACCGCCGCCCGCAGCCGGTCCAGCGGCTTCTCCTCGACCAGCTCGCCGACCGCCTCGGCCCCGGCCGCGCGCAGGTGGCGCAGGCTGTGTTCGAGCGACTCGGAGGCCACGGTCGGCCCGGACTCGGACTCGTCGTGCTCGTGCACCACCTTGTCGAGGTGGCCGAGCGCCACGTCGTCCAGCGCCCGCAGCAGCTCGTCCTGCTTGCCGCGCGGCTGCATCAGGACGACGAAGGAGACCTTCTCGTCGCTGTGGAGCGTGGTGACGAGTTCCACGTCCGCGTCGGAGAGAGCCTTTTCGATCATCAGTACCGTCTTGAACACGTGAGTCCCTTCCAGTGGCCGGCCCCCGGGCCCCGGCATCGCATTAACGGGATCACGACCCGTCGGTCACGGGGTCGGCGGACGCATGTAGCGGGTGAAGAGGAATCCTTTCTGCTCGATCAATGAGACCAGCCGCATCCGCTGCACGTCAGGCATTTCCGCATCGCGGATGATGCGCGGCGCGTCGCCGCCCGTGATCAACGGAGCCAGCGACAGGCACAACTCGTCCAGCAGACCCGCCGCCGCCAGCTGCCCCAGCAGCCGCGGGCCGCCCTCGCTCAGCAACCGCGTCCAGCCCCGCTCCGCCAGCGCCGACACGCCCGCCCGCAGGTCCACCGACCCCTCCCCGGCGAGCACCAGGTCGGCCACCTCGGCGACCGCCCGGCGGCGCTCCTCGGGCGCGTCCGCGGTGGTGATCACCACTGTTCTGACCAGCGGGGCGGTGAACAGCGGCGCGGTCAGGTCCAGGGTCAGCGAGCGGCTCACGATCGCGATCGCCGGAGCCGGGGCCTGCCCGGCCGCCGCCCGCGCCGCCGCGAACTCGGCCCGGGCCCGGGCCGGCCGGTAGCCCTCCGCGCGGACCGTCTCCGCGCCCACCAGCACCACGTCCGACAGCGCGCGCAGCACACCGAAGATCCGCTTGTCGGCGTCCCCGGACAGGCCCTCCGAGAGGCCCTCCAGCCTCGCCCCGCCGTCCAGACCGGCCACCATGTTGGCGCGCAGCCAGGGCCGCCCCCGATTCACCTGGTCGGGGTACGCGTAGACGGCGGCGAGCGACTCCAGCGAGGCCGGGTCCACGACCGGCTCGCCCAGCGGGCTGATCAACTGTTGCATGCCCTCAGTCTTCCACCGGCCGCCGTCCCGAGGGGCCTGGGACCAGGCGTACCCTCTACTAACGTGCCAGCAGCCCCCCGCCCCGACACCGCGACCGAGTCCATAGCCGCCGCGAGCGCGGCCGGCTCCCCGATCGCGCTCGCCGACCGCCGCCCCGTCGTGCCCGCCGAGCGGCTGGTCGCCGAGATGGTCCCGCCGCCCCGGTTCTCCGACGTGAGCTTCGGGACGTACATTCCGGACCCGAACCAGCCCAGCCAGTACGAGGCCGTCCAGGTCCTGGAGCAGTTCGCCACCACCCTCGGCGGGGGAAACGGTTCCGCACCCAAGCGCAGCTGGTTCCGCCGCTCCGCCCCGGCGCCCACCGGCCCGGCCGGTGTGTACCTCGACGGCGGCTACGGCGTCGGCAAGACCCACCTGCTCGCCTCGCTCTGGCACGCCGCCCCCGGCCCCAAGGCCTTCGGCACCTTCGTCGAGCTGACCAACCTGGTCGGTGCGCTCGGCTTCCAGCAGGCCGTCCGGACCCTCTCCGGGCACACGCTGCTGTGCATCGACGAGTTCGAGCTCGACGACCCGGGCGACACCGTCCTCGTCTCCACGCTGCTCGGCCGCCTCGTCGACAACGGCGTCAAGCTCTGCGCCACCTCGAACACCCTGCCGGAGAAGCTCGGCGAGGGCCGCTTCGCCGCCGCCGACTTCCTGCGCGAGATCCAGGGCCTGTCCGCGCACTTCCGCCCGATGCGGATCGACGGCCAGGACTACCGCCACCGCGGCCTCCCGGACGCCCCGCCGCCCTACCCCGACGCGGCCGTCGACGCCGTCGCCGCCCGGACCCCCGGCGCCTCCCTGGACGACTTCGACACCCTCCTCGCCCACCTCTCCGCCGTCCACCCCAGCCGCTACGGCGCGCTGCTCGACGACGTCACCGCCGTCTGCCTGCGCGGCGTCCGCCAGGTCGACGACCAGTCCACCGCCCTGCGCCTGGTCGTCCTCGCCGACCGCATGTACGACCGCGAGCTCCCCATCACCGCCTCCGGCCTCCCCTTCGACCAGGTCTTCCCCGACGACATGCTCCGCGGCGGCTACCGCAAGAAGTACCTCCGCGCCATCTCCCGGCTGGTAGCCCTCGCCCGCGACAGCGCGAAGACCTGAGCCCGTGACCCCCGCCCCGGCCGGGCGCTGCTCCCGGGCCCTGTCCGGCAAGATCAGCCGGACAGGGCCCGGCGGAGCAGAGCGTGAGGCCGAGCATCTGCCCGCTGCCGACCACGACGTCTACGACCGGGAGGAGCAGCGGTGAGCAGCGGTTGTCACACGCGGTGGGTCGTGCCGCCGGAGCATCGGGAGAGCGAGCAGTACCGGCCGGCCGGGCGGCGGATGGCGCCGGCCGAGGCCGTGTACGCCCGCCGCTCCGCTCTCGGCTGGACGCTCGCCGAACTCGCGGAGCGGTCCGGGCTGGACGAGGCGACGGTCGAGAGCATCGAGGAGAGCGGCGTCGATCCGGCCCTGCCGCTGATCGAACGCCTCGCCGCCGACTTCGACTCGGTCGTCCGCATCGACCCGGCCCGCGAGCCGGCCATGAGGTTCGAGGGGCACGCGGCCTGAGGGAGCCGCACCGCTTGTCGGTGGTGGGTCGTACGGTGGACTCGTGCGACCCATCACGAGTATTGAGCGGTCAGTGGCGCCCTTCGAGGTCGTCAGTCCCTTCCAGCCGAACGGGGACCAGCCGGCGGCGATCGCCGAGCTGGAGCGGCGGATCAAGGGCGGGGAGAAGGACGTCGTCCTGCTCGGTGCCACCGGTACCGGGAAGTCGGCCACCACGGCCTGGATGATCGAGCGGCTGCAGCGGCCCACCCTGGTGATGGCGCCGAACAAGACGCTGGCCGCCCAGCTGGCGAACGAGTTCCGCGAGCTGCTGCCGAACAACGCGGTCGAGTACTTCGTCTCGTACTACGACTACTACCAGCCCGAGGCGTACGTCCCGCAGACGGACACCTACATCGAGAAGGACTCCTCGATCAACGAGGAGGTCGAGCGGCTGCGGCACTCGGCGACCAACTCGCTGCTGACCAGGCGGGACGTGATCGTGGTCGCGTCGGTGTCCTGCATCTACGGCCTCGGCACCCCGCAGGAGTACGTGGACCGGATGGTCCCGCTCAAGGTCGGCGAGGAGATCGACCGGGACGTCCTGCTGCGCCGTTTCGTGGACATCCAGTACGCCCGCAACGACGTGGCGTTCACCCGGGGCACCTTCCGGGTCCGCGGCGACACCATCGAGATCTTCCCGGTCTACGAGGAGCTGGCCGTCCGGATCGAGATGTTCGGCGACGAGATCGAGGCGCTGTACACCCTGCACCCCCTCACCGGCGAGATCATCAGCCAGGACGAGTCGGTGTACGTCTTCCCCGCCTCGCACTACGTGGCCGGCCCGGAGCGCATGGAGCGGGCGATCACCGGCATCGAGAAGGAGCTGGAGGAGACGCTCGCCCGGCAGGAGAAGCAGGGCAAGCTGCTGGAGGCCCAGCGGCTGCGCATGCGCACCACCTACGACATCGAGATGCTGCGCCAGATCGGCACCTGCTCGGGCGTCGAGAACTACTCGATGCACTTCGACGGCCGCGAGCCCGGCTCCCCGCCGAACACCCTGCTCGACTACTTCCCGGAGGACTTCCTCCTGGTCATCGACGAGTCGCACGTCACGGTCCCGCAGATCGGCGCGATGTACGAGGGCGACGCCTCGCGCAAGCGCACCCTGGTGGAGCACGGCTTCCGGCTGCCCTCCGCGATGGACAACCGCCCGCTGAAGTGGGAGGAGTTCCTGGGGCGGATCGACCAGACGGTGTACCTGTCGGCGACGCCCGGCCCGTACGAGCTGTCCCGCGGCGACGGCCAGGTCGAGCAGATCATCCGCCCGACCGGTCTGATCGACCCGGAGGTGATCGTCAAGCCGACCGAGGGCCAGATCGACGACCTGGTGCACGAGGTCCGCAAGCGGGTGGAGCGGGACGAGCGCGTCCTGGTGACCACGCTGACCAAGAAGATGGCCGAGGACCTCACCGACTACATGCTCGGCCTGGACATCCGGGTCCGGTACCTGCACAGCGACGTGGACACCCTGCGCCGGGTGGAGCTGCTGCGCGAGCTGCGCGCGGGCAGGTACGACGTGCTGGTCGGCATCAACCTGCTGCGCGAGGGCCTGGACCTGCCGGAGGTGTCGCTGGTGGCGATCCTGGACGCGGACAAGGAGGGCTTCCTGCGCTCCGGCACCTCGCTGATCCAGACGATCGGGCGGGCCGCCCGAAACGTCTCGGGCCAGGTGCACATGTACGCGGACCGGATCACCCCGTCGATGGAGAAGGCGATCGACGAGACCAACCGCCGCCGGGTCGTGCAGCAGGCGTACAACAAGAAGCACGGGATCGATCCGCAGCCGCTGCGGAAGAAGATCGGCGACATCCTGGACACCCTCGCCCGCGAGGACGTGGACACCGACGAGCTGCTGTCCACCGGCTACCGCGGGGCCGCCGGGAAGGGCAAGGCCCCGGTGCCGGCCCTGGGCATGGAGCGCAAGCAGGGCGAGAGCCTGCCGGCCGCCGAGCTGGCGGAGCTGATCCAGTCGATGACGGACCGGATGCACGCGGCCGCCGCCGACCTCCAGTTCGAGGTCGCGGCCCGGCTGCGCGACGAGGTGAAGGAGCTGAAGCGGGAGCTGCGCCAGATGAGGGAGGCCGGCGTGGCCTGAGCGGGGGCCGAGGGGCCGAGGGGCCGAGGGGCCGACGGGGGTCTGAGGCGGGTCGAGACGGCCGCCGGGCCGGGCCGGTGTGACACCGGTCAAGCCCGGCGGTGTCTCAGCCTTGCCACAATGCGGCGACCGCCGGGAGGTGCGGGGTGCCGCAGGCCCTAGGCTGGCCTGCGGCATCGACCTCGGGACGGGGTGGTGCGACAGCAACAGGGGGCCTCAGCCGGGGGACGGCACGGGGTGTTCCACCGTGGCGCCGCGCGGGGAGCGACCGCGTGGCCGGGTAGAGAGGACAACGCCGTGTCGGTGAACCTTGCCAAGGGACAGCGGGTCAGTCTCCAGAAGGGGCCGGGCGGCGCGTTGACCGTGGTCCGGATGGGGCTCGGCTGGCAGGCCGCGCCGAAGCGGGGCCTGTTCGGCAGCCGCACCAGGACGATCGACCTGGACGCGTCGGCGCTCCTGTACGCCGAGAAGACCCCGTCCGACGTGGTGTTCTTCCAGCACCTGGAGAGCACGGACGGTTCCGTCCGGCACACCGGGGACAACCTGGAGGGCGGCTCGGGCACGGAGGACGACGAGGCGATCCTGGTGGACCTGCTGCACGTGCCGGCGCACATCACCCAGGTGGTGTTCACGGTGAGCTCGTACACCGGGCAGACCTTCGCGGAGGTGCGGGGCGCCCACTGCCGGCTGGTGGACGAGACCACGGGCGAGGAGCTGGCCCGGTACGAGCTGGCCGGGGGAGGGTCGCACACCGGGCAGATCATGGCGAGGGTGTTCCGTGACGGGGCCGGCGGCTGGGAGATGCAGGCGATCGGCGCGCCGGCCAAGGGGCGGACCTTCCAGGACCTGCTGCCGGCGATCGAGCCGTACCTCTGACGGTTCTTTACCTTCTTTACCTTTCTTTGGGCTTCCTGTTACTCTCGATGGCAGCGGAGGGGAGTATTCCCCCGCAGTTGTCCCCGTCATCACGGGCGCCCACGAGCGGCGCCCCGGGGCGCTGGTCCGTGCGGACGCCCCGAGAGCGGGCCCGACGGGCGGAAGAGACCTCCGGCAGTGACGATGACTGTCTCGCCTACCTGCCGGAGGAGCAGTAGTGGACGTTTCCATAGCCATGTGGGTCACCACGATCGGTGTGTTGATCGCACTGATCGTGGCGGACTTCTTCATCGGAGGGCGCAAGCCGCACGAGGTCTCGGTCAAGGAGGCCGGGATCTGGACCGCGGTCTGGATCGTGCTGGCGCTGATCTTCGGCGGGTTCCTCTGGTGGCACTCCGGCGCGCAGCCGGCCGGTGAGTTCTTCGCCGGTTACATCACCGAGAAGTCGCTCAGTGTCGACAACCTGTTCGTCTTCATCCTGATCATGGGCAAGTTCGCGGTGCCGAGGATCTACCAGCAGCGCGTGCTGATGTTCGGTGTGATCATCGCGCTGGTGCTGCGGGCGGTCTTCATCGCCGGCGGCGCGGCGCTGGTCACCCAGTTCTCCTGGGTGTTCTTCATCTTCGGCGCCTTCCTGATCTGGACCGCCTGGAAGCTGATCAAGGAGGCCCGGGCCGGCGAGGAGGAGGACGAGTTCGAGGAGAACCGCCTGCTCAAGTCGATCGAGCGGCGCTTCCCGTCCACCGACACGTACCACGGCACCAAGCTCTTCATCCGGGAGAACGGCCGCCGGCTGATGACCCCGATGCTGATCGTGATGCTGGCGATCGGCACCACGGACGTGCTGTTCGCGCTGGACTCCATCCCGGCGATCTTCGGCCTCACCCAGGACCCGTACATCGTCTTCACCGCCAACGCCTTCGCCCTGATGGGCCTGCGCCAGCTGTACTTCCTGATCGGCGGCCTGCTGAAGAAGCTGGTCCACCTGTCGTACGGCCTGTCGGTGATCCTCGGCTTCATCGGCGTGAAGCTGGTGCTGCACGCGGCGCACGAGGCGGGCGCGAACGTGCCGGAGATCGGCATCCCGCTCTCGCTGGGCGTCATCGTGGTCGTGCTGGCCGTCACCACGGTGACCAGCCTGATCGCCTCGAAGAAGCAGGAGCGGGCCGAGCGCGAGGCCCAGAAGCTGGACGCCTGACCCCCGCGTGACGGCCGAGGCCCCCGCGACCCGAAAGGGGTCGCGGGGGCCTCGTCGTGCCCGGTGCCCGGAGGCCGAGGTCACCAGCCGCGCTCGCGCCACTCGTCGAGGTGCGGGCGCTCGGCGCCGAGGGTGGTGTCGTTGCCGTGGCCGGGGTAGACCCAGGCCTCGTCCGGCAGCACGTCGAAGACCTTCTCGGTGACGTCTCGCAAGAGCGTGCGGAAGGCCTCCGGGTCGCCCCAGGTGTTGCCGACGCCACCGGGGAAGAGGCAGTCGCCGGTGAAGACGTGCGGGTGGCCCTGCGGGTCGTCGTAGACCAGCACGATCGCGCCCGGGGTGTGTCCGACCAGGTGCCGGACGGTGAGTTCCACGTCGCCGACCCGCAGCTTGTCGCCGTCCGCGAGCAGCAGCTCGGTGGGCACGTCGACGCCCTCGGCGTCGTGCGCGCCGGCGGCGGTGCGAGCCCCCGTCACCGCGACCACCTCGGCGAGCGCGGCCCAGTGGTCGTGATGCCGGTGGGTGGTGACCACGGTGGCCAGCTCGTCGCCGATGGTCTCCAGCAGCACCGGGGCGTCGGCGGCCGCGTCGATCAGCAGCTGCTCGTCGGTGGCCCGGCAGCGCAGCAGGTAGGCGTTGTTGTCGTACGGGCCGACGGCCACCTTGGTGATGATCAGGTGCGCCAGCTCCCGCACGTCCGGCGGCCCGCCGACCTTGACCGCTCCGTGGTACGTCATCCGTCCGCTCCTCGTCCGGTGAAGGGGTTCAGGATCATCTTCGCGCCGTCAGCCCAGCGGGGGAAGCTGGGGGAGGGCGGTGTCGGGGGTGGCCCGGAGGTCGGCGCCGTCGGAGCGGCCGGAGAGCCAGGCGAGCAGGGAGCGGAGGGGGCCCCGGACGGTGAGGGCGGGCTCGCCGGTGCCGATCAGGCCGATGTCCCCGGTGTCCTCGGCGACGAGCTCGACGCCGGGCAGGGCGGCGCCGTGCAGCTTGTTGGCGATCTTGTGGAACTCGGTGACGGCGAAGACCTCCGGCCAGTGCGCGGGGGTGTGGCCGGCGTCCAGGTCGACGTGGTGGTACTCGACCTCGGCGAGGCGCTTCCACGGGAGGTCGTGGGCGGGGAAGACGTAGCCGGTGCGGTGGCGGACCTCGACCGTCCAGGCATCGGCGGGCAGCAGCGCGGCGGCCGCGGCGAAGCGCTCGCGGGAGTCGCGCAGGTCGGCGAGCTGGACGTCGACCGGGCGGGGCGCGCCCTCCTCGATCTGCCGGTCGCGGGCCTCGGTGCTGGCGTACTGCGGGATGTCGGTGCCGGTGCGGGCGCCGTCCAGCAGGTTGACCAGGGAGTCGGCGTTGCGGGCGAGGTGGGCCAGCACGTGACCGCGGGTCCAGCCGGGCAGGGCGGAGGGCTCGGCGACGGCCTCGGGCTTCAGCTCGGCGACGGTGTGCAGCAGGTGCCGGGTGCTCTCCTCGACCAGGGCCAGGTACTGCGCGGCGGCCTCGGCGGCGGTCTGCGGGTCGGTCATCGGATCGGCCTTCTGTGGGAGACGGCGCGTTGCCCGCGGGGGGCTCCGCTCGTTGACCAGCTGACGCTATCGCCGAATCCGACCGCTGAGCAGGGCCTTTTTCGGTCCGGGTACGGAGGGTCCGAGGGGCGCTCTCACTCGTTCGGGTGGACTCCACTGGACACGGTCGATATTCGAACGTCTGAGCTAGTAGGCTGGCTGCCGCATCCTGGAAGAAGCACACATCTCCCCGCAAGTCCTCTCGCCCCGGAGAAAGGCGCCAGAAGCAGTGGCCGACCGCCTCATCGTCCGCGGTGCTCGCGAGCACAACCTCAAGAACGTCTCGCTCGACCTGCCCCGCGACTCCCTCATCGTCTTCACGGGCCTCTCCGGCTCCGGCAAGTCCTCGCTCGCCTTCGACACGATCTTCGCCGAGGGCCAGCGCCGCTACGTCGAGTCGCTGTCCTCCTACGCCCGCCAGTTCCTCGGGCAGATGGACAAGCCCGATGTGGACTTCATCGAAGGCCTCTCCCCGGCCGTCTCGATCGATCAGAAGTCCACCAACCGCAACCCCCGTTCGACCGTCGGCACGATCACCGAGGTCTACGACTACCTGCGCCTGCTGTTCGCCCGGATCGGCAAGCCGCACTGCCCGCACTGCGGCCGCCCGATCGCCAAGCAGTCGCCGCAGGCGATCGTCGACAAGGTGCTGGAGCTCGCCGAGGGCACCCGGTTCCAGGTGCTCAGCCCGGTGGTGCGCGAGCGCAAGGGCGAGTTCGTCGACCTCTTCGCCGACCTCCAGTCCAAGGGCTACTCGCGCGCCCGGGTGGACGGCGAGACGATCCAGCTCGCCGAGCCGCCGAAGCTCAAGAAGCAGGAGAAGCACACCGTCGAGGTGGTCATCGACCGCCTGACCGTCAAGGAGAGCGCCAAGCGGCGGCTCACCGACTCGGTGGAGACGGCCCTGCGGCTGTCCGGCGGCATGGTCGTGCTCGACTTCGTCGACCTCGCGGAGGACGACCCGGAGCGCGAGCGGATGTACTCCGAGCACCTCTACTGCCCGTACGACGACGTGTCGTTCGAGGAGCTGGAGCCGCGCTCGTTCTCCTTCAACTCGCCGTTCGGCGCCTGCCCGGACTGCTCGGGCCTGGGCAACCGGATGGAGGTCGACCCGGAGCTGGTCGTCCCGGACCCCGAGCGCTCGCTGGAGGAGGGCGCGATCCACCCGTGGTCGGCGGGCCACGCCAAGGAGTACTTCCAGCGGCTGATCGACGCGCTCGCCGGGGAGCTCGGCTTCCGCACCGACATCCCGTGGGCCGGGCTGCCGGCCCGCGCCAAGAAGGCGCTGCTGTACGGGCACAAGCACCAGGTGCAGGTCAGCTACCGCAACCGCTTCGGGCGCGAGCGCTCGTACAGCACCGGCTTCGAGGGCGCCGTCCCGTTCATCCAGCGCCGGCACACCGAGGCGGAGAGCGACAGCAGCCGCGAGCGCTTCGAGGGCTACATGCGCGAGGTGCCCTGCCCGACGTGCGAGGGCACCCGGCTCAAGCCGGTGGTGCTCGCAGTCACCGTCGAGGAGAAGTCGATCGCCGACGTCTCGGCGATGTCGATCAGCGACTGCGCCGAGTTCCTGGGCGCGATGAAGCTGAACGACCGGGACAAGCAGATCGCCGAGCGCGTCCTGAAGGAGGTCAACGAGCGGCTGCGCTTCCTGGTCGACGTCGGCCTGGACTACCTCTCGCTGAACCGCGCGGCCGGCACCCTGTCCGGCGGCGAGGCCCAGCGCATCCGACTGGCCACCCAGATCGGCTCCGGCCTGGTCGGCGTGCTGTACGTGCTGGACGAGCCGTCCATCGGCCTGCACCAGCGGGACAACCACCGGCTGATCGAGACGCTGGTGCGGCTGCGCGACATCGGCAACACGCTGATCGTGGTCGAGCACGACGAGGACACCATCAAGACGGCGGACTGGGTGGTCGACATCGGCCCGGGCGCCGGCGAGCACGGCGGCAAGGTGGTGCACTCCGGCTCGTTGAAGGGGCTGCTGTCCAACAAGGAGTCGCTGACCGGCCAGTACCTCTCCGGCAAGCGGTCCATCCCGATCCCGGCGGGCCGCCGCGACCGGGACAAGAAGCGCCAGCTGACCGTCCACGGCGCCCGCGAGCACAACCTCAAGGACGTCACGGTCGGTTTCCCGCTCGGCACCTTCACCGCGATCACCGGCGTCTCCGGATCCGGCAAGTCGACGCTGGTCAACGACATCCTCTACACCCACCTCGCCCGGGAGCTGAACGGCGCCCGCAGCGTGCCCGGCCGGCACACCCGGATCACCGGCACCGACCTGGTGGACAAGGTGGTGCACGTCGACCAGTCGCCGATCGGGCGCACCCCGCGCTCCAACCCGGCCACCTACACCGGGGTGTTCGACCACGTGCGCCGGCTCTTCGCGGAGACGCAGGAGGCGAAGGTCCGCGGCTACCTGCCCGGCCGGTTCTCCTTCAACGTCAAGGGCGGCCGCTGCGAGAACTGCTCGGGCGACGGCACCATCAAGATCGAGATGAACTTCCTGCCGGACGTCTACGTGCCGTGCGAGGTCTGCCACGGCGCCCGGTACAACCGGGAGACGCTGGAGGTCCACTACAAGGGCAAGTCCATCTCCGAGGTGCTGGACATGCCGATCGAGGAGGCGCTGGCCTTCTTCGAGGCCGTCCCGGCGATCGCCCGGCACCTCAGGACGCTCAACGACGTCGGCCTCGGCTACGTCCGGCTCGGCCAGTCCGCGCCGACGCTCTCCGGCGGCGAGGCGCAGCGCGTCAAGCTCGCCTCCGAGCTGCAGAAGCGCTCCACCGGGCGGACGGTCTACGTGCTGGACGAGCCCACCACCGGCCTGCACTTCGAGGACATCAGCAAGCTGATCAAGGTGCTCAGCGGGCTGGTGGAGAAGGGCAACACGGTGATCGTCATCGAGCACAACCTCGATGTGATCAAGACCGCCGACTGGGTCGTCGACATGGGCCCCGAGGGCGGTTCCGGCGGCGGCATGGTGGTCGCCGAGGGCACCCCGGAGCAGATCGCCGCCGTCCCGGAGAGCCACACCGGCAAGTTCCTCCGGGACATCCTTCCGGGCGAGTTCGCGGACGCCCCGGTCGCCCCGGTGAAGAAGGCGCCGCGCAAGCGCGCCGCCGCGGCGAAGAAGTAGCGAAGAGGGAGAAGCGACCCGCTCCGCCGCCCCGCCCCCCGGGGCGGCGGAGCGGGTGCCGCATAGACTTCCGTGGTCCCTCGTAGGAAGCCGAACCGCAGGAGCGCACCGATGTCAGAGGCCCCCGAGACCAGCCCCGCCACCTCCCGCCGCACCGTGCTCTGCGGCGCCGCCGCCGTACTGGCGGCCGGCGGCACCGTGGCGGTCGCCGGCTGCGGTTCCTCCTCGGGCTCCTCCGGCGCCGGCAGCGCGGCCAAGAGCCCGGTGGACCTCGGCCCGGCCTCGGCGGTGCCGGAGGGCGGCGGCAAGGTCTTCCGCAACCAGAAGATCGTCGTGACCCAGCCGACCGCGGGGGAGTACAAGGCCTTCAGCGCCGTCTGCACCCACGCCGGCTGCGTCGTCGACCAGGTGAAGAGCCAGCAGATCCAGTGCCCCTGCCACGGCAGCCGGTTCGCCATCACCGACGGCGCCGTCCAGGACGGCCCGGCCCCCAGGCCGCTGCCCGCCTACGCCGTCACGGTCGACGGCGGGAACCTCAAGGTGACCCCGAGCTGAAGCAGTTGATCTCCGCCCAGTCGATCCCCGCCCCGTTGATCTCCGCCCCGTCGATCTCTCCTTCGCGGCCCCGGCCCCACTCGGTACGGTGGACCCATGGCTGACCCGAGCACCTACCGCCCGGCGCCGGGCGCGATCCCGACCTCACCGGGCGTCTACAAGTTCCGTGACGCCCACGGACGGGTCATCTACGTCGGCAAGGCCAAGAGCCTGAGGCCGCGCCTGTCGTCCTACTTCCAGGACCTGGCCGGCCTGCACCCGCGCACCGCGACCATGGTCACCACCGCCGCCTCGGTGGAGTGGACGGTGGTGGCCACCGAGGTCGAGGCGCTCCAGCTGGAGTACTCCTGGATCAAGGAGTTCGACCCGCGGTTCAACGTCAAGTACCGCGACGACAAGAGCTATCCGGAACTCGCCGTCACCCTCGACGAGGAGTACCCGCGGGTCCAGGTGATGCGCGGGGCGCACAAGAAGGGCGTGCGATACTTCGGCCCGTACGGGCACGCCTGGGCGATCCGCGAGACGGTCGACCTGCTGCTGCGCGTCTTCCCCGTCCGCACCTGCTCCAACGGCGTGTTCAAGCGCGCCCGGCAGGTCGGCCGGCCCTGCCTGCTCGGCTACATCGGCAAGTGCGCCGCGCCCTGCGTCGGCAAGGTCTCGCCGGACGAACACCGGGCGCTGGCCGAGGACTTCTGCGACTTCATGGCCGGGCGCACCGGCAACTACCTGCGCCGGCTGGAAGAGCAGATGCGGGAGGCCGCCGAGGAGATGGAGTACGAGAAGGCGGCCCGGCTGCGGGACGACATCGGCGCCCTCAAGCGCGCGATGGAGAAGAACGCCATCGTGCTCGCCGACGCCACCGACGCCGACCTGCTGGCCGTCGCCGAGGACGAACTGGAGGCCGCCGTCCAGATCTTCCACGTCCGCGGCGGCCGGGTGCGCGGCCAGCGCGGCTGGGTCACCGACAAGGTCGAGGACGTCGACACCGCCGGCCTGGTCGAGCACGCCCTCCAGCAGCTCTACGGTGGTGCCGGCGGCCCGGACGAGCGCAACGAGTCCGTCCCGCGCGAGGTGCTCGTCCCCGCGCTGCCCGAGCCGGCCGGTCCGGTCCGGGACTGGCTGAGCGGCCTGCGCGGCAGCCAGGTCGACCTGCGGATCCCGCAACGCGGCGACAAGAAGGACCTGATGGCCACCGTGCAGCGCAACGCCCAGCAGGCGCTGGCACTGCACAAGACCAAGCGCGCCTCCGACCTCACCACCCGCAGCCGCGCCCTGCAGGAGATCGCCGACGCGCTGGAGCTGGACTCGGTGCCGCTGCGCATCGAGTGCTTCGACATCTCCCACCTCCAGGGCGAGGACGTGGTCGCCTCGATGGTCGTCTTCGAGGACGGCCTGGCCCGCAAGAGCGAGTACCGGCGCTTCCAGATCAAGGGCTTCGAGGGCCAGGACGACGTCCGCTCGATGCACGAGGTGATCGGTCGGCGCTTCCGCCGCTACCTCCAGGAGCGCGAGCAGACCGGCGAGTGGGTCGTCCCCGAGGCCGACGACCCGGGCGCCGCCGCCGACGGCACCGGGGCCCCGGCCGGCCCGATCGACCCGGAGACGGGCCGTCCGCGCCGCTTCGCCTACCCGCCCCAACTGCTGGTCGTCGACGGCGGCCAGCCGCAGGTCGCCGCCGCCAAGCGCGCCCTGGACGAACTCGGCATCGACGACGTCGCGCTGTGCGGCCTGGCCAAGCGGCTGGAGGAGGTCTGGCTGCCCGGCGAGGACGACCCGGTCGTGCTGCCGCGCTCCAGCGAGGGCCTCTACCTGCTCCAGCGGGTCCGCGACGAGGCCCACCGCTTCGCGATCACCTACCAGCGCAGCAAGCGTTCCAAGCGACTCACCGCCGGGGAACTGGACTCCGTCCCGGGCCTCGGCGAGACTCGCCGCCAGGCGCTGCTCAAGCACTTCGGCTCGCTGAAGAGGCTCCGGGCCGCCACCGTCGACGAACTCTGCGCCGTACCCGGCATCGGACGCCGCACGGCGGAGACTGTTGCGGCGGCGTTGTCCTCCCGTACACCCGTCGCACCAGCGGTGAACACCGCTACCGGCGAGATCATCGAGGACGGGGCCGAACCGGCCGCCGAGCCGGTGGTCGCAGCATCCCAGACCGCACCATCCCAGGAGACGCCATGACGGTCGACGCCGACCGTCAGACGGCGCGCCCAGCCCCCGCCCGCCTGTCCGGGCAGGGGAAGGGCGGTCGCGCCGTGCGCGTTCTCCCCAGCAGAAAGACCGAGAGCGGGGAACCGAAGTGACCGTGTCAGACGTGGCCGAGAACGCGCCGGAGCTGGTGATCATCTCCGGCATGTCCGGAGCCGGCCGCTCCACCGCCGCGAAGTGCCTGGAGGACCTGGGCTGGTTCGTGGTGGACAACCTGCCACCGGCCCTGATCCCGACCATGGTCGACCTGGGCGCCCGCTCCCAGGGCAACGTCGCCCGGATCGGCGTGGTCGTGGACGTCCGGGGCCGCCAGTTCTTCGACGACCTGCTCACCTCGCTCGACGAGTTGGAGAAGCGCGGCGTCCGGCTCAGCGTGGTCTTCCTGGACTCCTCCGACGACGCGCTGGTCCGCCGCTTCGAGAGCGTGCGCCGCCCGCACCCGCTGCAGGCCGACGGCCGGATCGTAGACGGCATCGCCCAGGAGCGCGACCTGCTGCGCGACCTGCGCGGCGAGGCCGACCTGGTGATCGACACCTCCAACCTCAACGTGCACCAGCTGCGCGCCAAGCTGGACGCCCAGTTCGCCGACCACGACGAGCCCGAGCTGCGCGCCACCGTGATGTCCTTCGGCTTCAAGTACGGCCTGCCGGTCGACGCCGACCTGGTGGTGGACTGCCGCTTCCTGCCCAACCCGCACTGGGTGCCCGAGCTGCGCGCCCGCACCGGCACCGACGCGGACGTCGCCGACTACGTGTTCCAGCAGCCCGGCGCCAACGAGTTCCTGGACGGCTACGCCGAGCTCCTGCGCATCATCACCGAGGGGTACCGCCGCGAGGGGAAGCGCTACATGACGCTTGCCGTAGGCTGCACCGGTGGCAAGCACCGCAGCGTCGCGATGTCCGAGCGCCTGACCAAGCGTCTCATCGCCGACGGAGTGGAGACGGTGCTCGTCCACCGTGACATGGGACGGGAGTGACCGCCGCCTCCTAGCCGGGCCGCCGGCGGGGCCGGCGGCCGCGGCGAGGAACGCGAGGTGAGTGTGGCGGGATATGTGCCCGGGCGGCAGCCGCAGAACAGGAGTGCCGACCGGGCGGGTGGCCCGGCCCGGCCGCCGGTCCCGAGCCGGCCGCGCAGCAGCCCCGCCCGGGCCAACCCGGCCCCCCGGATCACCGCGCTCGGCGGCGGCCAGGGCCTGTCCGCCTCGCTCTCCGCGCTGCGCCGGCTCACCAGCGACCTGACCGCCGTGGTCACCGTCGCCGACGACGGCGGCTCCAGCGGCCGGCTCCGCACCGAGCTGGGCGTGCTGCCCCCCGGCGACCTGCGCAAGGCGCTGGCCGCGCTGTGCGGGGACGACGACTGGGGGCGCACCTGGTCCGAGGTGATCCAGCAGCGCTTCACCGGCACCGGCGAGCTCGGCGGCCACGCGGTCGGCAACCTGCTGATCGTCGCGCTCTGGGAGAAGCTCGGTGACCCGGTGGCCGCCCTGGACTGGGTCGGCCGGCTGCTGAACGTCCAGGGCCGGGTACTGCCGATGTCGGCGGTGCCGCTGGACATCGAGGCGACCGTGCGCGGCCACGACCCGGAGCGCCCCGGCGAGCTGTCGGCCGTCCGCGGCCAGGCCAGCGTCGCGGTCACGCCCGGCACCGTGCAGTCGATCCGGCTGCTGCCGGACGGGCCGCCGGCCGTCCCGGAGGCGGTCACCGCCGTCCGGGAGGCGGACTGGGTGGTGCTCGGTCCCGGCTCCTGGTTCACCAGCGTGCTGCCGCACCTGCTGGTCCCGGAGCTGGCCAAGGCGCTCACCGAGACCCGCGCCCGCCGCCTGCTCACCCTGAACCTGGCCCCCCAGCCCGGCGAGACCGAGGGCTTCACCCCGCAGCGCCACCTGGAGGTCATCGCCGACCACGCCCCGGGCCTCGCGGTGGATGCGATCCTGGTGGACGAGCGCGCCGTCACCGGCGGCGCCTTCGGCCAGGCGGATCTGGCCGGTCTGGAGAAGGCCGCCGAGCGGATGGGCGCCGCCCTGGTCCTGGGCCGGGTGGCCCGCACCGACGGCACCCCGCGACACGACCCGGAGCTGTTGGCGGCAGCGTACGACCGGATTTTCCGGACACATGGAAGGATCGGGCCATGGCGATGACTCCAGCGGTGAAGGACGAGATCAGCCGGCTCCCGGTCACCAGGGCCTGCTGCCGCAAGGCGGAGGTGTCGGCGATCCTGCGGTTCGCGGGCGGGCTGCACATCGTGAGCGGCCGGATCGTGATCGAGGCGGAGCTGGACACCGGCGCGGCGGCGCGGCGGCTGCGCAAGGACCTGCTGGAGATCTTCGGACACTCCTCCGACCTCGTGGTGATGGCCCCCGGCGGACTGCGGCGCGGCAGCCGCTTCGTCGTCCGGGTGGTCAAGGACGGCGAACTGCTCGCGCGCCAGACCGGCCTCGTGGACGGCCGGGGCCGGCCGATCCGGGGGCTGCCCCCGGCAGTCGTCTCCGGGGCCACCTGCGATGCCGAGGCGGCCTGGCGCGGGGCCTTCCTGGCGCACGGCTCGCTCACCGAGCCGGGCCGCTCCTCCTCGCTGGAGATCACCTGCCCCGGCTCCGAGGCCGCCCTCGCCCTGGTCGGCGCGGCCCGCCGGCTCGGCATCCCGGCCAAGGCCCGCGAGGTGCGCGGCGTGGACCGGGTGGTGATCCGCGACGGCGACGCTATCGGCGCGCTGCTGACCCGGCTCGGCGCGCACGAGTCGGTGCTCGCCTGGGAGGAGCGCCGGATGCGGCGCGAGGTCCGGGCCACCGCCAACCGCCTGGCCAACTTCGACGACGCCAACCTGCGCCGCTCGGCCCGCGCCGCGGTGGCGGCCGGCGCCCGGGTGGCGCGGGCGCTGGAGATCCTCGGCGAGGAGGTGCCCGAGCACCTGGCCGCGGCCGGTCAGCTGCGGATGCAGCACAAGCAGGCCTCGCTGGAGGAACTGGGCGCGCTCGCCGACCCGCCGCTGACCAAGGACGCGGTGGCCGGCCGGATCCGCCGCCTGCTGGCGATGGCGGACAAGCGCGCCTCCGAGCTCGGCCTGCCGAGCACCGAGGCCAACCTCACCGACGAGATGGCGATGAACTGACCGCCGCACCGAGTGGCTGTTCCGCGGCCGGTGTCCGGATTCCGGGCACCGGCCGCCGCCGTGTCCGGAGGGGATACCCGGACGCGCCCGGTGTGCGCAAATTGGTAGAGACCACTGACCGGGACCAACTGCCCTGACGGCCAAGGACGGTCGGCCTGATTTCGCGCCACGCCAGGTCGTCGCACGTGGCGCGATGTGCCCTCCCAGGCCTGGGAGGGGTAGGGTCATAGGCGGTCGGGGACTTCCCAAATCTCACCCCCGTCGGCTTAGCTCCGGCGTACCTAACGAGGAGATCGGTTCGTGACGATCCGGGTAGGCATCAACGGATTCGGCCGCATCGGCCGCAACTTCTTCCGCGCGGTCAAGGCGCAGGGCGCGGACATCGAGATCGTCGGTGTCAACGACCTCACTGACACGAAGACCCTGGCTCACCTGCTCAAGTACGACACCACCCTGGGCACCTTCCCGGGCGAGGTCTCGCACACCGAGGACAGCATCACCGTCGACGGCAAGACCTTCCAGGTCAGCGCCGAGCGTGACCCCGCCAACCTGCCGTGGGCCGCCCTGGGCGCCGACATCGTCGTCGAGTCCACCGGCATCTTCACCAAGGCCGAGGCCGCGAAGAAGCACCTCACCGCCGGCGCCAAGAAGGTCATCATCTCGGCGCCCGCGAGCGACGAGGACGTCACCATCGTCCTGGGCGTCAACGAGGACAAGTACGACGCCGCCAACCACTCGATCATCTCCAACGCCTCGTGCACCACCAACTGCGTGGCGCCGATGGCCAAGGTGCTGCACGAGAACTTCGGCATCGTCAAGGGCCTGATGACGACCGTCCACGCGTTCACCAACGACCAGGTGACCCTGGACTTCCCGCACAAGGACCTGCGTCGCGCCCGTGCCGCGTCGCAGAACATCATCCCGACCTCGACCGGTGCCGCCAAGGCGACCGCCCTGGTCCTGCCGGAGCTGAAGGGCAAGCTGGACGGCACCTCGCTGCGCGTCCCGGTCCCGACCGGCTCCATCACCGACCTGGTCGTCACCCTGGAGCGCGAGGTGACCAAGGACGAGGTCAACGCCGCCTTCCAGAAGGCCTCGCAGGAGGGCCCGCTCAAGGGCATCCTGACCTACACCGAGGACCCGATCGTCTCCTCGGACATCGTCAACGACCCGGCCTCCTGCATCTTCGACTCCCAGCTCACCATGGTCCAGGGCAACCAGGTCAAGGTGCTCGGCTGGTACGACAACGAGTGGGGCTACTCGAACCGCCTCGTCAACCTGACCTCCCTCGTCGGCGGCCAGCTCTGACGCAGCGGGAGCTGACGTGATGTAGGGGCGAGGGCCCGGCTGGCGCACTGTGCCGACCGGGCCCTCGCTCTGCGCACCAGGACTTCCCAGGCGGCCCCTGCGCCGTGCCGCCTCTGCGCATCAACCATCTCCCCAGGAGAGCCAATCCCCGTGAAGACCATCGAAGACCTCGACGTCGCCGGCAAGCGCGTGTTCGTCCGTGCCGACCTGAACGTCCCGCTGGACGGCACCACGATCACCGACGACGGCCGGATCCGCGCCGTCGCCCCGACCATCGCCAAGCTCGTCGAGCGCGGCGCCCGGGTCGTCGTCGCCTCCCACCTCGGCCGCCCCAAGGGCGCGCCGGACCCGCAGTTCTCCCTCGCGCCGGCGGCCGCGCGCCTCGGCGAGATCCTCGGCAAGAACGTCGCCTTCGCCACCGACACCGTGGGTGAGAGCGCCGAGTCCACCGTGGCCGCGCTGGGCGACGGCGAGGTCGCGCTGCTGGAGAACCTGCGCTTCAACGCCGGCGAGACCAGCAAGGACGACGCCGAGCGCAAGGCCTTCGCCGAGCAGCTGGCCGCCCTCGCGGACCTGTACGTCGGTGACGGCTTCGGCGCCGTGCACCGCAAGCACGCCTCGGTCTACGACCTGCCCGGCCTGCTGCCGCACGCGGCCGGCGACCTGATCGCCACCGAGGTCGGTGTGCTCAAGAAGCTCACCGAGGAGGTCGCGCGCCCGTACGTGGTCGTGCTCGGCGGCGCCAAGGTCTCCGACAAGCTCGGCGTGATCGACAACCTGCTGAAGAAGGCCGACCGGATCCTGATCGGCGGCGGCATGGCGTACACCTTCCTCAAGGCCAAGGGCCACGAGGTCGGCATCTCGCTGCTGCAGGAGGACCAGATCCCGGTCGTCCTGGACTACCTGAAGCGCGCCGAGGAGACGGGCGTCGAGTTCGTCCTGCCGGTGGACGTCCTGGTGTCGGTGGACTTCCCCGACCTCAAGACCAAGGCCCCGGCCAACCCCTCGCTCGTCGCCGCGGACGCGATCCCGGCCGACCAGGAGGGCCTGGACATCGGCCCGAAGACCCGCGAGCTGTACGCGGCGAAGCTGGCCGACGCGGGCACCGTGTTCTGGAACGGCCCGATGGGCGTCTTCGAGCACCCGGACTACGCGAACGGCACCAAGGCCGTGGCCCAGGCGCTGCTGGACAGCGACGCGTTCACCGTGGTCGGTGGCGGCGACTCCGCCGCGGCCGTCCGCATCCTGGGCTTCGACGAGAACGCATTCGGACACATCTCGACCGGCGGTGGCGCCAGCCTCGAGTACCTGGAGGGCAAGACCCTCCCCGGTCTCGCCGCCCTGGAAGGCTGAAAGCAATGACTGAGCGTCTCCCGCTGATGGCGGGCAACTGGAAGATGAACCTCAACCACCTTGAGGCCATCCAGCACACCCAGAAGCTGGCCTTCGCGCTGGCCGACAAGGACTACGAGGCCGTCGAGGTCGCCGTCCTGGTGCCGTTCACCGACCTGCGTTCGGTGCAGACCCTGGTCGACGGCGACAAGCTGAAGATCAAGTACGGCTCGCAGGACATCTCGCAGCACGACTCCGGTGCCTACACCGGCGAGGTCTCCGGCCCGATGCTGGCCAAGCTGAAGTGCACCTTCGCGGTGATCGGCCACTCGGAGCGCCGCCAGTACCACGGTGAGGACGAGGCGATCGTCAACGCCAAGGTCAAGGCCGCCTACCGGGCCGGGATCACCCCGATCCTGTGCATCGGCGAGCCGCTGGACGTCCGCAAGGCCGGCACCCACGTCGAGCACACCCTCGCCCAGCTGGACGGCGCCCTGGCGGACATCCCGGCCCACCAGGCCGAGTCCATCGTGGTCGCCTACGAGCCGGTCTGGGCGATCGGCACCGGCGAGGTGGCCACCCCGGAGGACGCGCAGGAGGTCTGCGCCGCCATCCGCAAGCGGATCGCCGAGCTGTACGACGCCGAGCTGGCCGACAAGGTCCGCGTGCTGTACGGCGGTTCGGTGAAGGCGTCGAGCGCGGCCGGTCTGATGGCCAAGCCCGACATCGACGGCGGCCTGATCGGCGGTGCCTCGCTGGACGCCGACGAGTTCGTCAAGATCGTGCGCTACCGTGAGCAGGCAGTAGGCTAACGCCGCTGCAGCAACGTAGGCTTTGGGGCCGGACCGCCGTCAGCGGTCCGGCCCCGTCGCCGAAGATACGAGAGAGTTGGTCCCGTCGTGGTTCTCGGGTTCTCGATTGCCCTGATCATCTTCAGTCTGCTGATGATCCTGCTGGTGCTGCTGCACAAGGGGAAGGGCGGCGGCCTGTCGGACATGTTCGGTGGCGGCGCGATGTCCACCGGCGGCGGCTCGGCGGTGGCCGAGCGCAACCTGGACCGCATCACGATCGTGGTCGGTCTCGCCTGGTTCGCCTGCATCATCGTGCTGGGCCTGGTGCTGAAGTACAAGAGCTGACGTAACCCTGACGCCCCGTCGCCCGAGCGCCTATCCTGGGACGGTCGGGGGCGGAGGCGATGGCGGTGGACGCTTAACTCCTGCTTACACTAGGACGACTTTCGCCACCGACGCGCACCGCGGAGGGTCGGCGCACCAGCACGCAGGGAGTCAGACCGTGGCAAGTGGCAACGCCATCCGTGGCAGCAGGGTCGGAGCGGGCCCGATGGGCGAGGCGGAGCGCGGCGAGTCCGCCCCGCGCAACCGGATCACCTTCTGGTGTGCCAACAAGCACGAGACCCGGCCGAGCTTCGCCGCCGAGGCCGTCATCCCGGACACCTGGGACTGCCCGCGGTGCGGTTTCCCGGCCGGACAGGACGAGCACAACCCGCCCGCGCCCTCGCGCAACGAGCCGTACAAGACCCACCTCGCCTACGTCCGCGAGCGGCGCACCGACGCCGACGGCGAGGCGATCCTCGCCGAGGCGCTGGCCAAGCTGCGCGGCGAGATCTGACCCGGACGACAGACAGCGAAGGGCGCCACCGTCGAGGACGGTGGCGCCCTTGTGCGTTGCCGGGCCCGTTACGCCGAGGCCGGCGGGTACAGCTGGGGCGGGATCTGCTCCGCCGCGGCCCGGTCCAGCAGCCACAGGGTGCGGCTGCGGCCGTACGCGCCGGAGGCGGGCGCCTGGAGCTCGCCCGGGCCGGACAGGGCCATCGCGACCGCGTCCGCCTTGTCCGCGCCGGCCGCCAGCAGCCAGACCTCGCGGGCCGCCCGGATCGCCGGGAGGGTGAGCGAGATCCGGGTCGGCGGGGGCTTGGGGGCCCCGCGCACGCCGACCACGGTCAGCTCGGTCTCCCGCACGCCCGGGTGCTCGGGGAAGAGCGAGGCGACGTGGGTGTCCGGGCCGACGCCGAGCAGCAGCACGTCGAAGGCCGGGACGCCGAGCCGGTCACCCGGGCCGGAGGCCTTCGCCAGCTCCTCCGCGTAGCGGGCGGCGGCGGCCTCCACGTCCGAGCCGTCCGCACCGTCCGAGGCGGGCATCTCGTGCACCCGCGCCGGGTCGAGCGGGACGGAGTCCAGCAGTTCGGCGCGGGCCTGGACGGCGTTGCGGTCCGGGTCCCCGGCGGGGACGAAGCGCTCGTCGCCCCACCAGAGGTCCAGCCGCGCCCAGTCGACCGCGTCGCGCGCCGGGGAGGCGGCGATCGCGGCCAGCAGGGCGTTGCCGTTGCGCCCGCCCGTGAGCACCACCGAGGCGGTGCCGCGGGCGGCCTGGGCGTCCACGATCCGGGTGATCAGCCGGGCCGCGGCCGCCTGTGCCATCAGCTCCTTGTCCCGGTGGACGACCAGCTGCGGGGTCGCGTTGGTCATGCGCTCCCCTTGGCGGCGCGCTTGGCGGGCTTCTTGGCGGGAGCCTTCTCGGCGGCCTCGGCCTCGGCCACGTCCTCGGACGCGACCTTGGCGGTCACCCGGGCGGGGTTGGCCACCGCGGCCTCGGTGACCGCCGCGCGGGCGACCCGCTCGGCCGCCGCCGTCTCGGCGGTGTCCGGCTCGCGCAGCCGGTCGACGGGCGTGCGCACGGCCGTCGCGTAGATGTCGTCCGGGTCGAGCCGGCGCAGTTCCTCGGCGATCAGCTCCGAGGTCTCGCGCCGCTTGAGCGCCACCTGGCGGTCCGGGGAACCGACCATGGAGAGCGTGCCCATCAGGCCGTCCGGGCGGTCCAGGGTGATGTCGCCGTCCTTGGTGCGCAGGTGCACCGCGGTGATGCCGGGGCCGCCGGTGACGATCCGCTCGACCGGCACGTGCAGCCGGTTGTGCAGCCAGAGGCCGAGCAGTTCGACGCTGGGGTTGTAGGACTCGCCCTCGACCACCGCGGAGGTGATCGTGACCGGCCGCTGGTCCAGCGCGGCGGCCAGCATCGAGCGCCAGCCGGTGATCCGGGTCCAGGCCAGGTCGGTGTCGCCCGGGGTGTAGCTCTGGGCCCGCTGGGCGAGCTGGCCGACCGGGGACTCGGCGGTGACGGCGTCGGTGATCCGGCGCTGGGCGAGCGCGCCCAGCGGGTCCTGCGCCGGGTGCAGCGGCGCGTTGTCGGGCCACCAGACGACGACCGGGGCGTCCGGGAGCAGCAGTGGCAGGACCACCGACTGCGCGTGCGCGGCGAGTTCGCCGTGCATGCGCAGGATGACCGTCTCTCCCGAGCCGGCGTCGGTGCCGACGAGGATCTCGGCGTCCAGCCGGGTCTCGGCGCGGGCCCGGGGCGAGCGCCCGGCGCGCTTGATCACCGCGAGGGTGCGCGAGGGGTGCTCGCGGGAGGCGTCGTTGGCGGCCTTGAGGGCGTCGTACGCGCTGCCCTCGTCGGTCACGATCACCAGGGTGAGCACCATGCCGGCGGCGGTGGAGCCACTGGCCCGGCGCGCCTCCATCAGCGCGGCGTTGATCTTGCTGGACGTCGTGTTGGTGAGGTCGATCTTCATGGCCGGCGCCAGCTCCTGCCGTCTCGTGCGAGCATCTCGTCCGCCTCGGCCGGGCCCCAGGTCCCCGCGGAGTACTGGGCGGGCTTGCCGTGGGTGTCCCAGTACTTCTCGATCGGGTCGAGGATCTGCCAGGAGAGCTCGACCTCCTGGTGACGCGGGAACAGGTTGGCGTCGCCGAGCAGCACATCGAGGATGAGCCGCTCGTACGCCTCCGGGCTGGACTCGGTGAAGGACTCGCCGTAGGCGAAGTCCATCGTGACGTCCCGGACCTCGAAGGAGGTGCCCGGCACCTTGGAGCCGAACCGCACCGTCACGCCCTCGTCCGGCTGGACCCGGATGACCAGGGCGTTCTGCCCCAGCTCCTCGGTCGCGTAGGAGTCGAACGGCAGGTACGGGGCGCGCTGGAAGACCACCGCGATCTCGGTGACCCGGCGGCCCAGCCGCTTGCCGGTGCGCAGGTAGAACGGGACGCCCGCCCAGCGGCGGTTGTTGATCTCCAGCTTGATCGCCGCGAAGGTGTCGGTCTTGGAGTCCGGGTCGATGCCGTCCTCGTCCAGGTAGCCGACCACCTCCTCGCCGCCCTGCCAGCCGGCCGCGTACTGGCCGCGCACGGTGTGCCGGCCGAGGTCGGCCGGGAGCTTGACGGCGCTGAGCACCTTGAGCTTCTCGGCCACCAGCGCCTTCGGGTGGAAGGACGCCGGCTCCTCGATGGCGGTGAGCGCCATCAGCTGGAGCAGGTGGTTCTGGATGACGTCGCGGGCGGAGCCGATGCCGTCGTAGTAGCCGGCCCGGCCGCCGATGCCGATGTCCTCGGCCATGGTGATCTGCACGTGGTCGACGTACGACCGGTTCCAGATCGGCTCGAACATCTGGTTGGCGAAGCGCAGCGCCAGGATGTTCTGGACCGTCTCCTTGCCCAGGTAGTGGTCGATCCGGAAGACCTCGTCCCGGGGGAAGACCTCGTGGACGATCCGGTTCAGCTCCTGGGCGCTCTCCAGGTCGTGGCCGAAGGGCTTCTCGATGACCGCGCGGCGCCACGAGCCCTGCGGGGGGTCGGCCAGGCCGTGCTTCTTGAGCTGCTGGACGACGGTCGGGAAGAACTTCGGCGGGACGGACAGGTAGAAGGCGAAGTTGCCGCCGGTGCCCTGCGCCTTGTCCAGCTCGTCGATGGTCTCGCGGAGCTTGTCGAAGGCGTCGTCGTCGTCGAAGGTGCCGTGGACGAAGCGCATGCCCTTGGCGAGCTGCTGCCAGACCTCCTCCCGGAACGGGGTGCGGGCGTGGTCCTTGACCGCGTCGTGGACCTCCTTGGCGAAGTCCTCGTCGTCCCACTCGCGCCGGGCGAAGCCGACGAGAGAGAAGCCCGGCGGCAGCAGACCGCGGTTGGCCAGGTCGTAGATGGCCGGCATGAGCTTCTTGCGGGACAGGTCGCCGGTGACTCCGAAGATGACCAGACCGGACGGCCCCGCGATGCGCGGGAGCCGTCGGTCGGCCGGGTCACGAAGCGGGTTGACGGGGGCCGGCGGGAGATCGTCCGCGTCCGACTCCGAGGTCAACTCGGGGAAATCAGTGCTCACTTGTTGGGCTCCGCTTTCGTGCGCTGGCTGTGTGAGCGAACGGTCACTTCTCGCCGGCGAAGGAGGCGAGCGAGGCGGTGACGGTGTCGAGCAGCTCGTTCCAGGACTGCTCGAACTTCTCCACGCCCTCGTCCTCCAGCACCTGGACCACGTCGTCGTAGTCCACGCCGGCGGCGGCGATGGCGTCCATCACGGCCTTGGCGTCGGCGTAGTTGGGGACGATGGTGCCGCCGGTGACCACGCCGTGGTCGGCGGTGGCCTCCAGGGTGGCCTCGGGCATGGTGTTGACCGTGCCGGGGGCGACCAGCTCGGTGACGTACAGGGTGTCCGGCAGAGCCGGGTCCTTGACACCGGTGGAGGCCCACAGCGGGCGCTGCGGCTTGGCGCCGGCGGCCTCCAGCGAGCGCCAGCGGGCGCTGCCGGCGGACTTGCCGTCGACCGAGCCGAAGACCTCCTCGTACGCCTGGTAGGCGAGGCGGGCGTTGGCCAGGGCGGCCTTGGAGCGAAGGTCCCGGGCGTCGCCGCCGATCTTCTCCAGGCGCTTGTCGATCTCGGTGTCCACGCGGGAGACGAAGAAGGAGGCGACCGACTCGATCTGGGAGAGGTCCAGGCCCTTGGCCTTGGCGGCCTCCAGGCCGGTCAGGTAGGCGTCGATGACGGCCTTGTAGCGCTCCAGCGAGAAGATCAGCGTGACGTTGACGCTGATGCCCCGGCCGATCACCTCGGCGATCGCGGGCAGGCCGGCCTTGGTGGCGGGGATCTTGATGAAGACGTTCGGGCGGTCGACCAGCCACCACAGCTGCTTGGCCTCGGCCACGGTGGCCGCGGTCTCGTGCGCCAGGCGCGGGTCGACCTCGATGGAGACCCGGCCGTCGCGGCCGTTGGAGGCGTCGTAGACCGGGCGCAGCACGTCGGCCGCGTCGCGCACGTCCGAGGTGGTGATCATGCGGACGGCCTCGTCGGTGGTGACCTTGCGGACGGCGAGGTCGCGCAGCTGGCCGTCGTAGGAGTCGTCGCCGCCGCCGATGGCCTTCTGGAAGATGGTCGGGTTGGTGGTAACGCCCACCACGTGCTTGTTCTGCACCAGCTCGGCGAGGTTGCCGGTGTTCAGCCGCTTGCGGCTGAGGTCGTCCAGCCAGATCGCCACGCCTTCGTCGCTGAGGCGCTTCAGTGCGTCAGTCATGGTGCTTCAGTCCTTTTTTGTTCTGCTTCGTGGGGTAGTCAGAGGGGGCCGTGCGCCCGCGTGCGGGCGGGCGCACGGCCCGGGGGGCGTCAGCGGTTGACGGCCTCAAGGGAACGGAGGGCGTTGTGGGCCTCGGCCACCACGCGCTCGGCGGTCAGGCCGAACTCCTCGAAGAGCACCTTGTAGTCGGCGGAGGCGCCGAAGTGCTCCAGCGAGACGATCCGGCCGTGGTCGCCGACCAGCTCGCGCCAGCCCTGGCCGATGCCGGCCTCGACCGACACCCGGGCCTTGACCGACGGCGGCAGCACGCTGTCACGGTAGGCCTGGTCCTGCTCCTGGAACCACTCGAAGGACGGCACCGAGACCACCCGGGTGGCGATGCCCTCGGCCTCCAGCACCTCGCGGGCCTTGACGGCCAGCTGGACCTCGGAGCCGGTGCCCAGCAGGATCACCTGCGGGTCGCCGCTGGAGGCCTCGGCCAGGATGTAGCCGCCCTTCGCGGTGCCCTCGGCGGAGCCGAAGACCTCGCGGTCGAAGGTCGGGACGTTCTGGCGGGTGAGCGCCAGGCCGACCGGGCCGGGGTGGGTGGTCTGGCGCTCGATGACGGTGCGCCAGGCGACGGCCGTCTCGTTGGCGTCGGCCGGGCGGACCATGGCCAGGCCCGGGATGGCGCGCAGCGAGGCCATGTGCTCGACCGGCTGGTGGGTCGGGCCGTCCTCGCCGAGGCCGATCGAGTCGTGCGTCCAGACGTAGGTGACCGGCAGCTTCATCAGCGCGGCCAGGCGAACGGCCGGGCGCATGTAGTCGGCGAAGACCAGGAAGGTGCCGCCGTACACGCGGGTCTTGCCGTGCAGGGCGATGCCGTTCATGGTCGAGCCCATGGCGTGCTCGCGGATGCCGAAGTGGATCGTCCGGCCGTACGGGCTGGCGCTCTTCAGCGGGTTGCCCTCGGGGAGGAACGAGCTGTCCTCGTCGATGGTGGTGAGGTTGGACTCGGCGAGGTCGGCCGAGCCGCCCCACAGCTCCGGGATGACCGCGCCGATCGCCTTGAGGGTCTCGCCGGAGGCCTTGCGGGTGGCGACGTCCTTGCCGGCGGGGAAGACCGGGACGGTCTTCTTCCAGCCCTCGGGAAGCTCGCCGGCCTGGATGCGGTCGAACTCGGCGGCGCGCTGCGGGTCGGCGGCGCGCCAGGCCTCCAGGGACTGCTCCCACTCGGCGTGGGCGGCCTTGCCGCGCTTGATGACCTCGCGGGCGTGCTCGATCACCTTGTCGGAGACCTCGAAGGTCTTCTCCGGGTCGAAGCCCAGGACCTTCTTGGTGGCGGCGATCTCGGCGGCGCCGAGCGCGGAGCCGTGCGCCTTGGCGGTGTTCTGGGCGTCCGGGGCCGGCCAGGCGATGATCGTGCGCATCGCGATGATCGACGGACGGGTGGTCTCGGCCTTGGCCGCGGCCAGCGCGTCGGCCAGGACGGCCACGTCGATGTCGCCGTTGGCCTTCGGGGCGACCCGCTGGACGTGCCAGCCGTACGCCTCGTAGCGCTTGAGGACGTCCTCGGAGAAGGCGGTCTCGGTGTCGCCCTCGATCGAGATGTGGTTGTCGTCGTACAGGGCGACCAGGTTGCCCAGCTTCTGGTGACCGGCCAGCGAGGAGGCCTCGGCGGAGATGCCCTCCTCCAGGTCGCCGTCGGAGACGATGGCCCAGATGGTGTGGTCGAAGGGGGACTCGCCGGCGGCGGCGTCCGGGTCGAACAGGCCGCGCTCGTAGCGGGCGGCCATCGCCATGCCCACCGCGTTGGCGATGCCCTGGCCGAGCGGGCCGGTGGTGGTCTCCACGCCCGCGGTGTGGCCGTGCTCCGGGTGGCCCGGGGTGCGGCTGCCCGCGACGCGGAAGGCCTTGAGGTCGTCCAGCTCCAGGCCGTAGCCCGACAGGTACAGCTGGGTGTAGAGGGTCAGGCTCGTGTGCCCGGGGGACAGCACGAACCGGTCGCGGCCTACCCACGACGGGTCGGTCGGGTCGTGGCGCAGGAAACGCTGGAAGATCAGGTACGCCGCGGGGGCCAGCGACATGGCCGTCCCGGGGTGTCCGTTGCCGACCTTCTGGACGGCGTCCATGGCCAGGACCCGCGCTGTGTCAACCGTGCGCTCGTCCAGTTCGGACCACTCGAATGCGTTCGTCGGCGTCGTGCTCACCCTGTCTCAGGGCTCCTTCCGTTGTGAAGAGTGACCCCGTGAAAGGGGACCGGGTCGGCCACGGCGCTGTGGTCTCGACGCTGGGTGGTGCCGGTCACGGAGGGTAGATCCCGCTTCTGCGTGCGAGCCTACCGTCCGGCCCGGGGCTCACCCTCCGTGCTGGGACAACCAGGAAATCCGGATGGTGATTCCCACCAGGGCGGTCTGCCTGATTTTGTCCCAGGCTCTCCTGTTTTACGGCACCCTGCCGCTCCGGTGGTCAGGACGGGTTGCGGCGGCGCGCCGGAACGGCTCCGTGGCTTCACCCGGTCGGTTCACCCGGGGGTGTGCCATCGGCCTCGCCGGGGGACCCCGGAGCCGGATGGGATATATGGAGCGTCTAAGGTGGCGTGGTACGCGCAGAGCGGACGATTTGGGACCCTTCGTTCCTGTGGACGCCTGCGAGGATTCATCTTCAGTTGGGGTGTTAGTGACCGCCGTCGAAACCCGTCCCGCCGGGGTCACCGGGGCGACTCCTGCGCACCGGCCCATCGGGGCCCGTGTCGGCGCCTTCGTCGCACTGACCAAGCCACGGATCATCGAACTGCTGCTGATGAGCACGGTGCCGGTGATGTTCCTCGCCCAGCAGGGCGTCCCGAACATGCTGCTGGTGCTGAAGGTCGTGGTCGGCGGCTACCTCTCGGCGGGCGGCGCCAACGCCCTCAACATGTACATCGACCGCGACATCGACGCGGTGATGTCCCGCACCGAGCGCCGGCCGATCGTCACCGGGATGGTGTCGCCGCGCGAGGCGCTGGTGTTCGGCATCGCCCTCGCGATCGTCTCGACCCTGCTGCTGGGCTTCGGCGTCAACTGGCTCTCCTCCGGACTGGCGCTCGGCGCGCTGCTGTTCTACGTGTTCGTCTACACGCTGGGGCTCAAGCGGCGCACCTCGCAGAACATCGTCTGGGGCGGCATCGCCGGCTGCATGCCGGTGCTGATCGGCTGGTCCTCCGTCACCAACTCGCTGTCCTGGGCGGCGGTCGCGCTGTTCCTGGTGGTGTTCTTCTGGACGCCGCCGCACACCTGGGTGCTCTCGATGAAGGTGCGCGAGGACTACGAGCGGGCCGGCGTGCCGATGCTGCCGGTGGTCAAGGGCAACGTCGCGGTCGGCAAGCAGGTCGTCGCCTACTCCTGGGTGATGGTGGCGACCTCGCTGGCGGTGTGGCCGCTGGGGCACATGAGCTGGCTGTACCCCGTCGCGGCGGTGCTGCTCGGCGGGTTCTGGCTGCGCGAGGCGCACGCGCTGTACGGCCGGGCCAAGGCCGGCGTGGTGGGCGCGAAGCTGAAGGAGATGCGGCTGTTCCACTGGTCGATCACCTACCTGTCGCTGCTGTTCGTGGTGTGCGCGATCGACCCGTTCGTGAAGTAGGGCCCGTCCGACGTCGAAGAGCCCCGGTCCGGTGGACCGGGGCTCTTCGCGTTCTCACCGGGCCGGCAGCTCGGACGGGCCGACGTGGTCGTCCAGCCAGTCCCGGAGCGGCTGGGAGGCGCGCAGGAAGGTGGTGATCCGGGTGTGGGCGCCACGGGTGCCGAGCCACTTCGCGGGCGCCCACTCCTGCCAGGCGACCAGGCCCTTGTGGCGCAGCAGCTCGATCCTCGGGTGGTCCTTGGGGAAACCGCGCGGAGCGGTCTTGAGGGAGTCCCGGCCGTGCACCTGGGGGCCGTCCTGCTCCACCGCGGCGATCACCCGCTCCAGTTCGGCGCCGCTGACGTCCTCGGCGACGGCGGCGCGGTAGCGGTCCAGTTGGTCGGGGGCGAGCTGGTACATCCCGTTGCCGCAGGCCAGGCCGTCGGCGGAGAGCTGGACGTAGCCGCCGGTCGCCAGGTGGGCGCCGATGTGCGTCTTGTACGGAGACTTGTCGGCGCTGAACCGGACGTCGCGGTTGGGACGGAAGATCTTCCCAAGCCCGAACTCCGGCTCCAGCTCGGCGAGCAGCAGCTCCATCGGGGTCCGTACGTCGTTGTCGTACTGCTCCTTGTGGGCCTGCCAGAAGGTCTTGGAATTGTCGGCTTCGAGGTGCTCGTAGAAGTCGAGCGCCGCGGCCGGCCAGCCGGAGAAGGTCACGCCTCCAGTATGTGGCCCGGTGCACAGGGCGCTCCCGTCGCCAGCTCGACTACCGGTGGGTAGCATGCGGGCATGAGCAGCGCAGAGACCGCCACCGCCACCGCGCCGGACGCCCGTACCGAGCGCCGCGCCAAGCGCATCGCCAAGCACCTCAGCAGCTTCGCCCGCCAGCACGGGGGCGGCGCCGACGCGGTCGTCGAGTACGTCGGCGCCGTGGCCACCCGGATCGTCGTGGTGGGCGCGGACGGCGCCTGGGGCGACCAGGTGGCCCCGGGCTACGCCGTCGGTCGCCGGGCCGCCGAACTGGCCGGGCTGACCCTGCACGACGACTTCGAGGGCGAGCTGGCCCTCAAGGTGAAGACCGGCCCGTACGAGTGGAAGCGCATGGCCGGCATCCAGCTCGGCGGCTGATCACTTCGGCGCCCACGGCGACGGCCCGGCTCCCTCAGGCGGGGGAGCCGGGCCGTTGCCGTGGGCTCAACGGGGCAGCTCCTCGCGGTCGAGCACCCGGACGAGTCGGGCCGGTTGGTCCAGCCAGCCGGTGCCGGTGCCGATCTCCAGGACGTTCATTCCGGGTCGGATGTCGAGGTCGCGGAGCATGCGGACGACGATCGAGGGGCGGAGGCGGAGGAGGAGCGCCAAACGTCGGCTGGGTCGGGCGGATCGGCCGATGCCTGGCCGTCATTGACCTGGGTGACGACGGGGGCGTCGGTGTAAGCCGCCTCGAACCAGCGCTGGTGGTCGGTCGAGAGGCCGCAGGGCTCGTAGCCGCCCTGGTCGTCCTGTTGATACGGCGATGGCGCGAGACTGCGTCGAGGAACTTCGATCGCTCGGGGTTTCGGCCCGGAAACAGAGGACGGTGTGACGGTGGTGGTTCGGCTGTTGGACGGCGAGCAGGCGGTCGAGCTGGAGGGCCAGTTGAAGGAGGTGTTCTCGGAGGCGTTCGCGGAAGCCCCCTACGGCGAGGGGCCGACCGACGTGGAGCGGGCGTTTCGCCGGTTCCGCTCGCAGGCGCGTCGGCGGGGGTTCCGGGCGGCCATCGCCTTCGACGGCGACACCGTTGTGGGCATGGCGTACGGCTACCCGCTGTCGGCGGACACCGGATGGTGGGACACCCTGATCGATCCCGTGCCCGAGAACCCCAGGCATGAGGACGGAAAGCGCACGTTCGGTCTCTTCGAGTTGGCGGTTCGGCCCCGGTGGCGGCGCCAGGGCGTCGCCACTCGCATGCATCGCGTCCTCATCGAGGGCATCGACAGCGCCCGGGTGATGCTGAACACCCGACCAGAGGCGGTTGCGGCCCGGGCGTCCTATCGAGCGTGGGGCTACCGGCGCGTCGGGTCGGCGATCCCGTGGGACGGCGCGGCTCGGCACGACGTGATGCTCCTCGATCTGATCCACCCGGTGGTGCGAGCGTGACGCCACTCCACTCGGTGTCCGTCGCGGGGGTGGTGGTGCGGGAGGACGGGCGGGTGCTGGCGATTCGGCGGGCTGACAACGGGGCTTGGGAGCCGCCGGGGGGCGTGCTGGAGCTGGGCGAGGGCATCGAAGACGGCGTGTGCCGGGAGGTCTACGAGGAGACCGGGATCCACGCCGGCGTGGAGCGGCTGACCGGTGTCTACAAGAACCTGCGTCGAGGGGTTGTCGCGCTGGTCTTCCGGTGTCGGCCTGAGGGCGGACAAGTACGGCTCTCGGATGAGTCGGTCGAGGTCGACTGGCTCACGGCGGACGAGGTCTCCGTGCGCATGGCGGAGGTCTATGCCGTGCGGGTGTTGGACGCGCTTCGGGGGGACACGTCGCCGAGTATCCGGAGCCACGACGGGCGGCGGCTGTTGTGACACGTCGAAGGCCCCCATCCGAGGATGGGGGCCTTCGACGAGGCTCAGACGGTGGCAGCCTGTGGGGTCTGGGTGGGCAGGGGCGCGGCGGGGGCCTCGACCTCGCGTACGCGCAGGGCGAGGGGGATGCGGAGGGCGGCGATCCAGGTGAGGGTGGCGCCGAGCATGTGGAGGCCGACCATCAGCTCGGGGGCGTCGGTGAAGTACTGGATGAAGCCCAGTACGCCCTGGAGGAGCAGGACCGCCAGCAGTTCCTTGGCGCGGGCCTTCGCCGCCGGCGGGGCCTTGACGGCGGCGAAGACGAAGAGCACCGCGATGGCCAGGCCGACCGACACGAACGCGAGGTCGGCGTGGAACTGGGCCAGCCTGTCGTAGTCGATCGGGATCCGGGGGACGATCTTGTTGTCCTTCGGCGTGCCCGGGTGGTGGCCGGCGCCGGTGACCAGGGTGCCGGCCGCGACCAGCAGGCCGACGACCAGGACCAGCACGTAGGAGAGCTGGTGGATCGGGCGGGCCACGGCGAGCTTGGGGACGCCGTCGCCCTCCTTCGACCGCTCCCACATCAGCAGCGCGACCCACACCAGCGCCATCGCGGCGATCATGTGCAGCGCGACGGTGTACGGGTTGAGGCCGGTCAGCACGGTGATGCCGCCGAGCACCGCGTTGCTCATCACCAGCCAGAACTGCGCCCAGCCGAGCCTGGTCATGCTGTGCCGCCAGGGGCGGTGGCAGCGGGCGGCCAGGATGGCCCAGCCGACGGCGGCGCTCAGCACGTAGGTGAGCATCCGGTTGGTGAACTCGACGACGCCGTGGAAGCCCATCTCGGCGGTCGGGGTCAGGCTGTCGGCGGTGCAGCGGGGCCACGTCGTACAGCCGAGGCCGGAGGCGGTGAGGCGGACGGCGCCGCCGGTGACGACGATCACCACGCTCATCACCAGCGCGGCGAACGCGGCGCGCCGGACCATCACGGCGGACGGCTGCCAGCGGTCGGCGAGCAGGGAGAAGGGATTAGGCACGGGGTCAATCGTAGGCGGCCTTACAGCCGATCTTGGGGCGGGGCGCGGGTGCCGCGCGGGCGCCGCCCGCACCGGGCCGGACGGGGCGCAAACCGGACTCTTCGGTCAAGGCGGTCATTGGTCTTGACCAATCACCTGCGAGGCCGAAAGAGTGCGGATTGGTCCATACCTTTTTCGGACCTCTCCCACTCCTCCCGCACAAGCGGAGACCTGCACATGCGCATACCCACGTCCGCCGCCGCGCTCGCAGTCGGCGGCTCGCTCGCACTGGCCGGCCTGATCGCCCCCGCCGCCGCCCACGCCGCCGACCCCGGCCAGGAGTGCCGCAGCCTCGGGGTCGCCAACCTCTACGGCGAGTTCATCGAGGGCGACGACACCCACACCCCCGACGCCGAGGGCGCCGTCGCGGTGGGCGGCAACGCCGACTTCACCGGCGGCTTCTCGGTCGGCCAGGAGCTGACCCCCGCCGAGGTCGACGCCCTGCCCGGCAAGAACGCGCTGGTGGTCGCCGGCCGCATCACCGGCCGCAACACCCAGGTGATGAAGGGCAGCGGCGTCTACGGTTCCAAGGCCGACGGCGCCGTCGTCCAGGCCCACCAGGGCGCCATCGCCCAGGGCGCCTCCCCGATCGACTTCAAGGCCGAGTTCGCCAAGCTGCGCGCCGCCTCCACCGCGCTGGCCGCCGCGCCGCAGACCGCCGGCGCCACCGTCCAGGCCGACGGGGCCAAGCTCACGTTCACCGGCGGCGACGCGAAGTACAACAGCTTCACCGTCGACGCCGCGAAGCTCCAGGGCGCCAAGGACGTCTTCCTCAAGGTGCCGGCCGGGTCCGTCACCGTGGTCACCGTGACCGGCGGCTCGTACGACATGGCGGCCGCCGGGACCACGGGCTTCCACCTGTGGGACGAGGCCAAGGCGTCCTTCGTCCTGGACGACAAGCTGCAGAGCGCGGCCGGCGGGGCGATCCGCGCCAAGCTGCTGTGGAACTTCCCCACCGCGACCAAGGTGGTCAAGAACAGCAAGGCCGCCTGGGCCGGCACCGTGCTGGCGCCGAACGCCGCCTTCGACCTCGGCAGCGGCGGCCCGGTCAACGGTTCGGTCATCGCGGCCTCGCTGACCGGCAAGGGCGGGGCGGAGACGCACCACTACCCGTTCGCCGGCTGCCTGCCCGGCGTCGTCGTCCCGACGCCGTCCACCACGCCCACCGTGCCGCCGGTGGTGCCGAGCGGGACGCCGTCGGCCTCCACCACGCCCGGGACTCCCGGCACCTCGGCCACGCCCGGGACCTCGGCGAGCCCCTCGGACACGCCCTCCGCCCCGGTGAGCGGCAAGCCGAGCGCGGGTGCCTCGGCCAGCCCGTCGGCCACCGCCTCGGCGGGTGTGCCGGCCGCCTCGGCCTCGGCCTCGGCGAGCCCGTCCGCCCAGGCGAACGCGGGCGGCAACCTCGCGCACACCGGCTCCGGGCCCGTCGTGCCGCTGGCGATCGGCGGCGCGGTGGTGCTCGCGGCCGGTGGCGCGATCGTGGTCGTCACCCGGCGTCGGGCGGCGAAGAAGGCCTGATCATTTCGCCGGTCGACCGGTGTTGCGCCCTTGGTGATTGAACCTGATCACCGAGGGCGCACGTATTTCAGTCAGGTGACGAAGTTCATTCAAGTTTGCCGAATCCGCGTTCCGCGAGGTGGCAGCTGTGATGGGCTGGTCATACACATCAGACGACGGACCAACAGACGAAATTCGGTCGTACGGCGGGGTGTGGAGAGGTGCGGGAGTGCCGGTAGAGTCCCCCGGACAGTCGTAGCGGGCCACCGCGAAACCTTCAACACGCCTGCTGCGCAAGACCGTTCTGAGGGGAACAGCGTAAATGGCGCGACAGCAGCGGCACATGCGGATCGGCGCGGCGGCACTCGCCGGGACGGCGGCGGCCGGAATTCTCCTGCCTCTGGCGCTGGCAACCAACGCCTCGGCGCACGTGCCGAGTTGGTCGGTGACCTGCGACAAGATCGTGATCGATCTGATCAACTACAGCCCGAAGCCCGACGTGAAGAACACCGTCAGCCTCACCATCGACGGCGAGAAGGTCCTGGACGCCAAGGCCTTCCCCGCGGAGTTCCACGGCACCTTCCCGGTGAAGGACCACACGGCCCCCGTCAAGGCGAACCTCGTGGTGAACACGACGGAGACGCCCAACGAAAAGGGCTGGAACATCAACGAGACCAAGACGATCGAGCCGTGCCACACGCCGACTCCGACGCCGACTCCCACCCCCACGCCCACCAAGACCTCGACCCCGACTCCCACCCCGACCCCGTCGCAGACCACGACTCCGACGCCGACTCCCACGCCCACCAAGACCCCGACCCCGTCGGCCTCGCCCACCGCGAGCAAGACCGCGACCGCGACGCCGACCCCGACCCCGGTCCCGACGCCCACCACCAGTGGCCCGGCGCTCGCCCAGACCGGTAGCAACGACGCCACCCCGATGATCGCGGCGGCCGGCGGCGGCGTGCTGCTGGTCGGTGGCGCGCTCGTCCTGCTGGCCCGCAAGCGTCGCGGCAGCCAGAGCTGACGTTCCGTCGGTGACGTGAGACCGCCCCCCGGCCGAAGCGGCCGGGGGGCGGTTCCCGTGCGGTGCGGCCTCACGTGCGGTGCGGCCTCGTGTACGTAGCGGTTCACGTGCGGGGCCGGGGGCTACTCCCAGCGGAAGAAGCGGGCCGCGGCGGCCAGGCCGAGGACGGCCCAGCCGGCCAGGATGCCGAGGTCGGACCAGGGCACCCCGGCGCCGTGCTGGAGGACCGACCGCAGGCCGTCCGAGAGCGCGGAGATCGGCAGCAGCTCCAGCACCGACTGCACGGCCGAGGGGAACCTGCTCAGCGGCACGATCACCCCGCCGGCCAGCAGCAGCAGGATGAACACCAGGTTGGCGGCGGCCAGCGTGGCCTCCGCCTTGAGCGTGCCGGCCATCAGCAGGCCCAGGCCGGAGAAGGCCGCGGTGCCGAGCACCAGCAGCGCGACGACCGACAGCGGGTTGCCGTGCGGGGACCAGCCGAGCGCCAGCGCGATCGCCGACAGCAGCGCGACCTGCAGCGCCTCGGTGACCAGGACGCAGCCGGTCTTGGCGGTCAGCAGTGCCCAGCGCGGGAGCGGGCTGGCGCCGAGCCGCTTCAGCACGCCGTAGCGGCGCTCGAAGCCGGTGGCGATGGCCTGCCCGGTGAAGGCGGTGGACATCACGGCCAGCGCGAGCAGGCCGGGGGCCAGGAAGTCGACCCGCTTGCCGGGCCCGTCCACCGCGACGATGTCCACGGCCGAGAACAGCACCAGCAGCACGGTCGGGATGACCACGGTGAGCAGCAGCTGTTCGCCGTTGCGCAGCAGCATCCTGGTCTCGAAGGCGGTCTGGGCGAGCAGCATCCGGCCGACCGGGGCCGCGCCGGGCTTGGGGGAGTAGTCGGTGGTCGTACTCACGAGCGCAGGTCCCGTCCGGTCAGGTCGAGGAAGACGTCTTCGAGGCTGCGGCGCTGGACGGACAGCCGTTCGGGCAGGACGCCGGAGGCCGCGCACCAGCCGGTGACGGTGGCCACCAGCTGCGGGTCGACGGGCGCCTCGACGCGGTAGCCGCCGGGGGTGGTCTCGGTGGCGGTGGCGCCCTCGGGCAGTTCCTTGAGCAGCGGGCCGAGGTCGAGCCCGGGCGGGCCGTCGAAGCGCAGGGCGTTCTCGGCGCCGCCGCGGCACAGCTCCTCGGGGCTTCCGGTGGCGATCACCCGGCCGCGGTCGATGACGGCGACCTGGTCGGCGAGCTGTTCGGCCTCGTCCATGTGGTGGGTGGTGACGACCACGGTGACGCCGTCCCGGCGCAGGTCGCGGACCAGTTCCCAGGTGGCGCGCCGGGCCTGCGGGTCGAGTCCGGCGGTGGGCTCGTCCAGGAAGACCAGCTCGGGGCGGCCGACGACGGCCATGGCCAGGGCGAGCCGCTGCTGCTGGCCGCCGGACAGGCGCCGGTAGGCGGTGCGGCCGCAGGAGCCGAGGCCGAGCCGTTCGACCAGCGCGTCGACGTCCAGCGGGTGGGCGTGCAGTGCGGCGGTGTGACGCAGCATCTCGACGGCGCGCGCGCCCGCGTACACGCCGCCCGACTGCAGCATGACGCCGATCCGGGGGCGCAGCGCGGCGTTCTGGGCGACCGGGTCGAGGCCGAGGACGCGGACGGTGCCGGCGTCGGGGCGGCGGTAGCCCTCGCAGGTCTCGATGGTGGTGGTCTTGCCGGCGCCGTTGGGGCCGAGGACGGCGGTGATCGCGCCGCGTGCGATGGTGAGGTCGAGGCCGTCCACCGCGGGCTTGTCGCCGTAGTGCTTGACCAGCCCGGCGATCTTCACCGCGGGTTCGGAGTGCATACCGGCGAGTGTAAGAGGCCCCGACGCCGGGCCCGGACGGCGCCCTCGATGATCGTTTTTGCAGGTCAGGTAAGGCTTACCTGCGTGACAGATGACACGAGTGAGGCCTGCATCACGGCTTGTCCTGTCGGAAGTAATTACGCAACACTGGTGTTGTGAAAAACATGCGCGAGCACGCCACGCCCCAGGAGGCCGAGTCGGCCCCCGGGTGCGACGTGCCCGTGACGGCGGCCGAGGTGCTGCTGGAGGGCCACCGGGCCACCCGGGACCGGGTCGCCCGGTCGATCCTCGACCACGGCCCCTCCTCCGCCGCCGACCTGGCGACCCGGCTCGGCCTCACCGCCGCCGCCGTCCGCCGCCACCTGGACGGACTAGCCGCCGCCGGCCTGGTCGAGTCCCGCGAGCAGCGGGTCTACGGCAGCCGTGGCCGGGGCCGCCCGGCCAAGGTCTTCGCCCTCACCGACGGCGGCCGGGACGCCTTCTACCAGGCGTACGACCAGCTCGCCGCCGACGCGCTGCGCTGGATCTCCGACTCGGTCGGCGGCGGGAAGGCGGGCGAGGAGGCGGTCGCCGCCTTCGCCCGGGCCCGGTTCGGCAAGCAGGGCGAGAGGTACCTGGAGCTCCTGCGGCTGGCCGAGGCGGGGGAGCGCACCGAGGCGCTCGCCCAGGCGCTGAGCGCGGACGGGTACGCTGCCACGGTGCGGCGGGTCCCGCCGGCCGTGGCGAAGGCCCCGGCAGGCGCCCAGCTCTGCCAGCACCACTGCCCGGTCGCGCACATCGCCGAGCAGTTCCCGCAGCTCTGCGAGGCGGAGACCGAGGTCTTCTCCCAGCTGCTGGGCACCCATGTGCAACGGCTGGCCACCATCGCCCACGGCGACGGGGTCTGCACCACCTATGTGCCGGCACCCGGTGCCGCATCGTCGCCTGCCCGGCGTTCCGCGGGCCGCGGCTCCGATGCAGTGCCGACTGCCGGTACGTCCACCGAAGATTCAGCGTCCGCGCGTTAGGAAGCTCGCATGACTGACACCGTTTCGCACCCCGAGCTCGAGGGCCTGGGCACCTACGAGTACGGCTGGGCCGACCCGGACACCGCCGGTGCCGCGGCCAAGCGCGGGCTCAGCGAGGAGGTCGTCCGCGACATCTCCGCGAAGAAGAACGAGTCCGAGTGGATGCTGAACCTGCGTCTCAAGGGCCTGAAGCTGTTCGGCAAGAAGCCCATGCCGACCTGGGGCTCCGACCTCTCCGGCATCGACTTCGACAACATCAAGTACTTCGTCCGCTCCACCGAGAAGCAGGCCGAGTCCTGGGAGGACCTGCCCGCGGACATCAAGGCCACCTACGACCGGCTGGGCATCCCGGAGGCCGAGAAGCAGCGCCTGGTCGCCGGTGTCGCCGCCCAGTACGAGTCCGAGGTCGTCTACCACCAGATCCGCGAGGACCTGGAGGAGCAGGGCGTCCTCTTCCTGGACACCGACACCGCGCTGCGCGAGCACCCGGAGATCTTCAAGGAGTACTTCGGCACCGTCATCCCGGCCGGCGACAACAAGTTCGCCGCGCTGAACACGGCGGTGTGGTCCGGCGGCTCGTTCATCTACGTGCCCAAGGGCGTCCACGTCGACATCCCGCTCCAGGCCTACTTCCGGATCAACACCGAGAACATGGGCCAGTTCGAGCGGACGCTGATCATCGTCGACGAGGACGCGTACGTCCACTACGTCGAGGGCTGCACCGCGCCGATCTACTCCTCCGACTCGCTGCACTCCGCGGTCGTGGAGATCATCGTCAAGAAGGGCGGCCGCTGCCGCTACACGACCATCCAGAACTGGTCGAACAACGTCTACAACCTGGTCACCAAGCGCGCCGTGGCGTACGAGGGCGCGACCATGGAGTGGGTCGACGGCAACATCGGCTCCAAGGTCACCATGAAGTACCCGGCCGTCTACCTGATGGGTGAGCACGCCAAGGGCGAGACCCTGTCGATCGCCTTCGCGGGCGAGGGCCAGCACCAGGACGCCGGCGCCAAGATGGTGCACATGGCGCCGAACACCTCCTCCAACATCGTCTCGAAGTCGGTGGCGCGCGGCGGCGGCCGGACCTCCTACCGCGGTCTGATCGAGATCGGCGAGGGCTCCAAGGGCGCCAAGTCCAACGTGCTGTGCGACGCGCTGCTGGTGGACACCATCTCCCGCTCGGACACCTACCCGTACGTGGACGTCCGCGAGGACGACGTGTCCATGGGCCACGAGGCGACGGTCTCCAAGGTCAGCGAGGACCAGCTGTTCTACCTGATGAGCCGGGGCATGACCGAGTTCGAGGCGATGGCGATGATCGTCCGCGGCTTCGTCGAGCCGATCGCGCGCGAGCTGCCGATGGAGTACGCGCTGGAGCTCAACCGGCTGATCGAGCTGCAGATGGAGGGTGCGGTCGGCTGACGTCCAGCCGCTGACCGCCCACCGACTTTTCGAGCTTTTCGAGGAAGAGAGCACTACGACAGCCATGGCTGACGTCAACACCACCACCGGCTCCACCACCGCCGGGTCGATCGAGGTCGGCACCGCCGGCGCCGGCGCCCAGCTCGCCGGCCCCGGCACCGGCCGCGCCACCGTCCAGCAGCCGATCGACGCCCGGGTCGCCGTCAAGCCCTCGTTCGAGGTCGGCGACTTCCCGGTGCCCACCGGCCGCGAGGAGGACTGGCGGTTCACCCCGATGCACCGCCTGGGCGGCCTGCACGACGGCACCGCCGCCGAGGCGGCCAAGGGCGAGGACAAGGTCGAGCTGAGCCTGCCGGACGGCGTCACCGCCGAGACCGTCGGCCGCGACGACGCCCGTCTGGGCAAGGCCGGCAAGCCCGTCGACCGGGTCGCCGCGCAGGCGTTCAGCGCCTTCGAGCAGGCGCTCGTGGTCACCGTCCCCCAGGACGCGGTGCTCACCGGGCCGGTCAAGATCGACGTGCACGGCGAGGGCGGCACCCGCTTCGCCCACGTGGTGGTCGACGTCAAGCCGTTCGCCGAGGCCGTCGTGGTGATCAACCACACCGGTACCGGCACCCGGGCCGCCAACGTCGAGCTGCTCGTCGGCGACGGTGCCAAGCTCACCTTCGTCTCCGTCCAGGACTGGGACCGCAACGCCGTCCACGTCGCCCAGCAGACCGCGCTGGTCGGCCGGGACGCCTCGCTGAAGTCCGTGGTCGTCACCTTCGGCGGCGACGTCGTCCGGATCCACCCGCGGGTCAACTACGCCGCGCCCGGCGGCGAGGCCGAGCTGTTCGGCCTCTACTTCGCCGACGCCGGCCAGCACCTGGAGCACCGTCTGGTCATCGACCACGACACCCCGCACTGCCGCTCCAACGTGGTCTACAAGGGCGCGCTGCAGGGCCAGGACGCCCACGTCGTCTGGGTCGGCGACGTGCTGATCCGCGCCGCCGCCGAGGGCACCGACACCTACGAGCTCAACCGCAACCTGGTGCTCACCGACGGCGCCCGGGTCGACTCGATCCCCAACCTGGAGATCGAGACCGGCGAGATCGTCGGCGCCGGCCACGCCTCCGCGACCGGCCGCTTCGACGACGAGCAGCTGTTCTACCTGCGGTCCCGCGGCATCCCGGCCGACGAGGCCCGCCGCCTGGTGGTCCGCGGCTTCTTCGCCGAACTCGTCCAGCAGATCGGCGTCGCCGAGATCCAGGACCAGCTGATGGAGAAGATCGAGGCCGAGCTGGAAGCGGCGGTCTGATCCAGATGACCTTCCTCCGTGCCTGCGCGCTGAGCGACCTCCAGGAGGACGTGCCCAAGCGCGTGGACCTCAACGGCGTGCCGGTCTCCGTCGTCCGCACCGACGAGGGGGTGTTCGCGATCAACGACACCTGCTCGCACGCGAACGTCTCGCTCTCCGAGGGCGAGGTCGAGGACTGCATGATCGAGTGCTGGCTGCACGGCTCCAGCTTCGACCTGCGCACCGGCAAGCCCTCCGGCCTGCCCGCCACCAAGCCGGTCGCTGTCTACCCCGTAAAGATCGAAGGGGACGATGTGCTCGTCTCCGTCAACCAGGAGTCCTGAGTACCCATGGCAACGCTTGAAATCCGCGACCTGCACGTCTCCGTCGAGGCCGAGAACGGCCCGCGCGAGATCCTCAAGGGCGTCGACCTGACCGTGAAGCAGGGCGAGACCCACGCGATCATGGGTCCGAACGGCTCCGGCAAGTCCACCCTGGCCTACTCGCTCGCCGGCCACCCCAAGTACACCGTCACCGGCGGCTCGGTGCTGCTGGACGGCGAGGACGTCCTGGAGATGTCCGTCGACGAGCGCGCCAAGGCCGGCGTCTTCCTGGCCATGCAGTACCCGGTCGAGGTCCCGGGCGTCTCGGTGAGCAACTTCCTGCGCACCGCCGCCACCGCCGTCCGCGGCGAGGCCCCCAAGCTGCGTCTGTGGGTGAAGGAGGTCAAGGAGGCGATGGCCGCCCTCCAGATGGACCCGGCCTTCGCCGAGCGCAACGTCAACGAGGGCTTCTCCGGCGGCGAGAAGAAGCGCCACGAGATCCTCCAGCTGGAGCTCCTCAAGCCGAAGATCGCGATCCTCGACGAGACCGACTCCGGCCTGGACGTCGACGCGCTGCGGATCGTCTCCGAGGGCATCAACCGGGTCCGCTCGACCGGCGAGGTCGGCACCCTGCTGGTGACCCACTACACCCGCATCCTGCGGTACATCAAGCCCGACTACGTCCACGTCTTCGCGGGCGGCCGCATCGTCGAGTCCGGCGGTGCCGAGCTGGCCGACAAGCTGGAGAACGAGGGCTACGAGGCGTATGTGAAGGGGGGCGCGTCCGAGTGACGCATCCGTTCACGGGTCTGCTCGACACCGACGCGATCCGCAAGGACTTTCCGATCCTGCAGCGTGTGCTGCACGAGGAGAAGCCGCTCGTCTACCTGGACAACGCGGCCACCTCGCAGAAGCCGCGCCAGGTGCTGGAAGCCCTGACCGCCTACTACGAGCGGCACAACGCCAACGTCCACCGCGGCGTGCACGTGCTCGCCGAAGAGGCCACGGCGCTCTATGAGGGCGCGCGGGACAAGGTCGCGGCCTTCGTCAACGCGCCCAGCCGCAACGAGGTGATCTTCACCAAGAACGCCTCCGAGTCGCTCAACCTCGTTGCCAACATGCTCGGTTGGGCCGACGAGCCGTACCGGGTGGACGCCGACTCCGAGATCGTCATCACGGAGATGGAGCACCACTCCAACATCGTTCCGTGGCAGCTGCTGTCGCAGCGCACCGGCGCGAAGCTGAAGTGGTTCGGGCTCACCGACGAGGGCCGGCTCGACCTGTCCGACATCGACGAGCTGATCACCGAGAAGACCAAGGTGGTCTCCTTCACCCTGGTCTCCAACCTGCTCGGCACCGTCAACCCGGTCGAGACGATCGTCCGCAAGGCCCAGTCGGTCGGCGCGCTGGTCGTCATCGACGCCTCGCAGGCCGCCCCGCACATGGTGCTGGACGTCCAGGCGCTGGAAGCCGACTTCGTCGCCTTCACCGGTCACAAGATGCTCGCCCCGACCGGCATCGGCGTGCTCTGGGGCCGCCAGGAGCTGCTGGAGGACCTCCCGCCGTTCCTCGGCGGCGGCGAGATGATCGAGACCGTCACCATGGGCTCGTCCACCTACGCCCCGGCGCCGCACAAGTTCGAGGCCGGCACCCCGCCGATCGCCCAGGCGGTCGGGCTCGGCGCGGCCATCGACTACCTGTCGGACATCGGCATGGAGAAGATCGCCGCGCACGAGCACGCGATCACCGCGTACGCGGTCGAGCGCCTGCTGGAGGTCCCGGATCTGCGGATCATCGGCCCGCGCACGGCCGTCGACCGCGGCGCCGCGATCTCCTTCACCCTCGGCGACATCCACCCGCACGACGTGGGCCAGGTGCTGGACGAGCAGGGCATCGCCGTGCGCGTCGGCCACCACTGCGCGCGGCCGGTCTGCCTGCGGTACGGAATTCCGGCGACCACGCGGGCGTCGTTCTACCTGTACTCGACGCCGGGCGAGGTCGACGCACTGATCGACGGCCTGCACCACGTCCGGAACTTCTTCGGCTGACGGGACAGGGCAGGACATGAAGCTCGACTCGATGTACCAGGACATCATCCTGGACCACTACCGCAACCCCCACGGCAAGGGGCTGCGGGACGGCGACGCCGAGGTGCACCACGTCAACCCGACCTGCGGTGACGAGATCACCCTGCGGGTGCGGCTCGACGGCTCGACGGTCGCCGACGTCTCGTACGAGTCCCAGGGCTGCTCGATCAGCCAGGCCAGCGCCTCGGTGCTGAACGACCTGGTCGTGGGCAAGACCGTCGGCGAGGCGCAGACCGTCCAGGAGGCCTTCCTGGAGCTGATGCAGAGCAAGGGCCAGGGCGAGGGCGACGAGGAGGTGCTGGAGGACGCGGTCGCGTTCGCCGGCGTCTCCAAGTACCCCGCCCGGGTCAAGTGCGCCCTGCTCAGCTGGATGGCCTGGAAGGACGCCACCGCCCAGGCGCTCGCCCAGCACCCCGCCGTGAACGACTGACCCGCAGAGGAGGACAGACCATGAGTGACGAAACCCCCTCCGCTGCGGAGGACCAGCCGAACGGCGTCGTCATCGTCGGCACCACCGCCGGCACCGTGTCCGTGGAGGACCTGACCGAGGCCCTGATGGACGTCGTCGACCCCGAACTGGGCATCGACGTCGTCAACCTGGGCCTGATCTACGGCATCCACATCGACGAGTCCGACGTGGCCACCATCGACATGACGCTCACCTCGGCGGCCTGCCCGCTGACCGACGTCATCGAGGACCAGGCCAAGACCGCCACCGATGGCCTGGTCCAGGACCTGCGCATCAACTGGGTCTGGATGCCGCCGTGGGGCCCCGACAAGATCACCGACGACGGCCGCGACCAGCTCCGCGCCCTCGGCTTCAACGTCTGACGGACGGCTTTTCCGTCAACCCGCTGCCGCGCAAACCTCTCCTTCGGGGGAAAGGTTTGTGCGGCAGTGGTGTGTCCGCGCCTCAGTGGGCGCTGGCCTCGCTGTGACGGGAGCCGGGGAAGGGTGTTCCGGTTGCGAGGAGTGCCCCGCGCTCGACGGCTCCGCGTAGGACGGTGGCGATCTCCTGGGGCAGGAGGCTGATCGCGTCGAGCGCCTCGGTGGTGAGGGGGAGCTCCTCCAGGAGGTACTCGCCTCGGCCTTCCTGGCTGAACTCGGGACCGCTGCGGTCCTCGAAGCTCCACTTGTCGATGGTGGCGAGGTAGAAGTCCTGGCGCTCGTCGTCCGTCTCGATGGTGTGGAGGAGGCTGACGATCTCGGCTTCGCCGGCGATCTCCTCGTGGACCTCACGTCGGAGGGCGTCCTCGGGGCCGGCGTCGGTCGGCTCGATCTTGCCGCCGACGATCACCCAGTACGGGTCGATGCCTGGGCGGATGCGCTTGATCAGCAGCATGGTGTCGTTCGGGGTGAGGAGGACGGCGCGGACGCGGTGCTGCATGGTGGCCTGCTTCCTGTTCGGTGGGACGGCGGGTCAGTGAAGGATCCAGCCGCCGTCGACGTGCAACGACTGGCCGGTGATGAAGGACGCGCTGGGTCCGGCGAGGAAGGCGACCGCGGCGGCGACGTCCTCGGGGCGGCCCCGGCGCTGGACGCACTGGCGGTGGATCTGGTCCTCGGGGCGGGCACGGTGGTGGGTGGGCAGGCCGTTCTCCGCCTCGACCTGGATGGCCCCGGGTAGGACAGTGTTCACGCAGATTCCGTCCGGTCCAAGCTCCCTGGCCAGTGACCTGGTGAGGCCGAGCAGCCCGGCCTTGGCGGTGCTGTAGGCGGTGAGCCCTGGGCGGCCGGTGCGGGCGTTGACACTGCCGATGTTGACGATGCGCCCCCATCGGCGCTCAGCCATGCCGGGGGTGATGGCCCGGCAGGTCCGGTAGTGGATGGTCAGGTTGGACTCGATGGCGCGGGCCCACTCGTCTTCGCCGAGCTGGTCCCATGGGATGCGGGGGTAGGCGCCGGCGTTGTTGACGAGGATGTCGATCGGGCCGAGTTCGGACTCGACCTGGCTGGCGAGCGCGGCGACGGCGTTGGGGTCGGTGAGGTCGGCGCTGACCTCGATGCCGGTGCGGCCCTCGCGTCGCACGTCGCCGAGGACGGTACGGGCCTGGCGGATCTGGGCGAGGTGGTTGACGGCGACGGTGGCTCCGGCGGCGGCCAGGGCCCGGCTGGTCATGGCGCCGATCCCGGTGGCCCCGCCGGTCACGAGGGCGACCCTGCCTTGGAGCGGGAGGACGGCGATGGGCAGTTCAAGCGGCGTGAGTGCGGTCATCGTCGGTCCAATCATCGGGGCCGGTGGCCGGTGAGGGCTGGGTGTGGGCGAAGGTCTCGCCGACGGTCTCGGGGTGCTGGGTCTCGGCGAGCTTGGCCAGCAGCAGGAGCAGGTCGTGGCCGGTGAGACGGGCGGGCGGGATCACGCCGAGGATCCGCAGGGCGAGGAAGTGGCGGATCTGGGCGAGGAACCGATCCGGATTGAGGTCGGCGGCCGGGGCGAGGTCGGCTCGTACACGCTCCAGCAGACGGGTGATCGCCGCGTGGCGCCCGGCGCCGACCGGCCAGGTGTAGCGGACTTCCAGACGGCGGTGGCGCTCGTCGTGGTCGATGTGTTCGAGGTGCGGGGTGGCGACCGGTGGCAGGTGCAGCGGCAGGGTGCGGGCGTACACGTCGGGCTGGTAGGTCGGCACCAGCCAACCGCCCATGCCGAGCAGGTACCAGAGGAGGGTCGCGATCTCACCGGCGAGCGTGTTCCGTCCGGCGTACTCGAAGTCGAGCCAGCACAGCGGGTCGGCGATGTTCGGTTCGGTCGGGTCGCCCTGGGTGAGGGCGGTGACCCAGGTACGGCCGGGATGGAGCGCTTCACGGATCTCCCAGACGATGGCGGGCAGATCGAGCCGCAGCGGGACGCCGTTGACGACGAAGATGTGGCCCGTGAGGGTGTGCACCGGCGGCGGCTGGTCGGTACGCGGGGCGGGGACGGCGAGGTGACCGGACAGGTACCAGGAGTCGATCCGACCTCCGGGGCGAATACGGTCCTGGTAGAGGCCGGGCACGCAGGCTGACAGCGGCTCGGTCCGGCCGCTGTCAACCACTGTTGCAAGCAGGTTGTCGCAGACGGCATCGATCAGCGCGGTGACCCGGGGCAGGGTGCTCGGGTGGCGGTCGGCGGTCGAGATGACGTCGCCGAGCAGCATGCTGCACCGGCCGGTGGCGAACACGTCCTCGTAGGCCACGACGTGCTTGCCGGCTGTTTGGCCGCGGCCCAGCAGCCGTGGCACTGGCAGTGCGTGGGCGATGGCCTGCCAGCCCTGGACCTCGGCGTCCGCAGCGGCCGGGGCGAGGAGCTTGCGGAAGGCCGGCGTTGAAGTGGCAGGGGCGTTCATGCGCGGCTCGTGGGCAGGGCGATGGTCGACAGCCAGTGGCCCAGGACGATGTTGGCCAAGTAGATCGCTTTGTCACGGTGTTCGCGTGCCTCGCGACGCAGGCCGGGGTCAGCGCCGGGCTCGCGGTCGAGGAAGACGCCCAGCGCGTCGTCGTCGGAGGCCCGCTCGGTGCCCTCGAAGCGGAGCATCACCTTGGCCAGCAGCGCGGTGATCTTGAACAGGGCGCGGAGGTCGGGGGCACCCTTGACGAGCTGGCGCCGGATCTCGATGGCCGCCTGAACGCCTGCCTCGACGCTGGCCGCCACGTCGCTGGCCGCGTCCGGGGCGGGCAGGGCCAAACCAGGGCGGCACCACAGCGGCACGAGGCCGCCTGAGCCGATCAGCGCGAGGACGTGCAGCAGTCGGGAGGTGACCGCCCCGGTGCGGCACTCGTCCTGGGTCAGGACGGTTAGGCCGAGCTTGACGCCGCCGAGTTCGGCTTCGAGTTCGGCAAGAGCCCGCCGGATCCCGGGGATGCTCTCCTGCCCGGCGACCACGAAGACGTCCAGATCGGACCAGCCGTGCTGGTACTTCCCGCGTGCTCCGCTGCCGGTGACCGCGAGGAGGTCGATGACGGGCGGCTGCTGAAAGGTTGTGCGGTCCAGCAGCGCGGACAGGTAGGACTCCAGATGGACGGGCAGGCCCAGCGTGTTGACCGGCGCGCTGGACGGCTGCCGCAGCGGCCAGCGGTGGGCCAGCGCGATGCCGTCGAGGCGGCGCTCCAAGTGCAGGCGGCCGCGGTTGTTGTCGACGACCTCGTGCGCGAGCGCGGCGATCCCGGCAGCCCCGCGACGGGCTTTGACGGCGTCGCGCTCGACCACGTCCTCGGGCCCGGCGGTGCCGCGTTCTGCACGGACCTCCGGCGTCGCGTCGACGTACACGACGGTCAGCTGCTCGCCGAGCATCTTTCGAAGTTCGGTGGTCGCATCCTGGTCGTGCAGCGACTCGATGGTGACGTGGCCGAGGAAGTGGTGGGCCGCGCAGTACCGGTCGAGACCGTCGATCAGCAGCTCAGCCCGCACCACGGCCGGGATCTCGTACGGGTAGGCGATACCGGCGGGCTGGGCGGTGGCTTCGATCAGGTAGCCGATCTTGAGGCGGGCGTATCCGTGCCTCACCCGCAGGTACTCGCCCGCCGTGCTCTTGCCGCTCTCCGACATGCCGCCGAGCGCGATCACCCGGACCCCTGGCAGGGCGCGAGCCGGCACGAGCGGGGTGATCGGGTGCAGAAGCCGACGAATCTCGTCTTGGACGGCCACGACCCGGCGCTCGCCGATCACGATGGCCTCGGCCCACCGCCCTTCGTCGGCCAGGCGGTGCACCTGCAGGTGGAGGTGCCGCTGGTAGTCCGCGTAGATCGGGGTGACGTGCCGCTCGTGGGAGAGGCTGCGGGAGGTGCCGATCACCGGGTCGTCGTCGTGGAGGAGCACGATGCCGTGTTCGGCGGCCTCAGCGGAGCGCAGGTCGGCGGTGTAGGGCTCCAGCAGCTTGCCGGCCCGTTCCGCAGCCTCGGCGGGGCTGAGCCGTTCACGCACTGCGACGGTCGCTGCCAGCGAGGCTTCCAGCATCGGGATGCCCCGGTCCATCAGGCGCACCGGTGCGGTGGTGGGCCTGCGGGAGCGCTCCAGGTAGGAGCTGGCGAGCACGTCGACCACCTCCTCCATCGGGCCGCGCTCGAACCACCAGGCCCCCATGCCCGTGGACTTGATGCGGTCCCAGCGCGGGTCGTGGTCGTCCAGCGGCCCGGTGGCGTGGCCGCCGGGGCCGAGGCGGCGGGCCAGGATGCCGATCTGCTTGGTCTTGCCGACGTTGTCGGGACCGCTGAACGCGATGGTGACGGGCCGGGAAGACGTGGGGTCGTGCTCAGGGGAGATGGACACGATTTCCTCCAGGGGCTGCACAACGACTGTGGGGCAGGGGGGCGGCCCTCGTCCGGGCGCCGCTAGGGCGTCCGGACGAGGGCCGGATCGGGCTACCGGCCCGGGTACGGCGGCTTCGGCGGACCTGGTGGTGCCGGGGGCGGAGGCGGTGGGGGCGGCGGAGGCTGAGGGGCCTCCAAGATCGGCACGGCCGTTTGCGGCACGGCGAATCTCCCTTCGGTGCGATGGGGTTCCCGGCCCGGCGGGTCGCCAAGGCCGGCGAAGAGGGGCGGCTCCGGCTGTCGGGGTTCACCCGGAGTCGCCTGGCCCCGCCCTGGGCCGGGGTGCCGTTGATGCCGGGGCAGGAGTAAAGGGATCAGGCAGGCGATGGCGTGTCGAGAATCGACTCCGAGGGTTCGGTCCGGTCCATGGGGCCCGCCTGGACGTGGTGCTGGATCAAGCCGACAAGAGAGCGAGAACGACGGCGTGGCCGAGTACCCACAGCCCGGTGAGCACGTCGCCCACAGGGTCGCGGTGCGCGCCCCGGTGCCGGGGGTTCATGCTCGGTCCGCGGCGATGTCGGCCCGCATCGTCTTGCCGAGCGAGTCCAAGTCGACGCCCCAGGCGACGGACAGGCGGTCGACCAGGGCCAGGCCGCGGCCGCACTCCGCGTCGTGGGCGGCGCCGATCAGGACTGGCAGGGCGCGGGAGCCGTCTCGGACGGAGATCCGTACGGCCTGGCCTGCCCGGTTGGTCACCCGCGTGATACTGACCCGCATGGCGGTCAGGCAACCGGTCTTGGCGGCGTTGGAGACCAGCTCCGTGACGATCAGCTCGGCGTCGTCGGCCAGGTGGGGCAGGTTCCACTCGGTGAGCTTGGCGCGGACCATGCGGCGGGCAGCGAGGGCCGATGCCGGGGTGTAGGGCAGCCGCAGGGTCGCCAGGCTCGACGGAACGTGGGCGAGCGCAAGGTGCTGGTGATGGAGCGTCAACATGTGCCCAATGTCGCGGAGTTCTCACCGTCCGTGAACGGACGGCGTGTATCACTTCCCGAAGTCGTACCGGCGCCGGGTGATACGCCGCGTATCACTCCTCAGTTGATGATCACGGATGTTCCGAGGATCGATGAGAGCTTGCGTAGCTTGGCCGTAGTTGCGCTGCCCGCGCTCGCCTTCTGCGCGATCACCCCGGGCAATCCCTGATGACGAGCCCAACCAGGGGCGGCCGAGCACACCTCAAGCAGGGTGTCCAGGGCGGTGTCGGACTGCCGGGTCTCGGCTTGTGCGAGCGCCACGTCCAGCATCATCCGGTTGCGCGCCGACGGGGTGAGCGAGCTCATGTCGGCGATCGAATCGAACAGGCCGAGTGCCCTCCCCGGCCGACTGGTCGAGACGGAGATGCCGATCGCCTGTGCGGTGACCGTCGCGGGCCCGAACGCCGTGCCGTTCACCATGACATCCCGGCCCATCCGAGCCGCGACCGCATGCCCCTGCGACAGCAGGTCGTCGGCGCCGTCCACGTCTCCTTGGCGGGCGGCGACGACGGCCGCGAAGGTCACGTGCCATCCGTAGGTGGCGAGCATTACGAGATCCCTGTCCCCGTACCTGGGCTCGATGGATTCGTACGACATGCGGGCGGTCTCCTCCGCCTGGTCGAGCCGGGCATCCCGCAGGTAGATCCACGACCGGCCGGATGCGACCATGGCCGAGCGGACGGTATCCCCGCCGCGGTCGGCCTGGTGCTGCGCATGCCCGATCCCGGCGTACGCGAGATCGCGGGCGCCGAACTGGTTCGCCACGTAGGCGGCGAGCCGGTAGGCGTCGGCGAGGATGCCCGCCGCCGCGCTCCCCTGGTCGACCGGAGCGGCTTTCAGCGAGGCGGCGGCTTCGCGTAGCGCCGGGGCGACGCGCACTCCGGCGCCCACGAAGTCGCCGGAGCGGTAGGTCTTCCATGCGGAGGCGAGCCCGGCCGCGAGTTCGGCCGGGGGCGGGGGTTGCACATCGACGCCGACCCCGGCGGCGGTGTCGTGAACGGCGCGGGACAGCTCACGCATCATCGCCCGGTCGGCACCGTGCATCGCGCGGCGGGGGGCCTGTTGGCCGAGGATCACCGAGATGTCGGCGTGCAGCGCGGTCGAGATCCGCAGTAGCGTCTGGAGGCTGCCGCCGAGGTTGCGTTCCGCCTTGCGGATCGTCGCCACCGACAGGCCAGATGCTTCGGCAAGCTGTTCCTGTGTCATGTCCGGCCCGCGTAGCAGCTTGATGCGCTCGCCCGTGGTGTAGTCGGTCCACTGCGTCATCCTGGTCCCCTTCCGGGTACACGGCCGTACTCGGAAGGTACCCGTTCCCAGGGGTGGGCGGACACGCTTCAACCCGTCTGATGGACGGGCCTTCGTCAACCTGGTGCCGCGCAAACCTCCCCTTCGAGGGAAAGGTTTGTGTGGCAGCGGTATGTGTGCCAGCGGGCAGCAAAGGTGGGGCTATGTCGCCTTTTGTTGCGTTCGGGCAGTGGACCTTGCCCGAATCGCCCTACGCGCTCTGGGTTCGGGGCGAGCTCGATGAACAGCTGGGGCTGCCCGAAGTGCTGCGGGTTGAGGTAATCGGTGGGGAGTTCGTTGTGACGCCATATCCGCCGGTGAACCACGCCCTGATGCTCAGGGACATTCATGAATGGCTGTTCCGCGCCGAACTCGGGGGTGAAGGTTTCCCGTGGCAGGTGGTGCAGCATGTCGGCGTCGATCTCGCGGAGATCGGAGATGGCTACTGCTCCGACCTCATTGTGGTAACCGCTGAGGTGGATCTGTTGGCAAGGGCAGAGGATCGATACCTCAGTCCAAGCGAGATCAGCTTGGTGGCTGAGGTCACCGCGCATCCCAGCGCACACAATGACCGGCGCCCGGTATTCGGTAAGCCCACCAAATGGAGCGGGTATGCGCGGACCGGGGTGCCGTACTACCTGCTGGTGGACCGGGATCCGCGGCAGCCCGGTGTCACGCTGTTCGGCGAGCCGGACCGGAGTGAGGGGGCGTACGAGGTGTTGGGGGAGTGGAAGTTCGGAGAAGCCGTCCGATTGCCGAAGCCCTTTGACATTGAGATCGGCACCGGCAAATGGAAGCCCTGGACGTAGGCCGGGGTGAATGCGCTGCCGCCCGGGACTTCGGTCCCGGGCGGCGGCGTTTTTGGCTGCGGTAGGTCAGGACTGCCTGGGTTTGCGGGCCACGGCGAGGGCCAGGGCCGCGCAGAGGAGGGCGGCGACGGCGGCGAAGCCGCTGACGGCGGGGAGGAGGCCGTAGTGCTGGACCAGGGCGCCGACGATCACGATGGGGAGGGAACTGCCGAGGTAGACGATGACCCAGAGGGCGGAGAGCTCGGAACCGCGGCGCTCCGGGTCCATCGCGGCGGCCGCGCTGGTGAACAGGGAGCGGAAGGCGATGCCCTGGCAGGCGCCGCCGAGGATGCTGCCGATGAAGAGCAGGGCGGGCGTGCCGGTGTACTGGGCGGCGACGACCAGGGCCAGGCCGGCGGCCAGGCCGGTCATGCCGAGGGCGATCACCAGACGGTCGGAGGTCGGCGGGACGACCAACTGGGCCAGCGCGGAGGAGCCGAGCAGCAGGGCGGCCACGATCGCGCCGGTCAGGTGCGAGGAGGTGTGCAGCAGCTTGGCGGAGAAGGCCGGGGCGAGCGCCAGGTAGACGCCGAACACCGCGTACGAGATGAAGCCGGCCGAGGCGGCGAGCAGGAACTCGCGGCGGCCGGCGACCGGCAGGGCGAGTCGGCGCGGGCGCAGGTGGGCCGGGGTGGTGATGCGGGGCGGGGTGGTCGGCGGGCGGTTGCGGCCGGGCATCCGCGGGTGGACGAGGGCCAGCGGCACGCAGAGTGCCAGCAGGGCGATGGCGTGCAGCAGGAAGGGCGTCAGCAGCGGGTCCGCGCCGTTGGCGAGCAGGGCGCCGACCACCGGGCCGAGCGCGACGCCGCCGGCGGAACAGGCCAGGGTGAGCTTGGCGGCGAGCGTCGGGTGGTCGGGCAGCAGGTCGCCGAGGGCGGCCCCGGCGGCGCCGGTGGAGAGGCCGACGGCGATGCCCTGGACGGCCCGGCCGGCGGCGAGCTGCCAGAAGCTGCCCGAGGTGGCGAACACGACGTCGCCGGCGGCGGCCAGGGCGACGGCGGGCAGGATCAGGGCGCGGCGGCCGAGGTGGTCGGACCAGTGGCCGACCACGGCGAGTACGGGGACCAGCGCGAACACGTAGATCGTGAAGAGGATCGTGGTGTCGAGCGGGCCGAGGCCGAGGCGCTGCTGGAGGAGCGGGTAGATCGGCGTCGCCAGGTTGGCACCGATCAGCATCAGCAGCAGGGCGGCGGCGACGAGGCCGACGCGGACACCGCGCAGCGCGTTCCAGCGGCTGACCGCGGCGAGCTGGAGCTGGGCGCGGGGCGCGAGCTCCAGGGGAAGCAGGGCCTCCGAGAGTCGGCGTCCGTCGAGCTGCGCGGTGCGCAGGCCGGAGCCGGCGGGGGAGAGGTCCGCCATGTAAGGGATCTCCTGTGGCAGGGCACCACCGGGTCGGCGGGGTGTGCCGGCGCGCCCGTCCTGAGGCGCTGTGGTGGTGGCCGCGGTGCGGGGCTCCCTGGTGGAGCGGGTGAGCTGAGTGGGCCCCTCCTGCCCGGTGTCGGGCGGGGAGGGCGAAGGGCTTCATTGCCCGGTGGCCCGCGCGGGGTGTGCACGGTGCCAATGCGAAGGATAAAGGGTGGGCGCACGGTTGCGGCGCGCGCCCCTTGAGGCCGGGCATCGGGGGTGCCCGGCCTATACGCTGAGGTGGTGGATCGGGACGCTGAGCTGATAGGCGGACCGCTGGCTGAGGGAGAACGCACAACGATGGCCGGACGACGTCGGAAGAACGCCGGGGCTTCGCCGGGGGAGAGTGCGGCCGAGCCGGTTCTGCCCGCCGACCTGGAGCTCCAGGACCTCTACGGGGCGTTCGCCGCGCACGGGCTGGACGACGAGGACCTGGACGACGCGGCGGTCCTGGTACCGCCGGTGAAGCTGCCCGCCGAGGAGGAGCTGGCCGCCCTGGCGAAGGCCGTGCCGATGTTCGGGTACGCGCTGGCGCTGGCCCGCTGGGCGGCCCCGCACCGGGTGGTGGACGAGTTCGGCGACCTGGTGGAGGAGGACCGGGCTCCCGCGGCGCAGCTGCTGGGCCTGGCCCCCGCCGAGGGGGAGGTGCCGGAGGAGGCGGAGGTCGAGGCGATGCGGGCCTGGTCGCTGGCCTGCGACCTGGACCTGGTGGAGATCGGGACGACGGCGGCCGGTGAGCACGTCGCCGTGCCGGGCCCGGATCTGGAGCCCGCCGAGGAGGGTGACCCGGAGACCGTCCTGGAGCTGTGGCTGACCGCCGCCGGGATCGTCCGGGAGCTGGCTGTGGAGGCCGACTCGCTGCCGGAGGAGGAGGCCGCGCGGGCCGCCGAGGGCGGGGAGGCCGGAGAGGCCGGGGAAGCCGGGGAGGAGGACGAGGACGCCCTGAGCGAGGTCGAGGAGGCCCGGGACGCCGCCGCCGAGCTGCTGGACGAGGCGTTGCAGGTGCTGTACGAGACCACCGCCTTCGCCGATCCGGGCAACGAGACCGTGCCGCTGGGCGTGCTGGCCGCGCTGCTGGTGGTGCCGGAGGGCGAGGAGCCGAGCGAGGAGCTGCTGGGCGACATCACCGATGTGATGGTCGCACTGGACCCGATGCTGGGTGACCTGGCCGAGCTGGGCCTGCTGGAGTACCGGCCGATCGACCCGGAGCTGTTCGACGAGGAGGAGGGCCCGGAGGGCGAGGAGCCCGCCCTCGTCGGCGAGGCGCCGCTGGACGAGGAGGAGTCGGCGCGCTTCGGGCTCGTCCGGCTCACCCCGCTCGGCCAGTACGGCATCCGGCAGTGGCTGCTGGAGGACGGCTACGACGCGCCGCTGGTCGGCGAGCTGGCCCAGGGCGACGCGGCCGAGCTGCTGCGCGCGGTGTGCGAGGCCGCCAACGTGCTGCCGGACGAGGAGCTGCGGGTCTGGATCACCGGCCGGGAGCCGGTGGCGGCGGCGCGCGAGCTGCTGGCGGCGGCGCGCGGCGACGACGCGTACGCCCCGATGCGGCGGATGCTCGGCGTCTCGGCGCTGAACATGCTGGGCACGGCCGCCGAGCCGGCCGTGCGCGACGTACTGGACGACCCCGAGCTGGGCGGCGCCGCCCGGGCCTGGCTGACCTCGAAGGGAGCGACGGACGTGCCGGTGCCGGAGCGGACGATGGCGCTGTGGACGGTGGTCGACACCTTCGCCGCCCAGCTGCTGGACAGCGGCGGCGACGCCGAGCTGCTGCGCGAGCTGATCGCGGACCTGCCGGTGACCGGCAACCCGGCGTCCTACTTCGGCGAGCTCTGGCGGGTCGACCACCCGTACACGGCGGACGTCCTGGAGGCCGTCGGGGAGCTGCACCTGGACCGGGCGGTGGCCAAGGAGGCGCGCAAGGCGGCCTTCAAGGCGCGGTCCAAGGGCTGACGGGCCGACGGGGGGGGCTTCGACGGGCTGATGGGCGGGCGGGTCAGGGGAGATCCAGGGAGCCGTCCTCGGCGAAGGGGAAGAACGGGTTGTGGGCCAGCTCCCAGAGGTGGCCGTCCGGGTCCTCGAAGTAGCCGGAGTAGCCGCCCCAGCTGGTCGGGACCGGCGGCTTGACCACCACGGCGCCGGCCTCGACCGCCGTCTTCAACGCGGCGTCCACCAGCGCGGGGGACTCCAGGTTCACCGCGAGGGTGACGCCGCGGAAGGCGGGCTCGCCGGTGGCGGGCACGCCCGCGTCGGCGGCCAGCTCCTCGGTGGGGAAGAGGCCGAGCGCCGAGTCGGCGGTGCGGAACCAGACGATCTCCGGGCTGGAGGCGGAGGACCGCCGCCAGCCCAGGCCTTCGTAGAAGCGGGCGCTGCGGTCGAGGTCGGCGACCCCGAGGGTGACGATGCTGATCCGGGCCGGGAAGCTGCTGTCTGCTGTCATGCCGCCAGGGTAGGGAGGGCGGCTGACAACCGCGCCTCCTGACACGGCCCGTGCCCGTTGGCGACCGGGCGTCCCGACGCGGCCTGCGCCGGTGCCCGGCACCCGAGCTGATGACCCGGCAGGTCCCGGGCACTAAGGTGGCGTCGGCGGTGCGGGCGCGAGGACTCGGGGGTGCGGCACAGGATGATGCGGGAGAGTGGCGGCAGGCCCCCGGAGTGGAACGTCGGGCGGACGGACCCTGCGCGCGTCCCGGACCCGAGGAGCAGGGAGGAGCGTCTCGCCGCGGTGGATGACTTCTCCCGCCGGACGGTGGCCGCGGCCGACTTCCCGGTGTACGGCGTCGTCGCGGGGCTGTCGCGCGGGGGCGGCGCGACGGGCGGCTGGGGCGAGGCGCTGGCCGCCTTCGAGACCTCCGGCGGCGAACTCGCCTGGGTCGAGGTGCAGTCCGGCGACTGGAGCTCGGTGGCCGGCCCGTACGTCAGCGTGCGCACCTACCGGCCGGGCGCGGAGCACGGCGAGGACCTGCCCGAGCTGGAGGACGTGGTCGAGGACGAACGGGACCGGGTCTACGACCACCTCGGGGTCGACGAGGGCGACGGGCCGGGCCGGGTGCGGGCGCTGCGCGAGTGGATCACGGTGGACGGCGAGCCGTACCCGGTGGAGGTGCACGAGGACCGGCCGGTGCTCTGGCCGGGCGCGTCGGCCGCCGACGGGGCAGCACCGGTCTGGGCCGGGCGGCTGCGGATCGGCGGCCTGACCGTGACGGTGTGCGGGCGCGGGGTGCCGCCCGGCGGCGTGGAGCTCGGCGGGATCGCGGACTTCGAGCCGTACCTGCGCGGCCGGGCCGAGCTGCTGGGCGAGCTGGCCGCCCGGCGGGCCCGGCAGGTCCCGGTGGAGGAGCGCGAACTGCCGCCCGCCGTCGGGCTGGAGGCGCACCGGGAGCTGATCGCGCAGAGCGTCGCCGAGTCCGCCGCCGTCGAGGCGCAGGTCCGGGCCGGGCGGACGCCGCGGCGCCCGCGCGGGGACGCCTACGAGGTGCGCTGGGAGGTGGCGGTGCGCCAGCAGATGCGGCTCGCCACCGAGACCCGGGAGGAGGCGGTGACGGCGCTGACCGCGATGGTCAACCACCTCAACCGGCTTGCCCGGCACACGCATTGGCTGATCGGCACGCCGGAGGGCGGGGCGGCCGTCGAGGAGGTCGTCCGGTACACGGTGTTCGCCAGCGAGGTGGCGAGCCTGCCGGCGCAGCGGGCCTGGGAGCAGCTCTGGCGGGAGCGGCGGGGCGGCGGGCCGGAGGTCTGGGAGGAGCACCGGCTCGCCGAGCAGCTGTGGTTGTCGGCCTGGGAGCAGTGGCGGACGACGCGGTCGGGGTGACCCTCGGCAGGTGCCGTAGGCAAAGCGGAGGTCATGTGTCGGTCATCGGTCGGCAAATGGCCGCCTGGGCGTGAGGTGGGCTTCATGCCGGGTTCATCCCCGCGGCGGAGTCTGCTGGTCGTCGACGCCCCGTCTCGACGCCCCGCCCGCCGGCCACCGGGCCCGCCCCCGGTCCGGCGGCCGATTCCTCAGGAGTTGCTGCCATGCCGCTGTCCCGCCGGGACTTCGTCAACCGTTCCACCCTCGTCGGGGCCGGCGTGCTGATCGCCGGCAGCGCGGAGGCGCTGGCCAGCGCTCCGGGCGCGATCGCCGCCCCGGCCGGCGGCGAGCTGCCGGCCGCGTCCGCGACGGGTGACACCGGTGCCGCGCGCGCCGCCGTCGGCTACGGCCCGCTGGTGCAGGACCCGGCCGGGCTGCTGTCGCTGCCCAAGGGCTTCGCGTACAAGGTCGTCAACCGCGCCGGCGTCACCCGGCTGCGCACCGGCGAGTTCACCCCGAGCAACCACGACGGCACCTCCGCCTTCGAGGACGAGCGCGGCGGCAACCTGCTGGTCGTCAACCACGAGCTGTCCGGTGCCCGCGCCAACTGGCCGTACCCGGTGCCGCTGACCGAGGGCCACGTCTACGACCCGGGCGCGGCCGGCGGCTGCACCATCGTGCACGCCAAGCGGAACGGCTCGGTCGAGCAGTGGGTCGGCATCGCCGGCACCTCCACCAACTGCGCGGGCGGCGTGACCCCGTGGGGCACCTGGCTGTCCGGCGAGGAGACCGAGGACAAGGCCGGCAAGAACGGCTTCACCAAGGACCACGGGTACATCTTCGAGGTCGACCCGTTCGACGACGACTACAACCGCGACCCGCAGCCGGTGAAGGCCTTCGGCCGGTACGCGCACGAGGCCGTCGTGGTGGACCCGAAGCGCGGCCACGTCTACCTGACCGAGGACGCCTCGAACCCCAACGGCCTGCTGTTCCGCTGGACCCCGCCGGCCGGCTTCAAGCACGGCCGCTACCAGCTGCGCAAGCTGGCCGCCGACGCGGGCGTGCTGGAGGCCTTCAAGGTCTTCGACTCCCAGGGCAAGTTCGTCGACGACCTCTCCCGCGCCACCAAGGTCGGCACCACCTACGGCGCGGACTGGGTCAAGGTTCAGGACCGCGACGCCAGGACCGTCTCGGTCCGCAAGCAGTTCAAGGACGGCGAGGTCACCCGTGCCCGCAAGCTGGAGGGCATGTGGTGGGGTGACGGCGGCTTCTACTTCGTCTCCAGCTTCGCCCGCTCGGAGAGCCCGGTGCAGCACGACGGCCAGGTCTGGTTCTACAACCCGACCCGCCGCACCATCACCCTGAAGGTGCTGCTCGGCGTCAACACCGACGTCTGGGGCGACCACGACAACTTCGACGGCCCGGACAACATCACCGTCTCGCCGTACGGCGGCATCGTGATCGCCGAGGACGGCGAGGGCGTGTCGCACCTGTTCGGCGCCACCGAGGACGGGCTGACCTACTCCGTCGCCCGCAACGAGCTGAACATCGGCACCGCCGAGAAGCCGGAGTTCAGCGAGTTCACCGGGGTGACCTTCTCGGACGACGGCAAGACCCTCTTCGCCAACATCCAGACCCCGGGCATCCAGCTGGCCATCACCGGCCCGTGGCACCGGCTGAACGAGCACAAGCGCGGCCAGGGCTACGGCGAGTGAGCCACTGAGAGTCGAGGCTGCCCGCGGTCATTCGTCCGCGGGCAGCCTCAGTTGCAGCATCGCCAGCAGGCGCTGCTGCGGCTGGGCGAGGTCGATGCCGGTCAACTGCTCGGCGCGGCGCACCCGGTAGCGCAGGGTGTTGGGGTGGATGTGCAGGGCGTCCGCGGCGACCCGGACCTCGCCGAGCGCGTCCAGCCAGGCCAGCACCGACTCGGCGAGCCGGGTGCCGTGCCGGCGGTCGTACGCGGCGAGCGCGGTGAGCCGGGGGTCGCGCAGGCCGGAGCGCTCCTGGAGCAGCGCGAGCATCTCACTGACCAGCACCTCGGCCTGGACGTCGATCAGCGCCGCCACGTCGAGGTCCACCCCGCCGCGGCCCATCGCGTCCAGGATGCGGTCCGCCTGCGCGCGGGAGTCCGGCACCTGGGCCAGGCCGTCCACGGTCGAGCCGATCGCGGCGCGCAGCGGGACGCCGAGGTGCTCCCGGGCGGCCGCCACCACCTCGTCCGCCCAGCCGCGCACGGTGGCCATCGGCAGGCCGGGCGGGAGTTCGGGCAGCAGCACGTACACCCGGGACTCGATCGGGGCGAGCAGTGCGGTGCGGTGTCGGGCGGCGGCGTGCACCGAGATCAGGCCGGTGACGTCGGAGCGGTGCAGCGCCTCGGTGGTGTGCGCGCTGTAGGCGAGCACGGTGGCCGGGCGCCGCAGGTCCAGCCCCAGGTGGGTGGCGAGCGACTGCGGGCCGGTGGAGCCCTCCAGCAGGCCGGTGAGCAGCGTCCGGGTGAGTCGCGTGTCGGCGGACAACTCGCGTCGGCGGCGCACCAGTTGGGCGGCGGCCACCCGGGCGGCGCCGACCAGGGCCTGATCGGCGAGCGGCGCCAGCGGCTGCGCCCCCTCCTGCACCCAGATGGTGCCGAGCGGCTGCGCCCCGGCCCGGATGCCGATCGCCAGGCGGCGGCGCAGGCCGAGTTCGGGGTGCGGTTCGACCGCGATCGGGGCGTCCGAGGTGCGCAGGTGCTGGAAGATGCCCCACTCGCGGAGCTTGGACAGGTACGGCTCGGGGCCCTGCCAGCCGAGGATGGAGAGCCGGCGCAGGTCGTCGACCTCGTCCGAGTCGGAGGAGCGGGAGTACGCCAGCACCCGGCTGGAGGTGTCCTCGATCGAGACGATGCCGTTGGTGAGCACGGCGACGGTCTGCGCGAGGGAGAAGAGGTCGCCCGCGTTGGGTTCGGGGGCGCCGGGGGTGTCCGGGGCGTCCGGGCCGGCGATGATCGCGCGGGCCAGCGAGTCGAGGTGCTCCCAGCGGGTCTCGCGGCGGACCGAGAGCAGGGCGACGCCCGCCTCGGTAGCGGCCTCGCGCAGTGCGTCCGCCTGGCCGGGGCCGTCCAGTTTGACCGCGACCGCCGCGGCGCCGGCCCGTCCGGCGGCACGCAGGGCGGGGAGGGCGGCGCGGCCGCGGGCGCCGATCGCGAGGACGAGTTCGCCGGGGGCGGCGGTCGGCGGGTCCTCCGGGTCGAGGATCGCGACGTCGCGGACCGGGACGTCCAGGCCCTGCGGGGCGGCCTGGAGTTCGACCAGGGGTTCGCCGAGGGACATCAGCAGCCGGCGGAGCGGGAGGCCGGAGGTGGGCGGGAGGCCGGGGACGGGCGGGAGTCCGGGGGTGGCGGGGAGGCCGGGGGTCGTCATCGGGCCTCCTTCATCCGCTCGGACAATGCCGTGTGGTTGATTTTAGCCGGGCGGACAGAGTCGTGGCCCGGCTTTCGTAAATAGTTGACTCTGACTATTCAGGATTGGATAGTCAGTACTGACCAAGAGATGAGGACGTCTCGTGGCGAAGCGACGCAAGGTGTCGAACCCGCTGGCCCTCGCGGTCCTGGCCGAACTCGTGGCCGGGCCGATGCACCCGTACGAGATGGGGCGCCGGCTCAAGGAGCACGGCAAGGACCGCAACATCAAGTACAACCGCAGCTCGCTGTACATGGTCGTGGAGCAACTGCGGAAGGCCGGGTTCGTCGCCGAACAGGAGACCGTCCGCGACACCCAGCGACCGGAGCGCACCGTCTACGCCGTCACCCCCGAGGGCCGGGCGGAGCTCACCGACTGGATGCGCGAACTCGTCGCCGAACCGCAGCACGAGTACCCCGCGTTCGGGGTCGCGCTGTCGCTGCTCATGGTGGTCCCGCCGGCCGAGGCCGTGGAACTGCTGGAACAGCGGCGGGCCGCGCTGGCCGCCGAGGTGACGGGCATCCGGGCGGCCCTGCGGAAGGCCTCGGACGACGGCGTGGCCTGGATCTTCCTGATCGAGGAGGAGCACCGGGTCGGCGCGCTGGAGGCCGAGGGCCGCTTCGTCGAGCACCTCGTCGGTCGACTCAAGGAGCCGGAGTTCATCCGGACCTGGCACGAGATCTTCGGGAGCCTGGAATGAGTACGAGCAACGGGGAGAAGAGGGCCCTCGTCATCGGCGGCGGGATCGCCGGGCCGGTGACGGCACTGGCCCTGCGCAAGGCCGGCGTCGAAGCCGTCGTCTTCGAGGCCTACGAGTCCTCCGCCGAGGGCATCGGCGGCACCTTCATGATCGCCCCCAACGGGCTCGACGCCCTGGCGACCGTCGGGCTCGGGGCGGAGGTCGGCGCGATCGGGCAGCCGATCGGCCCGATGCTGATCGAGGACGGCCGGGGCGGCGTGCTGGCCGAGTTCGCCGGCCTCCCCGACCTGCCGCCCGGCCGGGTCATGCGCCGCGCCGAACTGTACGAGGTGCTCCAGCGGCGGCTGCGCGAGAGCGGCATCGAAGTCCGGTACGGCAAACGGCTGGTCGGCGCCGAGGAGGGCGCCGACGGCATCACCGCCCGCTTCGCCGACGGCGACACCGCCACCGGCGACCTGCTGATCGGCACCGACGGCACCCGCTCCACCGTCCGCACCCTGATCGACCCGGCCGCACCCGGTGCGCGGTACACCAGCCTGCTCGGCGTCGGCGGCTACAGCCCGCACCGGCTGCCCGGCCGGGCCGGACACGGCGAGACCATGCACTTCGCCAACGGCGCCCGCGCCTTCTTCGGCTACTGGGGGCTGCCGGACGGCGCCGGGACGGCCTGGTTCAGCAACATCCCGCAGCCCGATCAGCTGACCGCCGAACAGGTCCGCGCCGTCAGCCCGGAGCAGTGGCTGCGCCGGGTCCGCGACCTGCACGCCGACGACCTGCCCGCCCGGGACGTGCTGCGCGAGGCCGCCGCCGACACCGTCGAGGTCTTCCCGCGGCTGGAGATCATGCCGTCCGTCCCGCACTGGTACCGCGGCCGGATGGTGCTGGTCGGCGACTGCGCGCACGCCCCCTCCAACAGCTCCGGCCAGGGCGTCTCGCTGGCCGTCGAGAGCGCCGTCGAACTCGCCCGCTGCCTGCGGGACCTGCCCGACCACACCGCCGCCTTCGCCGCCTACGAGGCGCTGCGCCGGCCCCGGGTCGAGAAGATCGCGGCCGACGCGGCGCGCACCAACAACCAGAAGTCCTCCGGGCCGGTCGGCCGGGCGCTGTTCCGGCTGCTCGCGCCGATCGCGATGCGGACCTTCCTGAGCCCGGAGAAGATGCTCCGCCCGGTGCACGGCCACCGGATCGACTGGGACCGGCCGGTGCTCCCGGTGGCCTCCGGCGCGACGGGCCGGCAACGGCGCGCCGTGATTGCGCCGTGACCCCTTCGTCGGGCCGGACAACGCCGTACGGGGGAATTTAGCCTTCCGGCCAATCAAGTGGCCCCAGGGGCAGGAATAGCGTTCGTGCTGTGGCCGACGTGCGACCCGCGCCGGCATCCCCCCGCATCAACGAAGGAGAGCGTGCGCTCTATGGACGCTGTGACCCAGGTCCCCGCGCCGGTGAACGAGCCGGTCCACAGCTACGCCCCGGGCAGCCCGGAACGGGCCCGTCTGGAGGCCAAGCTGAAGGAGCTGGGCGGCCAGGAGCCGGTCCAGCTGACCATGACGATCAACGGTGAGCGCCGCATGGGCGGCGGCGCCGAGATCCACGTCGTCCAGCCGCACAACCACGCGGCGAGGCTCGGCACCCTGCGCAACGCCACCCAGGCCGACGCGCAGGAGGCCATCGACACTGCCCTGGCCGCGGCCCCGGCCTGGCAGGCGCTCTCCTTCGACTCCCGCGCCGCGATCTTCCTCAAGGCCGCCGACCTGCTGGCCGGCCCCTGGCGCGAGACCCTGGCCGCCGCCACCATGCTCGGCCAGTCCAAGACCGCCCAGCAGGCCGAGATCGACACGCCCTGCGAGCTGGTCGACTTCCTGCGCTTCAACGTGCACTTCGCCCGCCAGATCATGGCCGAGCAGCCGATCTCCTCGGACGGCGTGTGGAACCGCAGCGACCACCGCCCGCTGGAGGGCTTCGTCTACGCGATCACCCCGTTCAACTTCACCGCGATCGCCGGCAACCTGCCGACCGCGCCCGCGCTGATGGGCAACGTGGTGCTCTGGAAGCCGTCCCCGACCCAGCAGTACTCCGCGCACCTGCTGATGCAGCTGCTGGAGGAGGCCGGCCTGCCCAAGGGCGTCATCAACATGGTGACCGGCGACGGCCTGGACGTCTCCGCCGTGGCGCTCAAGCACCCGGCGCTGGCCGGCATCCACTTCACCGGCTCCACCGCCACCTTCCAGCACCTGTGGCGCTCCGTCGGCGAGAACATCGCCGGCTACCGCACCTACCCGCGGATCGTCGGCGAGACCGGCGGCAAGGACTTCCTGGTCGCCCACCCGTCCGCCGACCCGGCCGTGCTGAAGACCGCGATGACCCGCGGCGCCTTCGAGTTCCAGGGCCAGAAGTGCTCGGCGCTCTCCCGCGCCTACGTCCCGGCTTCGATCTGGGCCGGTCTCAAGGACGAGTTCGCCGCCGAGGTCGAGGGCCTCACCATGGGCGACGTCACCGACCTGGCGAACTTCATGTCCGCCGTCATCGACGACCGTGCCTTCGCCAAGAACAAGGCCGCCATCGACCGCGCCCAGGCCGACCCCGCGGTCGAGGTCCTGGCCGGCGGCACCTACGACGACTCGGTCGGCTACTTCGTCCGCCCGACCGTCCTGGTCTGCGAGGACCCGGCGTCCGAGTACTTCCGCGAGGAGTACTTCGGCCCGATCCTCGCCGTGCACGTCTACCAGGACGACAAGTACGACGAGATGCTGGCCCAGATGGAGTCGGCCTCCGCCTACGGCCTGACCGGCGCGATCATCGCCCAGGACCGCGCGGCCGCCCAGGACGCCATGCACAAGCTGCGCTTCGCGGCCGGCAACTTCTACATCAACGACAAGCCGACCGGCGCCGTCGTCGGCCAGCAGCCCTTCGGCGGCGGCCGGGCCTCCGGCACCAACGACAAGGCCGGTGCCAAGCAGAACCTGGCGCGGTGGACCTCGACCCGCTCGGTCAAGGAGACCTTCGTCCCGCCGACGGACTACCGCTACCCGCACATGGGCTGAGTGCCCCTCCCGACCGTTCCGGTCGCCTGACCGTCCAGGTCACGTGGCCGCGCCGGTCACCTGACCACTCCGGTCGCCTGACCACTCGGTCACCCGCGACGCCCGGCCCCGCAGCCGGGCGCCGCCCGCCGGGGCGGCGGTGTCACATACCCGCCGCCCGCCGCCCCGGCCCCCCTTCTGCCACCCTTAGAAGCACCAGCTCCAGGAGTCACGATGCTCCGTTCCGCCCTTCTCGCGGCCTCCCGGTCGCCGCAGGTCCGCACCGTGGTCGAGAAGTTCCCGCCGACCCACGCGATAGTCGAGCGCTTCGTCGCCGGTGACGTCCTCGACGACGCCGTCACCGCGACCGACGACCTGATCGCCACCGGCCGCAAGGTCACCCTGGACCACCTCGGCGAGGACACCCAGGACGCCGCCCAGGCCGCCGGCACCGCCGAGGCCTACGAGCACCTGCTCAAGGCGCTCAAGGAGACCGGCCTCGCGGCCGGCGCCGAGGTGTCGGTCAAGCTGTCGGCCGTCGGCCAGTTCCTCCCGGTGGACGGCGAGAAGATCGCGCTGGAGAACGCCCGCCGCATCTGCGAGGCCGCCGCCGACGCCGGCACCACGGTGACCCTCGACATGGAGGATCACACCACCACCGACTCCACCCTCGGCATCGCGCGCGAGCTGCGGGCGGACTTCCCCTGGCTGGGCGTCGTGCTCCAGGCCTACCTGCGCCGCACCGAGGCCGACTGCCGCGAGTTCTCCGGCCCCGGCTCGCGCGTGCGCCTGTGCAAGGGCGCCTACAAGGAGCCCGAGTCGGTCGCCTTCCAGGGCAAGCACGAGGTCGACCTCGCGTACGTCCGCGCGCTCAAGGTCCTGATGGCCGGCGAGGGCTACCCGATGATCGCCTCGCACGACCCCAACATGATCAAGATCGCCGGCCAGCTCGCCCAGTGGAACGGCCGCAAGCGCGACTCCTTCGAGTACCAGATGCTGTTCGGCATCCGCCCCGAGGAGCAGCTGCGCCTCGCCGGCGAGGGCAACACCATGCGCGTGTACCTGCCCTACGGCCAGGAGTGGTACGGCTACTTCATGCGCCGCCTCGCCGAGCGCCCGGCCAACCTCACCTTCTTCCTGCGCGCCATGGCCACCCGCGGCTGACCCGCGCGCACCCGCACGACGACGGCCCGCACCCCCGGTGGAAGGGGGGTGCGGGCCGTTTGTCGCGTTCCCGGGACTTCTAGAGGAAGTCCTTGGTGTCCAACTCGAACTCGAACGGGGCGGGGAGGGCGAGCGGTTCGCCGAAGGCTGCCAGGTGCACCTCGGTGTACTCGTCGCGGTGGGGATTGCTGAAGAGGCTGACCTGGGCCCGCTCGCGGTCGATTGGTTGGACGCGCCAACAGAATAGGTGAGCTCGGAGTGGCACGTCGGGTGGATGGATGACGATCACTCAATGGGGTGAGGCGGAACCCCGGATTAGGATCGAGGCAGCGTGAACTGGGCTTTTGGTAAGAGGAGTTGGGGATGCTGAAGGAGTTCGCGGGGTTGTCGACGCCGTTGGTGGCGGATGCGTGTGTGCGGTTGGGGGTGGGGCTCAGGGCGGCGCCGGTGGGGGTGGCGGCGGTGGCGGCGCGGGTCGGGCCGCACCTGGTGAGCGCCGGGGACGTGGTGTTCGGCGACGCGGACGGGGTGCTGTTCGTCCCGGCCGACCGGGCCGGGGAGGTGCTGGATACGGCCGCCGGGATCGCCGGGACCGAGCGCGCGCAGGCCGGGCGGATCGCCTCCGGCGACACGCTGCGCCGGCAGACCGCCTTCGACGAGTACCTGGAGCGCCGCGCCGCCGACCCGTCGTACAGCTTCCGGCAGCACCTGCGGCGGGTCGGCGGGGCGATCGAGGAGTAGCGAACTCCCTTACAGTGCCCGGTGCATGACGTGCAGGCCGACGTATCCGTCGACGGGGTGGTGGAAGGCCTCGGGGACGGTGCCGACGATGTCGAAGCCGAGGGACCGGTAGAGCTTCACGGCGTGGTGGTTGTTGGCGACCACGGCATTGAACTGCATGGCGCGGTAGCCGTTGGCGCGAGCCCAGTCGAGGGTGTACTCGACCAGGGCCCGCCCGATGCCGCGGCCGTGGTGCGCCGGGTCGACCAGGTAGCTGGCGCTGGCCACGTGCGCGCCGTTGCCGGGGCGGTTACGGGTCATGTTGGCGGTGCCGACGACCGTGCCGGCCTCGTCCACCGCGACCACCGTGCGATGGGGTGCGGCGAGCATCCACCACTCCCGGCCGAGGTCGGAGGAGAGGTCGAGGGGGTAGGGGAACGTCTCACCGGCGGCGATGACGGTGTGGAAGAAGGGCCAGACGGCAGGCCAGTCCTCGGGGGTGGCTTCGCGGATGAGCATCCGCTCAGCATGATCCGCGACGGGAGGGCCTGCCACTGGTTTTCGATCGGTTCTCGATGCGCGGGCGTTTCCGGCGCGGCTGCTTCCGGTTCGGCCGCTTCCGGGTTCGGCCGCTTCCGGTGCGGCCGGTCAGTTCAGGACGGCGTCCTCGACCAGGGCGGCCGCGTGGGCCTGGCCCTTGGCGTTGGGGTGCACCAGGGCGTAACGCAGCGGGATGATGCTGGTCAGCACGCCGTCCAGCCAGTGGTCCTGGTCGCACACGCTGTGGCCGGTGGTGGAGGGGTAGAGGTCGACGAAGGTGTCGCCGCGGGCGGCGGTCCGCTGGGCGATGATCGCGTTGAGCGGCTCCAGGACGGCCGTCCGCGCCCAGGCGAGGTCGCCGGTGGTGAAGGTGGCGAACTGCTCCAGGTCGCCGTAGGTGCAGCGGGTGGCGTCCTCGGGGACGAGGTGGGGGTAGCCGACGGCCAGCAGTCGCGCGGACGGGGCCTTGGCGTGCAGGGCGCCGAGCATCTGGTCGAAGTCGCCGCGCAGTTGGTCGAAGCGGTCGGGCAGGCTCGCGTCGAACTTGTCCTTGCAGGGCGTGCCCTGGCCGAGGACCGCGGCGCCGAGTTCGATGCAGCCCTTGAGGATCTCGGCGAAGCCGAGGGTGTTGCCGCCGATCTCGACGGTGATCACGTCGGCGCTCGGGGAGACGGCGTCGATCTGCGACGGGACCGGTGGGAAGGGGGCGCCGGGGTTGGTCCCGAGCGGCGGGAGCGGGCGGCCGGGCGGGGCCTCCTTGGTCTGGTAGACGTCCTTGACGGTGGCGCCGGAACAGCTGACGTTGCGCAGTTCGACCAGGGGGCCGAGGCCGCGGCGGATCAGCTCGGGGTAGGAGCCGGTGGTGCGGGCGCAGCCGTCGCGGGGTTCGGTCTCGGCGCCGGCGGCCTCGACGAAGCCGGCCGTGTAGGAGTCGCCGAGCGCGGCCCAGGCGAGCGTCCGGACGCGGCCGGACGGCTCGGCGGCGGCCTGGGCGGCGGACGGGGTGATCAGGCCGGCGGTGAGCGCGACGGCGGTGCCGGCGACGGCGAGGCGGGACAGGAAGCGTGGCACGGTCTCTCCCTCAACGAGTGCGCGGGAGAGCGCGATTCACCCCCCTAGAGGTAAATCGAGTCGGCGGGTGGACGACTTGATCCCTCAGGAGGGTGAATTCGCGTGTGCGGCCATGACATTGGGCCGATCGGCCCTGGGCGTCAGGGTGGGGCGGTGAGGGGTGGGGCGGGGCGGGGGCGAGACGGTTCAGAGCAGGGCGGCGGACGGATCGACCATCGCCCGGGCGGTCTTGGCGTCGACGTACTCGCCGAGCGCGGTCATCACCCACTCGCCGGACGACTGCCGGACCAGCTTGCACATCACCACGCCCGTGTGCGGCTCGGAGTGGGTGAGGTCGAAGCGGACCAGCTCCTCCTCCGTCCGGGCGTCCAGCAGGCGGCAGTAGGCGTTCTTGACCTCGGTGAACCGCTGGCCGGAGAAGGAGTTGACGACGAAGACCAGGCCGGTGACCTCGGCCGGCAGGCCGTCCAGATGGACGGTGATCGACTCGTCGTCGCCGGCTCCGCCGCCGGTGAGGTTGTCGCCGGAGTGGGCGATCGCGCCCTTGAAGACGGTCAGCTTCATGAACCAGGCCGTCTCCAGCTTCTTGCGCCGGGCGTCGAAGGCGAGGCAGGAGGCGTCCAGGTCGACGCTGCGGCCGCGGCCGGCGGGCTCCCAGCCGAGCGCCATCCGGACCGAGGAGAGGAACGGGCGGCCGTTCTTCACCAGGGAGACCGAACTGCCCTTGACCAGGTTGACCCGGCCCTTGTCCAGGGTGACCTTGGCGGGGGCGGCCGGGGCCGGCGGGGCGACCGGGGGCACGGGGGGCGCGGGCGGGGTGGCGGCGAGGGCGATCCGCGGGTCGACGGGGGGAGCCGGGTGAGCCGGGGGAGCGGCCGGAGGGGTGGGCGGGGCCGCGGGGGGAGTGGCGGGGGCCGGGGCCTGGGCCTGGGCGGCCGGGGCCGCGGCCGGGGAGTCGTCGACGGAGACGCCGAAGTCGGTGGCGATGCCCGCCAGGCCGTTGGCGTAGCCCTGGCCGACCGCGCGCACCTTCCAGGCGCCGCCGCGCTGGTAGACCTCGACCACGATGAGCGCGGTCTCCTGGCCCAGCTGAGGCGGGGTGAAGGTCACCAGGGCCTGCCCGGTGTCGGCGTCGCGGACGGTGGCGGTCGGCTCCATCCCGGCGAAGGTGGAGGACTGGTCGGCGGGGCTGGCGGTCACCACGATCTTGGTGATGCCGGCCGGGACGGCCAGGGTGTCGACGGTGATCGCGTCCGGCGCTCCGGCGGCGGCCGGGCGGTGGCTGACGCCGGGGCCGTGCGGGGCGTTGAAGAAGACGAAGTCGTCGTCCGAGCGCACCTTTCCGGCGTCGGTCAGCAGCAGGCCGGAGACGTCCAGCGCCTTGGGCGCGGTGACCTCGACAGTCACCCGCGCGGCGGTCAGCGGGGCGTTGCCGCCTTGGGTCAGGACGGTGGACACGGACTCCTCCTCGGATGCGGAACGGCGGCCGGCCGGGGCCGCTGGGACCGCCGGGCCGGGTGCTGCCCACAGTAACGAACGGGCGCGTCGGGATGAGCCCGTCCGGGGCGGTGACCTGTCGGATCGTCGGACGGTACGGCCGGACGACGGGGGTGGGCGGCAGACCCCGGCGAGGTGGCGAGGCTGCGAGGTGGCAAGCCGGCGGGACGGCGCGGCCGGAGGTCAGCGGGGCGTGAAGGCCGTCGGCGTGCCGGGGCGCGGCGGGAGCCCGGGTGCCTCGGGCGCGGCGGGCCGCGGTGTGACCGGCTGCGGCGCGGCCGGCTGTGGTGCGACCGGGCCGAAGGCGCCGAGCGCGGCGACCGCCCGGGGCCGGTCGATGCCGAAGGCGGCGGCGCTCCAGCTCTCCGCCGCGGCGACCTTGCGGACCGGGCCGGACGAAGCGGGCCAACCGGACGGGAGCGAGGGGCCGGACGGGAGGGACGGGCCGGACGGGCCGGTGGGCCCCGGGGGTTCGGCGGCGGGGCGGGTGCCGCGCACGCCGAAGGCGTAGTGGCCGGGCGGGACGTCGATGCCGGCCGGGGTGGTGAAGCGGTAGACGAGGGTGCCGCGCTCCTGTTGGGCGGTGACGACCGCGCCGGGCAGGTCGGTCCAGGCGGCGCCGCTTCCGGGTGCCAACTCGCCCGGGGTGAGGCGGAATTCGGCCTGAAATGCGGTGAGCGGCTCGGTGGCGGTGAGGTCGAGCTGGTGCCGGAGGCCGTCCCGGCCGAGCGGTGTGACCGTGGCGACGCCGGTCAGGGCCTGGTCGGTGCCCGGGTCGGTGTCCGGGTCAGGGGTGCCGGCGGTCGGGCCGTCGGTGCCCGGGGCAACCGCGCCGGGCGGCGGCGGTGCGGGCTGCGCCGGGGCGGCCGGGCGGGGTCCGGGCGCGTGCGGCGTGGTCGGCGAGGGGGAGGGCGAAGAGGGGTCGGCCGGCTGCTCGGCGGCGGGCGCGACGGGCTGGGCCGACGGCGAGGGCGCGGCGGCGTCGGCCGGCGTGGCGGGCTCGCCGGTGCTGGCCGGCCGGGTGCCGGGGCCGTGGTCGGCCATGGGTTCGGCCGCGGCCTGTCCGCCGGCGGGTTCCGGGGGTGCCGACCGGGTGCCGGGCGCGCTGGGCGAGGCGCTGGGCGAGGCAGCTCCGGCGGCCGTGCCCTCCGCCGCCCCCGGGCGGTGCGCCGAGGGGCTCGGTGCGGGCGGTCGGCCGGTGGCCGGGAGGTCGGTGGGGTTCGGCGCGGTGGGGTTCGGCGCGGTCGGGGCCCGGTCGGCGGCGGCCTCGGCCTGGTCGCCCGCGGCGGGGGTGGGCGGCGGGGTGGTGCCGACGCGCGCGACCCCGGCCCGCCGGCCCACGCCCTGCTGCTCGTTGAGCAGGAGGGTGGTGGCGATGCTGATGCCGACGACGGTGGACATCGCCATCGCGGCACCGGAGAAGCGCAGGGTGGGCAGCCGGAACCGGCCGCCGAACGGGCGTGGCCGCCCGTGCCGGCCGTGCCGTTCGGGTTCGTGCCGAACGTCCCGCGCAGTGTCCTCGCGCGCAGCCACCGGACCCCTCCCTCCCCGAAGTCGCCGTCGCGGTCGCGGTATTCTCCCATGCGCTGCCACCGGGCCGGCATCGGCCGCCCGGGGTCGGTCGGCCGGGGTCCGGGTGGGGCCCGCGCCGGGAGGGGGAGAGCGTACCAGCGGCTCGTCGCGGCCTGGACGGTTTTGATCCGTTTCGTGGACACCCGTTCGACAGAAGGAAGTTGACGATCCATCTGATAAGTCGGTGAGGGCGGTCGGGCCCGCCCGGACGGGGATCGATGCAACCTCCTTGCAACCCTTGCCCGCCCGGCCGGAAGTGGCTCAGGCTGAGGTCATCCCACGCCGTCCCGGAGAGACCGTCATGCCGCCCGACCCGCTGTCCGCAGCCTCCAGTGCACCCCTCGCCGCCACCCCCACGGGCGGCGATGGGGACGGCTCCACCGCCGCTCCGGCGGCGGTGGAGGAGGTGCTGATGCTGCGGATCTCGCTGGGCGAGGAGGTGGTCGGCGAGGTGCGCACCCGGTTCCGGTTCGAGGCCGCGCGCCCGTACGAGGTGCTGCTGACCTTCCATCTGGGGCGGCCGGACGAGGCCGACTGGGTGTTCTCGCGCGAGCTGCTGCGCGACGGTCTCCAGACGCTGAGCGGCCAGGGCGACGTCAAGCTGTGGCCGGCGTACTGCCCGTGCCACGGCTCGACGCTGCACCTGGCGCTCGAATCACCGCACGGCAGCGCCCTGCTGGAGGCCTCCAAGCCCCGGGTGCGGGCGTGGCTGGACCGTACCTACGCGCTGGTCTCCGCCGATGCGGAGCGCGCCTGCGGCCCGACCGACGCCCAGCTGGCCGCGCTGCTCGCCGGCGGCTGAGGCCCGGTCGGGGCGCCGGCGGGCCCGCGCGGCGGCGGGACGGGCGCCGTGCCCGGCAGCCGGACCGTCCCCGTGGCCAGCCCGGCCCGCAGCCGCCGGACGGCCGGGGCCGAGGAGGCCGGCAGCAGGTCGTACGGGTCGTCCGGCCCGTCCACCGTGACCAGCACCGACTCGGCGATGCGGTACGGCCGGTGGGCCAGCAGGCCGCCCAGGTAGCGGCGCAGCCGGGACAACTCGGCGCGGACCGTCACCGTCCGGCCCGGGTCGCCGAACAGCGCCTCCGCGAGCTGCGCGGCCGTGCTGCCCTCGCGTCCGGTGGCGAGCAGGAGCAGCAGTTCGGCGTGGCGCGGGCTGAGCGGGTGCGACCAGCTGCCGGCCGCGCCCCGGACGGTCAGCTCCGGGCGGTCCTGGCGGCGCAGGTCGAGCCGGAGGCGGGCGCCCTCGGCCTGCTCGGCCTGTTCGGCCGTCACCGTGCCGGAGCCGTCCGCCTCGGGTGGCCGGACCGGTCGCACCAGCCAGCCGTCCGCGAGCGGTTCCAGGGCGCACTCGCCGAGGCCCGGCACCCAGTGCACGGCGGCGGTCCCCCAGCCGCCGACCGGCACCCGCAGCCGGCCGGGCGGCGGCAGCCCGGCCGCGGCGGCGGTCCACCCGGCGGAGTCCACCACCAGGGCCGGGCCGGCCACCCGGGCGAGCACCGGCGCGGCCAGGGTGCGCAGTTGGTGCAGCGCCTCCAGCCGGTGGGCGCGCAGCTCGGTCTCGGCGAGCCGGGCGGCGGTGGCGGTGAGCTGCAGCAGGTACGGGCGGACGTTGCGGGCCGGGCCGCTGAGGTTGATCGCGCCGACCAGCCGCCCGGTGCCCGGGTCGTGCACGGGGGCGGCCACGCAGGTCCAGGAGTGGTGGCTGCGCAGGTAGTGCTCGGCGGAGTGGACGTGCATCGGGCGCTGGGCGCGCAGTGCGACGGCGATGCCGTTGGTGCCGACGCTCTCCTCGATCCAGCGGGCGCCGGTGAGGAAGCCGATCCGGTCGGCGCTGCGGCGCAGGGCGCGCTCGCCCTCCTGCCAGAGCACGTGGCCGTCGGCGTCGGCGATGGCGAGGATCAGCGGGCTCTGGCCGACCGGCTGGAGCAGGGTGTCGCGCAGCACCGGCAGGACCGCGTCCAGGCCGCTGGTGCGGCGGCGCTGCTCGATCTCGGCGGGGCCGAGGTGGACGGCGGCGGCACCGGCGTCGGGGTCGAGCCCGAGGCGGCGCAGCCGGGCCCAGGAGTCGCCGATCTCGGGGCGGGGTTCGAGCAGGCCGGGGGAGCCGGGGTCGGGGTAGGGGGGCTGGGCGAGTTCGCGGGCGGCGGCTTCGGCGAGGGTGCGGTCGTGGACCCTGGCCAGCTCGGCCGTGCTCGGCGCGGTGCGGCGTTCTGGTCGTCGGGACTGCCGTCCGGTCTGCCGCACTCGCGTTGCTCCTCGCCGCCGTTCGAGGCCGCGCCGGGGTCGACGCGCTGACGAAAGCGTACGGGGGCGGTGAGTGTCTGGGGACGGGGTCTGCCAACTCGGCATACCGGACGGTATGACCGTGGACATGCCGGGGTGTGATGACTAGCGGGGGTCCTGGTGCGGGCCTGGTGTGAGCCCGGCGCGGGCCTGGTGCGAGGCCTGGCACGGGACCTGGTGAGGGCCTTGCGTAGGCCTGGTGCGGGCTCGGTGGATCGTGCCGCGGTCAGCGGTCAGCGGTCAGCGGTCAGCGGTCAGCGGTCAGCGGTCAGCGGTCAGCGGTCAGCGTTCCGCGCCGGTGCCGCGCTGGGCCGCCTCGACGGTGTGGTGCAGGTCGGCGGTGGCCTCCAGGGAGGCGGCGGTGCTCAGCGCCAGGCAGGCGGCCAGCGCGATCGCGACCGCGCGCAGGCGGGTGCCGGTGGCGGTGGTCGCCGGGCGGGGCTGGAGCAGGGCGGCGACCCGGCGCGGGACCGGCCCGGAGTGGGCGGCGGGGACGAGCCGGGGCCGGGCCGGCCAGGGGGAGCGGCTGGCGGCCAGGGCGGCCCGGCCGACCGCGCGGGCGGTCACGGCGCGGTCGCCGACCCGGGCGGCCGCCACCTCGTCGGCCCAGCGCTCCAGGTGGTACCCGAGGGGCGCGCGCAGCGGCCGCAGCGCCGGGTGGAGGTCGGCGGCGTGCTCGGCGAGGGCGAGGAAGACGTGGTGGCGGGCGGTCAGGTGGGCGCGCTCGTGGGCGAGCAGGGCGGCCCGCTCGGGCCCGGTGAGGATGCGCAGCATGCCGGAGGTGACCACGATCCGGCCGGGCTCGCCGGGCCGGCCGGGGAGGGGCAGGCGCCCCGGCAGGGCGAAGGCGTCGGCGCGCTCGTCGTCGAGGACGGCGAGCGGGTGCTCGCTCGGCTGGAGCAGGGCGCGGGCGCCGGCCAGGACGGCCTGCGGGGTGCGTGCCCGGCGCATGGTGACGTGCCCGGGGCGTGTGTCCGGATGCCGGCCCTCGGTCGGCGTGGGGCAGTCCGGCGCGGGGCAGGCCGGGAGGGCGGCCCGGGCCTCGCGCAGTTCCAGCCGGTGGCGGCGGGCGGTGCGGACGGCCCGGGCGGTCAGCGCGGCGAGCACCAGACCGGCCGCGGCGGCCGCCACCGGCGCGTCGGGTGCGGCGGCGGTGAGCCAGGGCAGCGACAGGTGGCCGATCGCGGCGACCGGCGGTAGCTGGAGCAGCCCGGCGGCGGCGAGCAGGCCGAGCGAGCAGAGGGTGCCGCCGGCCAGCACGGCGGACGTCCCGGCGAGCATCCAGGCGGCGGCCCGGGGCGGCAGCGCGTCGGCGAGGCGGCGGGCCAGCGGGGCGGCCAGGAACGGCAGCAGCAGCGGGGCCCAGACGGCGATCATCACGATCCGGCCGCCCCGGGGGTGCCGTGGCCGGAGGTGCGGTGGCCGGGGGCGGGGGCGATGCCCGGGGTGGAGTCGAGACCCGGGGCGCCGTCGCCGAGCAGGTCGCGCAGCAGCTGCTCGTCCTCGGCGGAGAGGTCGGAGACGAAGCGGGCGAGCACGGTGGAGCGGTCGGCCTCGCGGCCGAGCTCGGTGTGCATCCGGCGGGCGGCGAGGCCCGCGGTGTCCTGGACGGTCGGGGTGTACGCGTAGGCGCGGCCGGCCCGGGTGCGCTCCACGGTGCCCTTGTCGTGGAGGCGGGCGAGGATCGTGGCGATGGTGGTGCGGGCGAGGTCCCCGCCGAGTGCCGACTGGACGTCCTGCGGGGTCATCGGCTGCCGGGCCGACCAGAGCGCGGCCAGCACCTCGGCCTCCAGCTCCCCGGCGGGCCGGCGGGCGGACGGTACGTCGGACATGGCGGCGCTTCCTCCAGGTTTCGTCTACAGTCATGTAGACCGTCTACGTCACTGTAGACGGTCGGGGCGGGTTCCGCTGTGAACCGCCCCCCAACGTACGGGAGGTCCGCCAGCCTTGCTTCAGTTCCTCGCCGATCCGGCCGCTCACCTCGCGGTGAACCCGCTGGACGCGTCCTCGCTGCTCGCCGCCTTCGGCGCACTCGGCATCGCCGTCGTGCTCTTCGCCGAGACCGGCCTGCTGGTGGGCTTCTTCCTGCCCGGAGACTCGCTGCTGTTCACCGCGGGGCTGCTGTGCGTGCCCGGCGCCACCAGGGGCCCGCAGCTGGAGCTCTACCAGGTGCTGCCCGCCGCCCTGGTCGGCGCGCTGGCAGGCGCCCAGGTCGGCTACCTGATCGGCAAGCGCGGCGGCCGCGCGCTGCTGCGCCGCACCGAGCGCAAGAGCCTGCTGGAGGGCGTCGAGCGGGCCGAGGAACTGCTGGGCAAGTACGGCCACGGCAAGGCGATCGTGCTCGCCCGCTTCATCCCGGTGGTCCGAACGGTGCTGAACCCGCTCTGCGGCGTGCTCGAAGTGCCGGCCCGCTCGTTCACGTTCTGGCAGGTGACCGGCGGCGCCGTCTGGACCGTCGGCGTCGTGCTCGCCGGGTACGGGCTCGGATCGTCGATCCCCAGCATCGACAGATATCTGCTCCCGATCATCGGTCTGGTAGTAGTTGTCTCCGTGCTCCCCATTGTTCTCGAACTGTTCCGCGCCCGTAAGGCGCACCGTCACGGAGGTGACAAGTGACGTCCTCCCGGGCTCTCGCCGTCTACGACGGCAGCGGCATCGACGGCAGCCTCTACACCCGGGTGAACGGGTGGGCGCAAGCCGCCCCGCACTGGCTCGACGAGCTGATCAAGGTCTGGTCGGCGCTCGGCCTCGGCCTGTTCGCGGTCTTCATGCTCTACGCCTGGTGGCGGGCGCGCGGCGCCGACTCGGCCGTGATGGCCAAGGTGCTCGCCTCGCCGGTGATCGTCGTCGTCGCGTACGGCGTCAACTCGGTGCTCAAGGGCATGGTCGAAGAAGTCCGGCCGTGCGCCCAGATCCCCGGCAGCGTCTCGCTGGAGACCTGCCCCGGCGCCGGTGACTGGTCCTTCCCCAGCAACCACACCGTGATCGCCTTCGCCGCCGCCACCGCACTCTGGTTCGCCGACCGGCGGCTCGGCTGGATCGCCGGGATCTTCGCGGTGCTGATGGGCGCCTCCCGGGTCTGGGTCGGCGTGCACTACCCGCACGACGTGGCCGTCGGCGCGCTGGTCGGCCTCCTGGTCGCGGTGGTGCTGGCGCCGCTCGCCGGCCGCTGCGGGCCGCTGGTGGACCGGATGCGGACGGGTGCGCTGCGCCCGCTGCTCGGCCCGGGCGCGGTGCCGGTGACGGCCGGCCGCCACGCCACGTACGGGACGCGGCAGCACTGAACGGCGGGTGCCGACGGCACTGTTGGCGGGTGTCGGCGGCACTGGCGGCGAGACCCGACAGCGCTGATTCCGTAGCCTCCCCGTAGCCCGTCCGACCCTTGTCTGGCCGGGGTGGCGGGTAGAGCATGTGAGCCGGGCGTGGGGCCCCTTCGCGGGGAACCCGCCCGGCTCAGTCGTGCCGGGGCGCGGGAGCGCCGGGCGTGCCAGCGGAGGGAGTGCCAATGCCGTACCGACTCGACATCACGCAGGGGGACTGGCCGGGCGAGTCGCCGCACAAGGGCGTCGAGGGCCTGCTCGCCGAGGCCATGGTGCTCACCCTCGCCACCGCCGGCCACGAGCACGGCCCGCACGCCAACCTGGCCTTCTTCGCGTACGACGACGACCTCGTCCTGTACTTCGTCAGCGAGCGCTCCACCCGGCACAGCCGCCACCTCGCCGAGGAGGCCCGGGCCGCCGCCACCGTTTTCCTGCCGCCGCCGGTCTTCGGCGAGCAGCTGCGCGGCCTGCAACTGGCCGGCGGCGCGAGCGAGGCCTGGGGGCGGCAGGCCGAGGCGGCGCTGGCCGCCTACCAGGGGCGGTACCCGTCCTTCGCACAGGACGAGCAGGTGCGGCGGCAGTTCCTCACCGGGGGCGGGGCGGCGGCGCTGTACCGGTTCCAGGTGGAGGAGCTGACGGCGGTGGACGAGCCGAACTTCGGGCGGCGCAACTACCTGCGGGCGCGGGTGCTGCGGCCGTAGGCCCTGTCCGGTCCCCAGGGTTGTCTGTACAACTTTTCGGGTGATTCATCTGCGGGACGCTGCCGGGACGCCCCCAGGACACCTGGGCGCACCAGCCTGGCCGCATGAGAGTCATCGTCGTAGGAGCAGGCGTGCTCGGCACCATGCACGCCTGGCAGGCCGTCGAACGCGGCCACGAGGTCGTCCACCTGGAGCGCGAGACCGAGGCGCGCGGCGCCTCGGTGCGCAACTTCGGCCTGGTCTGGGTCAGCGGCCGCGCGCAGGGCGAGGAACTGGACACCGCGCTGCGCGCCCGCGAACTGTGGGAAGGCATCGGCGCCCGGGTCCCCGACCTCGGCTTCCGCGCCAACGGATCGCTCACCGCGATCCGCACCCAGGCCGAACTCGCCGTCGCCGAACAGGCACTCACCCTGCCCGACGCCGCCGCCCGCGGCTACCGGCTGCTCGACGCCGACCAGACCAGGGCCGCCAACCCCGCCCTGCGCGGCGAACTCCTCGGCGCCCTGTGGTGCGAGCGCGACGCCGCCGTCGAACCCCGCACCGCCCAGCCCGCGCTGCGCGCCGCCCTCCAGGCCACCGGCCGCTACACCTTCCTGCCCGGCCGCGAGGTCCGCGACGTGATCGGCGAGAACGCCGTCCGCGACGACCACGGCGACATCCACACCGGTGACCTCGTCATCCTCTGCACCGGCGCCTGGCTCGGCGGCCTCGTCCGCGAACTCGCCCCCTCGCTGCCCGTACGCAGGGTCCGGCTGCAGATGATGCAGACCGACCCGCTCGGCGAGACCCTCACCACCTCCGTCGCCGACGGCGACAGCTTCCGCTACTACCCGGCCTTCGCCGGCACCGCCCTGGACCGCCTCCGCGACACCCAGCCGCAGCCCGACGTCGCCGCCGAACACAAGATGCAGCTGCTCATGGTCCAGCGGCGCGACGGCGGCCTCACCATCGGCGACACCCACGAGTACGACCAGCCGTTCGGCTTCGACGTCGTCGAGGACCCGTACGACCACCTGGTCGCCGTGGCCGAGGACCTGCTCGGCCGCCCCCTGCCGCGCGTCCGCCGCCGCTGGGCCGGGGTGTACGCGCAGTGCGTCGACACCACCCGGGTCGTCCACCGCGAACGACTCCGCGACGGCGTCTGGCTCGTCACCGGCCCCGGCGGCCGCGGCATGACCTGCTCCCCGGCCATCGCCGAAACCACCGCCGAACTCGCAAACCTGTAAGGGTAGTTGACATGTCCTTTGATATCCGCCTGGTCGTCCTCGACATGGCCGGCACCACCGTGGCCGACGACGGCCTCGTCGAACAGGCCTTCACCGCCGCCGCCCGAACGCTCGGCGTCGAGGCCGGCAGCCCGGGCTTCGGCCCCATGCTGGAACACGTCCGCGCCACCATGGGCGAATCCAAGATCTCCGTCTTCCGGCACCTCTTCGGGGACGAGGACAAGGCCCAGCGGGCCAACACCGCCTTCGAGGCCGCCTACCACGACCTCGTCGACGCCGGGCACTGCGCCGCCCTGCCCGGCGCCGCCGAAGCCATCGCCGAACTGCGCGGTCAGGGCCGGAAGGTCGCCCTCACCACCGGCTTCTCCCGGGCCACCCAGGACCGCATCCTCACCGCCCTCGGCTGGCAGTCCGTCGCCGACCTCACCCTCAGCCCCGCCGAGGCCGGCCGCGGCCGCCCCTACCCGGACCTCGCGCTCACCGCGCTGCTGCGGACCGGAGTCGAGTCGGTGCGGCAGATCGCCGTCGCCGGCGACACCGGCTACGACATGCTGACCGGCGTACGGGCCGGAGCGTCCGTCGTCGCCGGCGTGCTCACCGGTGCCCACGACGAGGCCCGGCTGCGCGCCGACGGAGCGACGCACGTGCTGGGCTCGGTCGCGGAACTGCCCGCTCTGCTGGGCTGATCGATCCTTTTCCCGGAGCAGGAAGTCGGCCCGGCCGACTTCCTGCTCCCCGGGGTCGGATCAGGACACCGGCCCGGCCGCTCCGCCGCCTCGCCGCCGGGCCGACTCGCGGCACAGCCAGGTGACGGCGAGCATCAGGGCGGCCGTCAGCCCGACGGCGAGCCCGAGATCCCGGGGAAGGCTGATGTCCCCCGGGCGCTGCGGGTCGGCGCGGCCGGCCGGATCGAAACGGACCGTCACCCGGTCACCGACCGCGAGCGCGCGCAGCCCCGTCGACAACTCGCCGCCGGGCAACGCGGTGCCGTCCTCGGCCGCGAGGTCGTACATCGAGGACGGGTGCTTCCCGGCGAGGCGGTCCGTCTCCCCGGTGACCCGGGCCGTCACCGTCTCGCCGGACAGCCGCAGGATCACGTCGTCCCGCGCCATGGCCACGGCCCCCGTCGCCACGCCCGCGAGGACGACGGCGAACAGCGCCACCCAACAGCCCACCCACCGCCCCAGCAGCCGCACCAAACCCACCACCCAGGCCACCACCAGCACCAGCCCGAGCAGCGACGCGGCAGCCCCACCGAGGTAGGTGCCCGCGAGCACCAGCCCGAACGTCCCCACGGGGACGCCCAGGATCAGGACAGTGCTCAGCGCGGTGGCCCGGCTGCGGTCCCTGGTCGTACCCATGACTCTCCCCGCGTGCGTCCGATCGGGCTGGAAGAGTACGACGCGTCCCCTCGCCCCCGGACACGGGGGCTGGTCGGGCGGGAGGGGGAACTTCCTCGGCACCGAGGAGGAGGCGGCACGCGTGGGCCTTCGTCAGGCATGGCGCAGGGCCGCGAGCACGCGGAGCCGCTCGTAGTGCTCAGCTGTTGTCCACCGGGTGTCCGGTGCGGGCCGCCAGCGCTCGGAACTCGGCCCAGGACTGCGCATCCAGGTCGTCGAGGATGCCGTCGTCGAGTTCGACGACGGGCTCCGGCGACAGGTGGGCGCGCCAGTTGCCGCGCTTCACCATCAGCATGCCGAAGTCGAGGAAGCCGTTGGCGAACGAGAAACCGGCGCCGCCGCGCTCGTAGACCCGGATCAGTGGCTCGAAGGGATCGGGCAGCGGATGCAGCACCGGCCCGGGGGCGTCACCCAGGGCGGCCCACTGGACGGCGGCCGCCGAGCACTCGATCGCGTGCCACGAACCGGAGGCGTCCTCCACGAAATCCTCGATGTCGGAGACCACCGCCGGGTCGGCCCGCACGGACGGCGCCACAATCGCCGCGAGATCGAAGAAAGGCCATTCTTCGGTTTCCCCGTAGGCATCGAGCCAGAGCGCGGCCCGTCGGAAGTACTCCTTCATGAGCGCCGCGCGAGAAAAGGCCTTCCGTTCCCCCTCCCGATAGGCCGTCCACTGGATGGCTTTGAGGCGGTCGACCATCAACTGAACATTTTCCGTGCTCACTTGAGATCATAACCTTTCTCGCGGAGTTGGGATTTAATGGCATCGACTACGATATCAAGGTTCGAGAGGTCTTCGGCTACAGCCCCGGTGGGCGCCTTGAGCCCGTAGAGCTTCCAGTGGTCGAGTGATCCGTCCGCCGACACTTCTCCCTCGTGATAGCTCCGCGGTGCCAGATTGTGTGCGCCGAAATGCTCGGGGTGGACAATTGGCGCGCCCTCCGAGTTCCATGCGTCCGGATGGCTGGAAAGATAGGGGAGGCCGGCTTCGAGAAGCTTGGCCTCGACATACTCGTGGGCGAGCGTTCCACGCAGCGGTGGAATGCTGCCCGGTTTTATGAAACCGTTGACGGCGGCGTTCCAGGGTGTGGAGACCGCCGGGTCCGGTTCGAAATGGACGTTCTTCAGGACATTGTGTGCGCCCGGTCCCACCGGGACGTCATGCCGGTTGATCATGAGGTTGTCCTTGGCGACCTGGACGATCCGCGGATCGACACCGGTTTCCTTGGCGACCTCGATCACATCGTCCGTCCTGGTGCGGTAGTCCTCGTAGCGCTGCACGGCCCTCTTGTTCGGTGTACCGGTCGGGTCGATCGCGTACGGGGTTCCCGACTCGGAGAGCCAGGGTTCTGGGCGGGCGCCAAGTCCGCCCTCCCAGCCGTTCGCGTCGGCCCCGGTGAAACCGGGGCGGCGCTTCGGGGTGCTGCTCCCGGGAGCCGCCGCGCTGCCGATGGCGCCGAGGATGAGGTCGAGGGGCATGACCGGGCCGGTTTTGAAGGTGGCGTCGTAGCCGTAGGTGAGGCCGGCGCCGGTGAGCATGCGGCCGGGGAGGGTATCGGCGGCGCCCGCGGCCTTGGCGAGGCCGGCGAGGGCGACGGAGGCGTTCTCGGCGCCCTCGGCGGTGTTGGCGACGACGCGGCCGCCGGCGCCGAGGCCGCCTCCGGCGCCGCCCATCACGCCGCCGGTCTCGGCGGAGTCGACGGCCTCCTGGAGGCTGTAGCCGCCGTCGTCGAAGAACTCGACGCGGATCGGCTGGGCGACGGCGAGGTCGACGGTGATGGCCTCGACGGCGCCGAAGACGACGCCGGTGAGGATGGTGGCGGCGATGGTGGCGATGGCTTCGGAGACGGCGACGCCGAGGCTCGCGGCGGTGGCGATGATGCCCGCGGCGGCGGTGCCGGCGGCGGCTTCGGAGATGCCGGCGGTGAAGATGGCGAGGGCGGTGCCGGCGACCAGGGTCGCGCCGACGATCGCGGCCTCCTCCTTCAGCTTCTTGAGCGCCTTGTCGACCTCGTCGGCGAAGGCGCGCAGGGCCTTGGCGAGGTTGCGGCAGGCGGCGGCGACATCGGGGAGCCAGCCCTTGCCCTTGCCTCCGTAGTACTGGCCCCAGAACTTGCCGAAGGCGTCGATGGCGGGGCCGTGGTTGTTGGCGACGATGGCGGCGGCGGCCTGGTGGGTGGGCGCGGTGACGTTGTCGATGGCGGTGGCCATCGTGTCCCAGGCGGCGGCGACCGTGCGGAGCTGGTCCGGGTCGGCGTCGGGCCACCACAGGCCGGTGACCTTGCGGACGATCTTCTCGGCCGCGGACTCACCCACGCGCCGGCTCCCTCCGCGGTGGGCGGCCGATCACGGCGTCAGGTCCTTGCGGACGTGGTTGTCGGCGTCGGTGTGGTTGTCGGCGTGGGCGTTCAGCCCGTCGTGAATGCTGGTGAGGCCTTTGACCAGGGTGTCCAGCGCGGAGAGCACGTGGTCGTGCGGGCCGTTGTAGGCCTGGGCGAACTCCTTGCCCTGCTTGTCGTCGCCCCACGGGCTGCCGGCGTCGGCGAGGCTGTGCCTGAGCGTGTCGAGGGCGTCCTTGAGTGCCCTGCTCTGAGCCTGGAAGGTCGGCGCGGCCGCCTTCAGGTCCCCCGGCCGGATCTTGAACTCCGGGCCGCCGGCTTTCGGTCCATCATCCGCCATGGCGTCATCCCCCGTACTGTCCGTGTGTCATGAGCAGCGAGGAGTGAGATGCCCGTTCGGAGCGACAGGGTTGCCGATACTTCGTGTGACGGGCGTCACGCCGTGGCGGGCTGGTCGGCTCGGCCGCGCGTCACCGGACGGTGATCACGTCGCCGGGCTTGAGCCGGGCGGAACTCTGTTCCAGGCCCCCGCCGGGGACCTCGTCGGCCAACTCGGCCCTGTGTGCCCCGGCCGAACCGGGCGGTCATCGTCCGAATGCCTTCCGTGCCGTCCCGACTCCTTCCGCCGGCGCGTGCCGGGTCGTCGGTCAGAGGAACAGGGCGAGCGCGGTGAAGACGAGACCGACCGCGAGGAGGACCAGGCCCTGGGGTTGCTTCCGGTCCTCGTCGCGAACGAGCGAGCCGAAGGCCGCCAACCCGGCGAGGGGATAGGGGATCGCGACCATCAGGGCCAAGCCGAGACGGTTCTGGACGAGCAGGAAGCACAGGAGCCAGGGCACCGAGACCGCCGTCGCCGCCGCGGTGAGCGGCAGCCCGTCGAGTCGGCGCATGCGCTCGCGCCACGGTCCGGCCGGGCGTGGGTCCCGGGGCGGCTTGCTGCTGTCGTAGGCGAACCACAGCAGGAACAGGGCGATGACCGCGTTGATTCCGATCGCGCTCCACAGGGATGCCGGGGAATCGGCCTCCCCGGGCAGCTTGGGGGCGACCCGGCCGGCCGGGTCCATCCGGACGGTGACGTGGTCGCCGGGGTTGAAGCGCCGACTGTCCGGCTCCAGGGGTCCGCCGGGGACCTTCTCGCCCTGCGTGGAGAGGTCGTACGTCCGCTTCGTGCCGTGGATCGACTTGTCGACGTGCTCGGCGATGACCACCGCCTTGACGTCCCGCCCCGAACCCAGCAGCTGGTTGTGCCAGGCGTCGGCGCCCGCACCGGTGGCGATGAGGACGGCGAAGAAGACGAGGACCAGCCCGGCGCTGACGTCCTTGCCATCGGGGTCGTTCCCCGGTCCTCCGAGCTTCGCCAGTCCGACGCCCGTCGCGACCATGTAGAGCGCACCCAGGCCGAAAGCCAGGAGGGTGCCGACGTACACGAACGCGAGGACGGTGCCGACGGACAGGCAGGTCAGGACGGCGACCAGGACGGCGCCACGGCGGAGCCAGCGCGCCTTGCTTCCCGTCTCCGGGGCGGACTGGGCGAGTGTCACCCGAAGGCCTTTCGGATGGTGTCCCGCCGCTCCGGCGACAGGGCGTTCTGTGCTTCGTCGAGCGGAGGGTAGAAGGAGATCCCACTGATGGCGGCGCCCACCAGGACCGACCACCCGTCCCAGTAGTCCAGGTGCTGGGTGGTGAAGACGACGGCGAGCACGTGAGGGCTCCACGGATGAGGGAACAGGGCTTCCAGCTGGCGGACGGTGACGACGCCCGATCCCGGCAGGCCGTAGACCGCCCCGGACACGGGTACGGCCAGGTCGCGGACGGTCACGGTGGCACGGCCGAGCCGGAAGTCGAGGACGTCGACGTCGGCGTCCGGCCAGGCGGCCGCGAGCTCCTCGGCGACGCGCTGGGGGTAGGTGCCCGGGGCGCCTTGCTCCTGCTCGCGGAGGAACAGGCTGAACATGCCCTGGACGATCGTGCCTTCCTCGGTCTGTACCAGGCAGTTGGAGACGTGGACCGCACCCTCGCGCAGCTGCGCCTGGAGGGCGAGCTCGGCAGAGACAATGATACCGAGCTTCTGTTCCGGACCGGCATCGGTGAGCGCGTCGAGTCCGTCCACGATCCGACTCATGCGGTCGCCCGGATCCTCGGACAGGTCGATGCTCGTGAACCCTTCGGGCAGGGAGAGCCAGAACGACGGGGCGGTCGTGTCAGCCATGGCCGACTCCCCACACACCGGTGACGATCGCACTGCCGCCACCGAGCAGTCCGGCTACGATCCGGCTCTTGCCGCTGCCGCCGATGGCGGATCCGGCACCGTTGAGCGCCGTCCCGCCTCCGGTGGTGTAGTTCACCGCGGCGCTCAGCCCCGGGCTCGGGTTGTCCTGGGTGAGGCCCCAGGCGGTAGGGGCCGTCAGCGCGACGCCACTGGCTGCCTGCACGCCGTCGGAGACGTTCATCGCAGCGGCCTTGGATAGCCCGAGTTTGATGGCGGGCTTCTCGATCGCCGTCGTGAAGATCGGGCTGGCCGGGTCCATTGCCCTGGCGGCGGTGCGGATCTCGGTGGCGCCGGCGCTCACGGCCTTGACCCCGGTGCCGGCCGCGCGGGCACCCCTGAACGCGGTGATTCCGCCTTTGAGGAGGGCTCCTCCGGGGAGCGCCCCGAGGAGATCACCGGCCAGGGTGAGGTCGTTGCCGAGGTTCGCCATGCTGGTCGGCATCAGTCCCTTGATGCCGTACTGCTTCACGTGAGCGCCTGCCGCGGCGGCGCTCAGCAGGAGGGCCGGCAGCGCGAAGGCGGGGAAGAAGATCGCCGCGACGCCGCAGATGCCGGCGGCCACGGTGAGCATGTCGGCGCCGTGGTTCTTGAGCCAGTTGCCGACCTTGCTGAGCCAGCCGGGCTCCGGCGGCGCCTTGCTGTCGGCGGCCTTGCGGATGGCGGCCGCGGTCTTGTGGGCGTCGGACTTGTGGCCCCCGGCGAGTTCGTGGGCCTGCTTCTGGAGCTGGGTGAGGTCGTTGGCGGCGCTGCTGACGAGCGCGGCTGCCGCGTCCAGGTGGTCCTTCGCCTTGGTGTAGCGCTGTTCGGCGGCGGCGAGGCCGGCGTCGTCGGGGAAGGTCTGGCCGGCGAGCTTGAGGTCGGGGGCGGCGGCCGCGGCGGTGTGCGCCTGTTCGGCCTGCTCCTTCTGCTGCTTGGCGGCGACCGCGGAGCGGGCCAACTCGGCGGCCTTGGGCTGGTGTTCGGTCAGCGCCTGGTACCAGACGTCGAGGGCCTGGTAGGCGGCGGTGATCGAGTCGGCGGCGTCCTGGAGGTACGCGGGGAGCTTGCCGAACTGGCCGGCGAAGGCCTTGGCGGCCTCGCCGGTCCACTGGCCCTGGTTGGCGGAGAGCTGCGAGAGCGTGGTGTGGACGTCGGTCAGGTGCTGGCCCACCCGGCGCAGGCTTCCGCTGAGGCCGGTGACGGCGGTGGCGTCGCCGGGGGTCGGGTTGAAGCCGAGGCCGGACCAGTCGGGCGTGGGGTCGGTCATGAGCGCCCCTGGGGGGTGAGGGCCTTGGTGGTGTCCTGTTCGGTGCTGTCGTAGCCCTGCTGCACCTTCTCCAGGCCGTCGTCAAGGATCTTGACGCATTCCCGGACCTTCTTCAGCCCGTACTCCCACGTGCCCTGGAAGTGTCCGCAGGCCTCGTCGAGGAAGTCGTAGCCCAGTCCGCTGCGACTCGCTTCCTTGAGCGCCTTGAGTCCCTGGTCGAGTTCGTCGCCGCAGCCTTTGAGGTCCTTGGCCAGCTTGGCGAGGAACTCGGTGCTGACCGTGAAGTCGGCCACTGCTCCCCCGATGTGTCGATGGCGTGACCGGCCGAGCATAGCCGCAGTCGGTGCGCGGGCGATCTGTTGTGACGGGTGCTTCACGGTGCGATGACGGGACCTTGACGATGCGCCGGCGCGCGGCGGCGTCGGGGTCAGCGGCGCCAGAAGCCGCGCTTCTTCGGGGTGACGAGCTTCGCCACCGCGGCGACGAACAGTTCGGCGACGGGGGAGGGGCCCTCGCCGTGGTTGAGGTGGCCTTCGGACGACCACTCGCCGAGGACGGTGCCGGGGCTGCTGTCGAAGGGGTTGAGCGCGTGCTCCAGGGTCACGTAGCGGACGGTCTTGGTGCCCTGGGGGTGGACGGCGGCGACGAAGTGGGCCTCGGTGGCGCTGGTCGGGGTGGGGAGGGTGACGAGCAGCAGGGGGTGGCCGTCGGCCCGCAGGTGCTGGCAGTCCAGACCGTGGCTGGGCAGCCGGTCCTCGGGCGGGAGGGTCTGGCCGAGGTTGTCCCAGATGCCGGTGAGGACGGGCAGGAGGCTGCCGCCGGCGTCCGGGACGGTCAGCCGGGGGCCGAATTCGAGGACCTGGCGGGCGAGCTCGCGGTGGACGAAGCGGTAGTGGTGGGGTCGTGGGTCGCTCATGGGGCCCACGGTAGCGAACCACTCGGAGCGGGCGGTCGGCACATCCGACTTCCCGCTCCGAAAGGGTAGTTGACCAGCGCCGCGGGCGGGGGGCGGCCCGTCAGTGACTGTTCTTGAGGTTGAGCACGACCACTCCGACGATCACCAGGGCGATCCCCAGCCACTGGAGGCGTCCCAGCGATTCGCCGAAGGCGACCACGCCTATTCCGGCGACCGCCGCCGTCCCGGCCCCGGACCAGACGGCGTAGGCGACCGAGACCGGGATGTGCTTGAGCGCGCGCCCGAGCAGCACGAAGGACAGCACGTAGCCGACCGCCACCCCCATGCTCGGCCAGAGGCGGGTGAACCCCTCGGTGAGCTTGAGGCAGCTGGTCGCGCAGACCTCGCTCAGGATGGCGAGGGAGAGCAGGAGATAGGGCATGCCGGTCAAACGGCCCGGGCGGCGCCGAGCTTCCCCAGCAGGGCGAGGTCGGCCTGTTCCAGGCTGGCGAGCAGGGTGATCCGGCCGCCGTCGGGCATCGGCGTCGCGGTGGACGGCACGGCGAGCACGGCGCAGCCGGCCGCGGCGGCGGAGGCGACTCCGGTCGGGGTGTCCTCGACGGCGACGCAGGTGGCCGGGTCCAGGCCGAGCCGTTCGGCGGCGGCGAGGTACGGGTCCGGTGCGGGCTTGGTGCGCGGGGTGTCCTCGGCGGCCAGGGTGACGGCGAACCAGTCCCGGCCGATGGCGGCGAGGACCAGGTCGACGACCTGGCGCGGGGAGGCGGAGACCAGCGCGGTGGGCACCCGCGCGTCCCGCAGGGAGGCCAGCAGGGCGAGCGCGCCGGGGCGCGGGACGGTCTCGGCGGCGACCTTGGCGGCGAAGGACTCGCCGAGCCGGGCGGCGAGTTCGGCCTCGGTGAGGGTGGTGCCGCTGACCCTGTGCAGGTGGGCGGCGGTGTGCTCGACGGCCTGGCCGAGCACTTCGGGGGCGTCCTGGTCGGTGAGCGCGTGGTGGAGCTCGTCGGCGAGTTCGGCGGCGGCCTGCCACCAGAGCTGCTCGGTGTCGACCAGGGTGCCGTCCATGTCGAACAGGACGGCGGCGGGGCGGGGAGCTTCGGTCGTCGAGGGGCCGGGCGTCGGGGCGCCGGGCGTCGGGGAGGAGGGCGTCAGGGCTTCAGGCATGGCGGTACCTTCGGTGGTTCATCAGATGGTGCTACGCAGATGGGGTTCGAGGCTCTCAGACGGTGCGGCGGTCCACCAGCACCGGACGCTCCGGCAGCAGGAGCTCGGCGCGCGAGCCGGCCGGCAGCGCGGCGGCGGCCTCGGTCGGCAGGTCGGCCTTGACCTCGGTGCCGTCGTCGAGGCGGACGGTGAGCCGGGTGACGGCGCCCAGGAAGGACGCGGTGATCACCAGGGCCGGGCCGGCCTCGGACGGGGTCAGGGTGACGTTCTCCGGGCGGACCAGCACCTGGAGTTCGCCGTCGGCGGGCAGGTCGCCGTCCACCGCGTGCCGGCGGCCGAGCACCTCGACGCCGTCGGACGTGCGGGTGCACGGGATGCGGCTCATGGTGCCGACGAACTCGGCGACGAACGCGGTGGCCGGGCGGCCGTACAGCTCGGACGGGGTGGCGCACTGCTCCAGCCGGCCCGCGCGCAGCACCGCGACCCGGTCGGCCATCGACAGCGCCTCCTCCTGGTCGTGGGTGACGAACAGGGTGGTGATCCCCAGTTCCTGCTGGAGCCGGCGGATCTCCTCGCGCAGCTGGAGGCGGACCTTGGCGTCCAGCGCGGACAGCGGCTCGTCGAGCAGCAGCACGCGCGGCTGCAGGGCGAGCGCCCGGGCGAGCGCGATGCGCTGCTGCTGGCCGCCGGACATCTGGTGCGGGTAGTGCTCGGCGCGGTGCGGCAGCCCGACCAGCTCCAGCAGCTCCTGGGCGCGCTTGCGGCGCTCGGCCTTGCCGGCGCCGCGCATCCGCAGCCCGAAGGCGACGTTGTCCAGCGCGGTCAGGTGCGGGAAGAGGCTGTACGACTGGAACACCATGCCCGCGTCGCGCTTGTGGGCGGGGATCGCGGTGATGTCCTGCCCGTCGACCAGGACCTCGCCGGAGTCGTGCTGCTCGAAGCCGGCCAGGATGCGCAGCGCGGTGGTCTTGCCGCAGCCGGACGGGCCGAGCAGGGCGAGCAGTTCGCCCGGGTGGACGGTCAGGTCCAGGCCGTCGAGGGCGGTGGTGGCGCCGAACGAGCGGCGCAGCGAGCGGAACTCGACGGTGGCGCCGCCGGGGGCGAGCGCGACACCGGTGACGGGGGCGGAAACCGTGGTCATGGCTGGTAACTCCTGGAAAGCGTGGGGTGGTTCAGGACCGTGCGGCCGGAGCGCGGGATGGCCGTGCGGCGGGGCGCCTCAGGCCCGCGCGCCCTTGCGGCCGCGGCCGGCGGCGGACATCAGCAGCAGGACGAGCCAGACGATCAGCAGGCTGAGCATCGAGACGGCGACGGACATCTGGCCGTCGCTCTTGCCGTTGGAGTTGATCCACACCGAGAAGGGGGCGAAGCCGAGGATGGAGGCGGTGGTGAACTCGCCGAGCACCAGGGCGACGGTGAGGACGGCCGCGTTCAGCAGCGCGCTGCGCAGGTTCGGCAGGACGACGGTGAACACCGCGCGCAGCCAGCCGGCCCCGCAGTTGCGGGCGGCCTCGACCAGGGTGGCGACGTCCACGCCGCGCAGCCCGGCGTCCAGCGCCCGGTAGGCGAACGGCAGCGCCATCAGCACGTAGGCGATGACCAGGACGATCGGGAACTTCGGGTCCTGGATGGCCACGATGGTCTGGAACAGCGGGGTGTCCTGGAGGTAGTCCGGGCCCCAGCGCAGCACGCCGATGATGCCGGTGGTGAGCGCGACCACGGGGACGACCAGCGGCATCGAGCACATCACCTCGATCACCGGGCGCAGCTTCGGCGCACCGAGCCGGGCGGCGAGCATCGCCGGGACCAGCAGGAGCAGCAGCACCGCCACCGTGACGCCGGCCAGCTCCAGGCTCAGCACCAGGCTGTCCAGGAAGCCGGGCGCGTTCAGCAGTTCGGTGTAGGCCCGGAAGGTGGTGCCGCCCTTGTTGTCGTCGACGCTGAAGATCACCGAGGAGGCCAGCGGTACGGCGAAGTAGACGCCGCAGAGCAGCAGGACGAGGCCGCGGCCGAAACGGATGCGATTGATCAGGCGAGCCACTTGGCACTCCGGCGCTGAAGGGGCAGGTACACGGCCATCACCAGGCAGGCGACCACGATCATGTCGAGGCCGAGGGCGAGGGCGAGGTTGCCCTGGCCGACCAGGACGTTGCCGGACAGCGCGTCGCCGATCTGCATCGAGATGAGCGGCACCGAACTGCCCACCATGGCCTCGGCGGTGGCGTACGCGGCGAAGGAGGCGCCGAACAGCAGCACGAAGCCGCCGAGCAGCGAGGGCACCAGGACCGGCAGGGCCACGTGCCGCCAGTACTGCACGACGGTGGCGCCGTTGTTGTACGCGGCCTCGCGCCACTGGGTGCGCAGGCCCTCCAGGGCCGGGGTGATGGTGATGACCATCAGCGGCACCAGGAAGTACAGGTAGACCACGGAGAGGCCGGTGAAGGTGTAGAGGTTCCAGCCGTGGCTGGTGAGGCCGAACTTCTTGGTGACCTCGCCGGCGTTGCCGAGGGTGGCGACGAACATGAAGGCGAGCGGCACGCCGCCGAAGTTGGCGAGCACGCCGGAGGCGGAGAGCACCGCCTCGCGGAACACCCGGAACCGTGAGGTGGCCACGGCCTGGGCCAGCGGCAGGCCGACCACGGCGGCGATCAGCGCGGTCAGCAGGGAGAGCTTGACGCTGCCCCACAGGGCGGTCCAGTAGGCGCCCTGCAGCGAGCCGGTGAGGTTGTCGGTGGTGAAGGTGCCGCCGCCGTCGGGGGCGTCGGGCGAGGTGGTGAACGCGCCGATGGCGATCGCGACGGCGGGCAGGCCGAAGCCGACCAGGAAGAACAGGAGCAGGGGGAGGGCGGCCATCCAGGCGCGGCCGCGGCCGGCCCGGGGCTTGCCGGGGCGGGGGGCCCTGGCGGTCTCGGTGCTCTTGGCCGCGGCGGTCTCGGCCGCGGTGTCGGTGGCCTCGGCCGTGGTGGCGTCGGCGGTGGCGGGGGTGGTTGCTGCGGGGCCGGGGGCGCCCCCGCCGCTCTGGGCGGCGGAGGCGGGGGCCGGCACCGGGGTGGGAGCCGTGGTCATCGTCAGGTCAGCCCGCGATCGCCTTGGCCCAGTTCTCGGTCACGGTCTTCTTGGCCGTGTCCGTCTGCTCCTGGGTCGGGAAGGTGGTGAAGGGCTTCTCGACCGGCGGGAGCTTCGCGGCGCCCGCGGCGTCCAGGGTGCCGGCCGTCTTCATGGCGTCGAACAGGGCCGGGGTGGCGTAGCCGCCCAGGAAGCCGTTCTGGCCCTCGGCGCTGTACAGGTACTCCTCCCACAGGCGGGCGGCGGCCGGGTGCGGCGCGTCCTTGTTGATCGCCTGGTTGTAGTACTGCGCGTAGGAGCCGTCCGAGGGGATGGCCACCTGCCAGTCGATGCCCTTGCTCCTGAACTTGTCGGCGTAGCCGGCGTTCAGGTACGACCAGTCGATGCTGATCGGGGTCTCGCCCTTCTCGATGGTCGCCGGGGTGACCTCGACCGGGTTGAAGTTGCCGGCCTGCTTGACCTTGGCGAAGAAGTCGATGCCGGGCTGGATGTTGTCCAGCGAGCCGCCGTTGGCGAGCGCGGCCGCGTAGACGGCGCCGAACGCGGCACCGGCCTTGGTCGGGTTGCCGTTCAGGGCGACCATGCCCTTGTACTCGGGCTTCAGCAGGTCGGCGAAGGTCTTCGGGCAGGCGGACACCTTCTTGGCGTCGCACGCGATCGACATGTAGCCGCCGTAGTCGTTGTAGTGCAGGCCGTCGGCGTTCTTCATGGTGGCCGGGATCTTGTCGAAGTCGGTGACCTTGTACGGGGCCAGCAGGCCCTGCTTGGCGGCGCTGAGCGCGAAGGCCGAGCCGAGGTCGACGACGTCGGGGGCGCGGTCCTGGCCCTTGCGGGAGGTGATCGCGTTGATCTCGTCCTGGCTGGCGCCGTCGGGGTTCTCGTCCTCGATCTCGATGCCGTACTTCGCCTTGAAGTCGTCCATCAGCTTGCCGTAGTTCGCCCAGTCGCGAGGCAGCGTGATGACGTGCAGCTTCCCCTCCTTCTTGGCGGCGGCGATCAGGCCGTCCATCCCGCCGAAGTCGGCGACCGAGGTGGCGGTCTTGGCGCTCTTGCCGCCCGCGGCGTCGCCGGACTTCGCGGTGGAGGAGTCGGCGGAGCCGCAGGCGGTGAGGGACAGCGCGGCGGCGGTCAGGACCGCTGCGAAGGCGGCGGAACGGGCGCGGTGCACGGACACGGGTCAGTCTCCTGATCGGGTGTACTGCAAGGGGGTGAGCTGCGGTGGGGTTGTCTGATCGGGGGATCGTGCGAGTGGCCGTTCGGAGCCGTTCTGAGGTGTCCGGTGCCGTTCGGAGCCGCCCGGAGCCGTTCGAGGCCGTCCGAGTTGACTAGCCAACTTCGCTGACGGAGGTAAGTACGCCGGAGTCCGATGACGGGAAGGTGAACGGACGGCCCAGAACCGGGGTCGGCTGCGGGAACGGTCGAATCCGGCCATCTGAGCGTGATCCGTTCGGTGCGATGCTTCAAAGGCGCAGCGGGATAAGGTCGGGCTGTCCGTGCCGGTACGGCTGCGCAGGACACCGCCCCAGGAGGGACATTGACTGACGTGGCACTTGAGCCCGGGCGCCCCGCCGAGCGCGCTCCCGGCGCCCTGTACCGGAAGGTCGCCGCCGACCTGCGCGAGGCCATCACCACCGGCGCGTACGGCGAGGCCGGCCGGCTGCCCGCCGAGGGCGCGCTCGCCGAGCAGTACGGCGTCTCCCGGGGCACCGTCCGCCAGGCGCTCGCCGTCCTCCGCTCCGACGGGCTGGTCACCTCCCGCCGCGGCACCCGGCGCGTCGTGCTCGGGGGCGCCCGGGTGCAGAGCTTCTCCGAACTGCTCAGCTTCACGCACTGGGCGTACTCGATGGGCGAGGAGCCCGGCGGCATCCTGGACTCGCTGGTCCGCCGCCCCGCCGACACCGCCGAACGCGAGCAACTGCGCCTGGAGCCGGGCGCCGAGGTGTACGTGACCGTCCGGCTGCGCACCCTCTCCGGCGCGCCCGTGATGGTCGAGCGGACCGTCTACCCGCCGCGGGTCGGCGAGATCGTCGCCGAGCTGCCGGCGGACGTCGTCTCGCACACCGAAGTCCTGCGCGAGCACGGCATCCTGTTCACCGACGCCGACCACACCATTGACATCGTGGCCGCCAACGCCGAGGACGCCCGGCTCCTCGGCTGCCGCCGCGGCGGCCCGCTGCTGCGCGAACGGCGGCGCACGACGGACCCGACCGGCACTCCGGTGGAGTGGTCCCAGGACCGCTACCTGCCCGGGACGGTGGCCTTCAGCATCCACAACTCGCTGGCCGCGTCGGCGCTTTCGCGGCACGCCCGGGAGGGCGACTGAGTCCGGGGCCGAGCCCGGCCATCCTCCCGGGCGTGCCGGCCGGTGCCGTCAGTGCATGAGCGCGGCGAGCAGCGGGCGGTAGTGCTCGAAGCCGGGTGTCGGCGCCCCGGCCGTCTTCGCCTGCTCGTCCCAGCGGCGGACGGCCACCGCGTCGGCGGCGCCCGGGAGTTCGGCGAACGCGGCGGCCTGCCGCTCGTCCATCGGGCCGCCCTGGACGGTGAGGGTGTACTCCGAGGCCTCGGACAGCCGCTGCCGGTAGTCCGGCTCCACCGCGCACAGGTAGCGCTTGGCGGCCACGTGCAGCCGGACCGGCTCGGTCACCTCCGGGCCGAACCACCGTGCCAGCCAGTCGGCGCCGGTGTCGCTGTGCCGGTTGTCCTGACCCTCCATCAAGTCCCTTCCGTGCAGCGCTCCCTGGAAGTGGCCGACGTCGTGCAGCAGCGCGGCGGCGACGAGGTGGTCCGGCGCCCCGGCCGCCTCGGCGGCAGCGGCGGCCTGGAGCATGTGCTCGGCCATGGTGACCTCCTCGCCCAGGTACTCCCCGGCGCCCTCGCCCGCGAACAGCCCGGCGATCGCGTCCAGCGCGGCGGCGCGCCGGTGCAGCACGGCGAGGGTGCTGCCCAGCGTGTCCAGGTCGGCGTAGCAGCCCTGGAGGTGGCGGTGGCCGTCCTGCTGGAAGGCCGTACGGGCGTGCAGCAGCCGGGTGTTGTCGAAGATCAGGCAGTCGCCGCGGTCGAGGCGGAAGGTGAGCTGGAGCTCGGGGCGCAGGGTGATCGCGGCGAAGCGGCGGTACGCGGCGTAGAAGGCCGTCAGTTCGGCGGAACTCCCGCGCAGGGTGCCGATCGAGCGGTTGTTGAACCGCACCTCGCGGATCCGGCCCAGGGCGTCCACCTCGATCAGCGGGCGGTCGGCGCGCAGTTCGGTGCGGCGGTCGCGGAAGACGAACGGGACGGGCGTGCGGGTGAGCGTCTCGAAGTCCGCCGGCGCCTCCTCCCGGAGGACCGCCGCCGCCCGGAACCCGTCCACCAGGCCGGAGTCGCCGCCGGTCGCGGAGTTCTCCAGGCAGTGCAGGAGCTGGAGCGTCGGCACCGGGTCCCGGTACGGGTTGTCGGTGTGCGGCGCGATCGCGACGCTGGTGAACGCCAGGTTGTTCGGATCCGGCTCGACCCGGACGTCGAACAGCTCCCCGTAGTTGGTGACCCGGACGTAGCCGAAGCTCTCGGCCACCGCGAGGACCTGCCGCTCCACCGCCGGCACCCCGCGCAGCACCGCGAAGCCGCTGCTGCGCACGGCGGTGAGGACGGCGGCCTGCTCGGCGGGGTCGGACAGGTACGCCTCCCACCGCGCCTCGGGGATCCCGCGCGCGAAGTCCGCCGCCACCCAGAGCCGCTTGCCCTCCTCCGTCCGCCCGTCGCCGTCCCGCTCGGCGTCCAGCCACTCCAGCGGGTACCGCGAGCGGTGCCCGTCCGACCAGAGCACCTCCAGGCCCCCGTCGGTCTCGGTGCTCGCGGCGACCGCCAGGTCCTGCGGCAGGTCGTCGATCTGGAACAGTTTCTGCCCGTTCCGGGGGTCCCGGCACTCGGCGCACGGGCAGTTGTCGCGCAGCCAGTACGGCGGCAGCTCGGTCACGGTGGTCTCCTCCTCGGCGGCGTCTCGGGTGAAGTTGTATAGCCAACTTCACCCCTGGCCGGAGCCTGCCGGTCCCCGGTGAGATCGGCGTGCCGCGCAGATGAACGCTGCGGGAACTGTGCCGGGAGCCCGTGGCCGAAACCCGCCGTGCCGTGCGCGGCCAGGCCCTGTCCGGGGGAGGGACGGAGCGGCCCCCGGGACCGAGTGTCCCGGGGGCCGCTCCGCGTGCTCGGGCCTTGACGGCGCCGTGGTGTCAGCCCTGGACGGCTGCCGTCCAGGCCGCCTCCGCGGCGGCCAGGGCCGGGGCCGGGTCCGCGTCCGTCGCGGTGGCGAGGGCGGTGAGGCAGGCGTGGACGGTGGGCAGGGCGGCGGCGGGGCCGTAGTGGTTGACGCGGAGCATCGAGGCGGCGAGGGGGCCGCCGCCGGGCTGGACGGGGAGGGCGGGGTCGAGGCGGGCGGCGAGCTCGGCCGCGTGCACGCCGGCCGGGGTGCGCAGGGTGGTGGCGACGGGGGCCGCGTGGGCGTCCTCGGTGACGAACGGGGCGAGGGTGCCGAGCGCGCGGGCGCCCGCGCGGGTGGCGGCGGAGGCGGCGCGGTGGCGGGCGATGACGGCGGGCAGGCCGTCGGCGGCGATCCGGTCGAGGCAGGCGCCGAGGGCCAGCATCTCCAACTGGGCGGGGGCGTGCGGGAGCACGGTGCGCCCGGCGTCCGTCCAGCGCTCCTTCCAGTCGAGCAGGGACAGGTAGGAGCGGCGCGGGGCGGCCGGGTTGGCGGCGATCCGTTCCCAGGCGCGCTGGGAGACGGAGACGGCGGAGACCCCGGCAGGGCCGCCCATGGCCTTCTGGCCCCCGATGACGCACAGGTCGACGCCCCACTCGTCGGTGAGCAGCGGCTCGGCGGCGACGGAGGCGACCGCGTCGAGCATCAGCAGGGCGCCGTGCTCGCGGACGGCGGCGGCGATCCCGGCGACGGGGTTGGTGTTGCCGGTGGCGGCCTCGGCGTGGACGAGGGAGACGAAGTCGACGGCCGGACGGGCGGCGAGGGCGTCGGCGACCTGCTGCGCGCTGACCGCGCTGTCGAAGGGGACGGCCAGGTCCACGACCTCGACCCCGCAGGAGCGCAGCCAGTTGCCGAAGGTCTGCCCGTACGGGCCGGTGACGATGTTGAGCGCGGTGGAGCCGGGGTGCGCGGCGCCGCGGATCGCGGCCTCCAGCGGCAGCAGCGCCTCACCCTGGGTGACGATGACGTCCGCGGTGGTGTGCAGCAGTGCGGCCACCTGGTCCTCGATCGCCGCGAACTCGGCGGCGCTGAGCGGGGGGAGGTCGAGGAAGGGGCTCACGGTAGCGGCCTTTCGGGCGTGGGGTGGTGGGTGCCGGAACGAGTCTGCCGCATCTTTGCTGCTTACAGGGAACACCCCCGTCGGTAGAGTGCGGGCCATGAGCGATGGCGCGGTGCTGCACGTCCGGGGTCGGGTGCTGGTCGGTCCGGAGGACGTCCGGGACGAACTCTGGGTCGTGGACGGCCGGGTGAGCTTCACCTGCCCGCCCGGCGCCGAGGACGTCCGGACGGTGACCGGCTGGGTGCTGCCCGGCCTGGTGGACGCGCACTGCCACGTCGGCCTGGACGCGCACGGCGCCGTCGACGCGGAGACCAGCGAGAAGCAGGCGCTCACCGACCGTGACGCCGGCACCCTGCTGATCCGCGACGCCGGCTCGGCCGCCGACACCCGGTGGATCGACGAGCGCGAGGACCTGCCCCGGATCATCCGCGCCGGGCGGCACATCGCCCGCACCCGCCGCTACATCCGCAACTACGCGCACGAGATCGAGCCCGGCGACCTCGCCGCGTACGTCCGCGCGGAGGCCCGGCGCGGCGACGGCTGGGTGAAGCTGGTCGGCGACTGGATCGACCGCGAGCGCGGCGACCTCGCCGCCTGCTGGCCCGGCGACGCGCTGGCCGAGGCGATCGCGGCGGCGCACGAGGAAGGCGCGCGGGTCACCGCGCACTGCTTCGCCGCCGAGTCGCTGCCGGACCTGCTGGCGGCCGGCATCGACTGCATCGAGCACGCCACCGGACTGACCGAGGAGCTGATCCCGGCCTTCGCCGAGCGCGGCGTGGCGATCGTCCCGACGCTGGTCAACATCGCCACCTTCCCGGGCCTGGCGGCCGGCGGCGAGGGCAGGTTCCCGGCCTGGGCGGCCCACATGCGGCGGTTGCACGAGCGCCGCTACGCCACCGTCGGCGCCGCGCACGACGCCGGCATCCCGGTGTTCGTCGGCACGGACGCGGGCGGCTCGCTGGCGCACGGGCTGGTCGCGGAGGAGGTGGCGGAACTGGTGAAGGCGGGGCTGAGCCCGGCGCAGGCACTGTCGGCGGCCAGTTGGGGTGCGCGGGAGTGGCTGGGGCGGCCGGGGCTGGAGGAGGGGGAGTCGGCCGACTTCGTGGTGTACGGGGAGGACCCGCGGGCGGACGTCCGGGTGCTCGCCGACCCCCGGCTGGTGGTGCTGCGCGGCCGGCCGGTGGGGTGAGCGGGTGGCCCGTCATGGCCGGCCGCCGGGCCGGACGGCTCCGGGCTCGTGTGCATGATCATCCGCTGAACGCGCTGTCGGTGTAGGCCGATAGGGTGGCCACCATGGCACCGCGTCCACTGAACGAGATCGTCGAGCCCGGTTGGGCCACCGCCCTGGAGCCCGTCGGCGGGCGGGTCGCCGCCATGGGCGACTTCCTGCGCGCCGAACTGGCCGCCGGCCGTACCTACCTGCCGTCCGGGCCGAACGTGCTGCGGGCCTTCCAACAGCCCTTCGCCGACGTGCGGGTGCTGATCGTCGGACAGGACCCGTACCCGACCCCGGGCCACGCCGTCGGGCTCAGCTTCTCGGTGGCGCCGGAGACCCGGCCGATCCCGGCCAGCCTGATCAACATCTTCCAGGAGTACGGCAGCGACCTCGGCCTGCCCCAGCCGTCCAACGGCGACCTCACCCCGTGGACGCGGCAGGGCGTCCTGCTGCTCAACCGCGCGCTGACCACCGCGCCGCGCAAGCCCGCCGCGCACCGGGGCAAGGGCTGGGAGGAGGTCACCGAGCAGGCGATCCGGGCTCTTGTGGCGCGCGGCGGCCCGCTGGTGGCGATCCTGTGGGGGCGCGACGCCCGCAACCTGCGGCCGCTGCTCGGAGACGTCCCGGCGATCGAGTCGGCGCACCCGAGCCCGTACTCGGCGAGCGGCGGCTTCTTCGGCTCGCGGCCGTTCAGCCGGGCGAACGAGCTGCTGGCGCGGCAGGGGGCGCAGCCGGTGGACTGGCGACTGCCGTAGCAGACCGGAGTCAGTAGCAGACGTCAATCTCACTCCAACGAGTGAAATGACGTTCTGTGTGGCTCCTGTGACGGACTGTTCGAGAAGACTGGCGGCTCACCGTTCGGAACGCCGGCCCCTCCCCGCCTGTCGCGGGTGACGTCTGGGCGCGCTCCGGATCAACAGCACCTGTGGGGGTACCGCCATGTCTTCTCGTTCCACCAGCTCCGCCCGTTCCGTCCGCCGAACCGCTTCCGCCGCCGCCGTGGTCGCGGCCTGCACGCTGCTCACCGTCCCGCCTGCGTGCGCCGCCCCGGCGGCCACTGCGTCGTCCTCTCCGTCGTCCGCCGCCTCGCCCGGCAAGGCGCGCGCCGTCACCGCCGAACTCGCCCTGGACGTCAGCCTGTTGAACAAGACGGTCGACGTCCCGGTGGACCTCGCGCTCAACAAGGTGGAGACGCCGGCCCAGCGCGAGGGCTCGCTCCTCACCGCCAAGGTCGACGGCGTCGACCAGCAGGGCCCGGTCACCCTGGTCAAGGCCGACATCGGCACGGCCGTGACCCGCATCGACGCCAAGGGCGCCGCCGCCTCCGTCAAGCTGGTCAACGCCGACGTGCACGCCCCCGGCCTGCCCGCCACCACGCTGATCGGCCTGGAGGCGATGAGCGCCGAGGCGACCTGCCCCGTCGACGGGCAGCCGACCGCCGACGTCGTCGCGCCCGCCAAGCTGACGGTGCTCGGCAAGCCCGTCACCATCGGCCTGTACGGGCCGACCAAGGTGGACGTGCCGCTGATCGGCAGCGTGTCGGTGGAGCTCTCCAAGAAGAGCACCACCTCGGCCACCGCCGCCGCCTCCGCCCTGGAGGTCCAGGTGGAGGTGAACCCGCTGAACCTGAACGTCGCCAAGGTCACCGGCAGGATCACCGTGGCCTCGGTGAGCTGCGAGAAGCCCTCCGCGCCGGCTGTCGGCGCGACCCCGACCCAGGCCCCGACGTCGCCCGCGCCGACCGGCACCGCCGCCACCGCCCAGCCGGTCGCCGACACCACCACCCGCGCCGTCGTCCCGCAGGCCGCCACCGAGAAGCCCGGCCCGTCGGAGAAGCCGGCCGCCGGCCTCGCCGCGACCGGCGGCAGCAGCGCCACCGGCCCGCTGGCCGCCGGGGCCGCCGCCCTCGTCGCCGGCGGGGCCGGCGCCCTGTGGGCCACCCGGCGCCGCCGGGCCGCGCACGCCCGCCGGCACTGAGCCCCGGCCCCTCGCGGTGCGGGAGCGCCACCCGGGGTGCCACCTCGGCACCCCGGGTGCCACCCCGCCACTCCGGATGTCGCCCTGGCACTCCCGCACCGTGACCGTGCCATCACGGAGGGTTGGTTCACATCCGCGTTACACGAGAGGAACAACCGGGAAACGGCGGCTTGCGACGCTACGCGGGCACCCACCACCCAGCAATGCGAGGTACACCGCCGTGGCAATCAAGGCCGAGTACATCTGGATCGACGGCACCAAGCCGACCGCGAAGCTCCGTTCCAAGACTCGGGTCCTGCCCAACGCGGACAAGATCCCGACCTGGGGTTTCGACGGCTCCTCGACCAACCAGGCGGAGGGCCACGCCTCGGACCGCGTGCTGGACCCGGTGAAGGTCGTGCCGGACCCGATCCGCGGCGGTGACAACATCCTCGTCCTGTGCGAGGTGCTGGAGACCGACGGCACCCCGCACAAGTCCAACACCCGCGCCCTGCTGCGCGAGGTCGACGAGAAGTACGCGGCCCAGGAGTCGATCTTCGGCATCGAGCAGGAGTACACCTTCTTCAAGGGCTCCCGCCCGCTCGGCTTCCCGGAGGGCGGCTTCCCGGCCCCGCAGGGCGGCTACTACTGCGGCATCGGCGCCGAGGAGGTCTTCGGCCGCGAGATCGTCGAGCTGCACCTGGACCGCTGCATCGACGCCGGCCTGGCGATCTGCGGCATCAACGCCGAGGTCATGCCCGGCCAGTGGGAGTTCCAGATCGGCCCGGTCTCCTCGCTGACCGTCTCGGACGACCTGTGGATCGCCCGCTACCTGCTGTACCGCACCGCCGAGGAGTTCGGCATCGACGCCACCCTGGACGCCAAGCCGGTCAGGGGCGACTGGAACGGCGCGGGTGCGCACACCAACTTCTCCACCAGGGCGATGCGCGAGGGCTACGACGCCATCATCACCGCCTGCGAGTCCCTCGGCGCCTCCCAGGACAAGGTGTTGGAGCACGTCAGCCAGTACGGCGACGACATCCAGTCCCGCCTGACCGGCAAGCACGAGACCGCCCCGTGGAACGTCTACAGCTACGGCGTCTCCAACCGCGGCGCCTCGGTCCGCATCCCGTGGCAGGTCGAGGTGGAGCAGAAGGGCTACATCGAGGACCGTCGCCCGAACGCCAACATCGACCCGTACGTCGTCACCCGCCTCATGATCAACACCTGCTGCGAGGCCCTGGAGAAGGCCGGCCAGGTCTGATCCGCCCCCGCTCCGCACCGGCCGCCGGTCCTCCCGTACGAGGGAGGGCCGGCGGCCGTCGTCGTCGGGCATAATCGCTCGCATGACCGCTTCCGCCCGCCGTGTCCTCGTGCGACGTCTGCACGTGGACCTGGTGCGGGTGTGCGCGGCCGCGTGTTGCCGGTGAGTGTCTCCGTCCTCATCCCGCAGGCAACCCGGCGTAGGAGTGTGTCCGTTCATGTCGCTCGTGTTCCACTGGTTCCTTCCCACCAACGGTGACAGTCGGCAGATCGTCGGGGGTGGTCACGGGTCCACGCCGGGGGTGGCGGGGGCGGACCGGCCGCCGAGCCTGGGGTACCTGGGGCAGGTCGCCCGCAGCGCGGAGCAGTTGGGGTTCGAGGGGGTGCTGACGCCGACCGGGGCGTGGTGCGAGGACGCCTGGCTGACGACGGCGATGCTGACGCAGGTGACGGAGCGGCTGAAGTACCTGGTGGCGTTCCGGCCCGGGCAGATCAGCCCGACGCTGGCCGCGCAGATGGCCGCGACGTACCAACGGCAGTCCGGCGGACGGCTGTTGCTGAACGTGGTGACCGGCGGGGAGTCCGCCGAGCAGCGCGCCTACGGGGACTTCCTGGACAAGGACGCCCGGTACGCGCGGACCGGGGAGTTCCTGGACATCGTCCGGCGGCTGTGGGCGGGCGGGACGGTCGACCACCACGGGCCCCATCTGCGGGTCGAGCGGGCCCGGCTGAACCGGCTGCCGGAGCCGGTGCCGACGGTGTACTTCGGCGGCTCGTCCCCGGCGGCCGGCGAGGTCGCGGCGCAGTCCGCGGACGTCTACCTGACCTGGGGCGAACCGCCCGCCCAGGTGCGGGAGAAGATCCGCTGGATCCGCGAACTCGCCGCCGCCCGCGGGCGGGTGGTGCGGTTCGGGATCCGGCTGCACGTGATCACCCGGGACACCGCCGCGCAGGCCTGGGCGGAGACCGAGCGGCTGCTCGCCGGAATGGATCCGGGGCGCGTGCGCCGGACCCAGCGGGCGCTCGCCGAGAGCGAGTCGGAGGGCCAGCGGCGGATGCTCGCGCTGCACGGCGGATCGGCCGAGCGGCTGGAGGTGTACCCGGGGCTGTGGGCCGGGATCGGCCTGCTGCGCGGCGGCGCCGGGACGGCCCTGGTGGGCAGCCACCGGGAGGTCGCGGACCTGATCACCGAGTACCACGAGCTGGGGATCGACGAGTTCGTGCTGTCGGGCATGCCGCACCTGGAGGAGGCGTACTGGTTCGGCGAGGGCGTGCTGCCGCTGCTGGCCGCCCGCAACCTGTGGCACCGGCCGTGAACCCGCAAACCGCTGGTCAATCCGCCGGGGCGGCCGGAGAATTCACGGCATGACGCTGCCCCTGCTCCTCCTCGACGTGGACGGACCGCTCAACCCCTACGCCGCGCCGACGACCCGGCGGCCGGAGGGGTACGACACCCACCGCCTGCTCCCGACCTGGTGGGCGGACCGGCAGGCGCACTACTCCCACGCGCGGGCGAAGCCGCTGCGGGTGTGGCTGAACCCGGCGCACGGGCCGGAACTGCTCGGCCTGCCGTACGAACTGGTGTGGGCCACCGGCTGGATGGGCGAGGCGAACACCCACATCGGCCCGAACCTCGGACTGCCCGAACTCCCCTACATCCAGTGGACGGACCTGTTCGGGGAGGACCCGGACGGCCTGCACTGGAAGACCCGGGACGTGGTCGCCTGGGCGGACGGCCGCCCGTTCGCCTGGGTAGACGACGAACTGGGCCCGCAGGACACCGCCTGGATAGCCGCCCACCACCCCGCCCCGGCACTCACGTTCCATGTCAACCCCCGAATCGGCCTGCTGGCCGCCGACTTCACGGCCCTGCGTGAATGGGCGGTCGCGGCATGAGGATCGGGACGGTCGAACGGCTGCGGCGCTACCCGGTGAAGTCGCTGCTGGGGGAGGAACTGGCGGCGGTCGGGGTGGACGGGCGCGGCCTGGAGCGGGACCGCGGCCGCGCCCTGCTCGACCTCGACACCGGGAAGGTCGCCAGCGCCAAGAACCCGCGGCTGTGGGCGGGCCTGCTCGGTTACACGGCGGCGACCACGGCGGGCGGCGTGGTGATCACCGGCCCGGACGGGCGGTGCGTGGACGAGGAGGAGCTGTCGGCGGCGCTCGGCCGCAAGGTCGCCCTGATCGCCGAGTGCCCGCCCGGGGCGACGATCGAGCGGGCCGTGCCGGAGGAGGTGCTGGCGCACGGCATCGAGGCCGAAGTCGACGTCACCGTCAACGAGTTGGGCCGGGCCGCGCCGGACGGCGGCTTCTTCGACTTCGCCCCGCTGCATCTGGTCACCACCTCGACGCTGGCCGCGACCGGCGCCGAGGCGGAGCGCTACCGGCCGAACCTGGTGATCCGCACCGAGGGCGAGGGGTACGTCGAGAACGCCTGGGTGGGGCGGGAGTTGGCGATCGGGCCGGTGCTGCGGCTGCGCGTCGTGGTGCCCACGCCGCGCTGCGCCGTCCCGACCCTGCGGCACGGCCCGCTGCCCCGGAGCACGTCCGCCCTGCGCGTCCCGGCCGAGCGGAACCGCCTGGTCCCGTTGGAGGGCATGCCCGCGCTGCCCTGCGCGGGGGTGTACGCGCAGGTGCTGGTGCCCGGCCGGGTCGCGGTGGGGGATGCGATCAGGCTGGACTGAGGAGGGGTCGGGGCGGCGGTCAGGCGGGGTCGGGGCGGTGGCGGGGGTCAGGCTGGGCCGAGGACGGCGGCGAGGGCGTCCAGGAAGCGGTCGGTGGTGGCCTCGTCCCGGACGGCGATCCGCAGCCACTCCTCGCCCAGCCCCGGGAAGGTGTCCCCGCGCCGGACGGCGAAGCCGCGCCCGCGCAGCCGCTCCCGGACGGCCGCCGCCTCCGGCAGCCGTACCAGGGCGAAGGATGCGGCCGGCTCGCCGTACACCCGAAGAGTCGGGAAGGCGGCCAAGCCCTTCAGCAAGTACGTCCGCCACAAGGCCAGTTCGGCGGCGGCTGCCTCCGCCTCGGCCAGCGCGGCCGGGCCGCTGCACGCCTCGGCGGCGGCCAGCGCGGGGGTGGAGACCGGCCAGAGCGGCTGGGCGGCGCCGAGTGCGGCGATCAGTGGCGCGGGCCCGAGGACGTAACCGATCCGCAGTCCGGCCAGGCCCCAGGTCTTGGTGAGGCTGCGCAGGACGACAACCTGGCCGGGCAGGTCCCGGACCGGGGCGAGGGACTCGCGTTCGCCGGGCACGGTGTCCATGAACGCCTCGTCGACCACCAGGGTGCGTCCGGGGCGGGCGAGTGCGGCGACGGCGTCGGCGGGGTGCAGGACGGAGGTCGGGTTGGTGGGGTTGCCGAGGACGACCAGGTCGGCCTCCTCCGGGACGGCCCCCAGCCGGAACCCGTCCTCGGGGGACAGCAGCACCCGGTGCACCTGATGTCCGGCGTCCCGCAGAGCCGCCTCTGGTTCGGTGAACTGCGGGTGCACGACGACGATGTGACGTGCCGTCAGGACACGGGCCAGCAGGACGAAGGCCTCCGCCGCCCCCGAGGTGAGCAGCACCTCGTCGGCCGGCCGCCGGTGCCGGGCGGCCACCGCGGCGCGGGCGGCGCCCTGGTCGGGGTAGGCGGCGAGGTCGCCGAGGGTGGCCGCGAGCCGGTCGCGCAGCCAGGCCGGGGGTGTGCCGGTGCGGACGTTGACGGCGAGGTCGACCAGGCCGGACCCGTCGGCGCGCACCTCGGCGTCGCCGTGGTGGCGCAGGTCGGGTTCGGGGGCGGTCACGCGGGGTCTCCTTGCGGGTGGGCGGGCACATCGGGGGCGAGCGGATGAAGGGGCAGCCCCGGGACGCGGTGGACGTCGTACGGGCCCGGCGGCACGCTCAGTGCCGCGCCGTCGCCGAGGGCGACCAGTGCGACGGCGTGCCCGTGCGCGGCCAGGTCAACAGCCAGGTCAACGGCCGCGTCGGCGGCCAGGTCGACGGCCGCCCCGACGGCCGCCCCGGCGCCGTCGTCCGTCGCGATCCGCCTGGTCCCGGGCCGCAGCAGCTCGGCGACCGCCTCGACCGCGCCCGACGCGCCCACGACCGCCGACGCGCGCCGCAGTTCCGCCAGCGCGCGCGGCACCAGCAGGTCGTGCGCGCCGGGCCCGAGCCCGACGACGGCGAGGCGTCCGCGGACCGCCGCCCGGGCGATCGCGACCGTCGCCGCGGCGGACTTCCGTTTGGTGGCGACGAGTTCGCCGCCCGGGGCGCTCGCCAGGGCGGCCGCCTCGGCGACGCTCGCGGTGCCGACGGCGGCGCCGACCAGGTCCGACGGGTTCGGCACCGCCACCGCGGCCAGGGCCGCCGCCGGGTGCTCGTCCACCGGCACCCCGCCGAGGCAGAACGCGGCCCAGCGCACCTCCGGGTGGTCCGCCTTGCCGGCCACCGTCGCCAGCCGGGCGATCGAGGCGCGGGCCAGGCCGTGTTCGGCCAGGGTGTCCGTGATCAGTCGCATCAGCTCGGAGTCCGTGGCGCCGCCGCCCGCGCCGACCCCGACGACCAGGGTGCGCGGGTGCACGAGGAGCACGTCCTCCTCGGGGTGGGTGCGGTCGGTGACCCGCAGGACGGGGGCGTCGGCGGGCGCGTCGGGACGGGCGGAGGACGGCAGGGCGGGCAGCGGGTACGCCAGGTCGCTCTCCAGCCGGACCGGTCGGCCCTCGGCGAGCGCCTGCGCGGCCGCCGAGCCGCGCGGCCCGCGGGTGGACGTCGACGCGTGCCCGGCCAGATGCGCGAAGGGCGGGGCGGTGGCCGGGGGAGGGCCGCTGGCCAGGACGGCCCGGACACCGAGCAGGGCGGCGAGTTCCTCGGCCAGCTCGTCGGCGCCGCTGTCGCGCCCGGTCAGCGGGACGGCGTAGCGCAGGTTCAGGTCCAGGCTGACCAGGCCGGGCCCGCCGGGGCGCAGGTGCGAGCCGTCGATCAACAGCCGCACGGTGGCCGCGACCGGCGCGAGGCAGACCACCAGGTCGTCCCGGCCGAGGGCGTAGTCCAGGGCCTCGGTCGGACCGAAGCAGGCACTGACCACCGCGGTGTGGACGCGGGTGGTCTCGGGCCAGGCGGCGTGGATCTCGTCGGCCAGCAGGCGGCCCGTCCCGTTGAGGGCGACCAGTCCGATCACGTCCCGCTCCTTCACCCAAAGCCCCGCGATCCCCGCGCACGAGCATCCGCGATCCCGCCACAAGGGCCCCCGTGATCCCACCACGCCCGGTCGGAACGGGTCAATCGGGGCGGTTGTGACGTGGACCGCCGACGGGCGGCAGCTGTTCGTCTGTTCTTCACTTGTCTTGTGCGGTACACGACACGGCGCGATCCTACTGTTCTCGGCGCTCCAACCAGGCAGCCCCGACGCACGGAGGACCCGATGGCCTTCGCACGACTCCGCACCCCCGGAACCACGTCCCCCCGCCGCCCCTCCCGCCGCCCGCTCCGCCGGCCCCTCACCGCCCTCGCCGCCGGGCTCGGCCTCGTCGGCGGCTCGCTCGGCCTGTGGGCCGCCGGCGGCAGCGCGGCCGCCGACACCACGGGCGGGCTGCCCTCGCCCGACCACGTGATCGTCGTGATGATGGAGAACCACGCCTACTCGCAGGTCATCGGCAGCAGCTCCAGCGCGCCGTACATCAACAACACGCTGGTCGCCGGCGGTGCCGCGCTCACCCAGTCCTTCGCGCTCACCCACCCCAGCCAGCCCAACTACTACATGCTGTTCTCCGGCAGCGCGCAGGGCGTCACCGACGACAGCTGCGTCGACGTCGGCGCCCTCCAGCAGCCCAACCTGGGCTCCGAACTGCTCGCCGCCGGCCGGACCTGGGCCAGCTACAACGAGGGCCTGCCCGCCCAGGGCGCCACCGACTGCCGCGTCGACAACTACGCGCAGAAGCACAACCCGTGGTTCGGCTTCGGCAACGTGCCCGCCTCCAGCGCCTACGGCATGGACGCCTTCCCGACCGACTACACCACCCTGCCCAAGGTCTCCTTCGTCATCCCGGACCTGTGCAACGACATGCACGACTGTTCCGTCGGCACCGGTGACACCTGGCTGCAGACCAACCTCGCCGCCTACGCGGACTGGGCCAAGAGCCACAACAGCCTGCTCGTGGTCACCTTCGACGAGGACAACCGCCTCGCCGGCAACCGCATCCCGACCGTCGTCTACGGTGCCCACGTCACCCCCGGCAGCAGCACCGGCACCACCTACAACCACTACAACGTGCTGCGCACCCTGGAGGACCTCGCCGGGCTGACCACCCACGCGGGCAACGCCGCCAACGCCACCGACATCACCGGCATCTGGAACTGACGCCCGTGTACGTCGCGGACTCCCGCAGCTCCAAGGCCCCCGCCGCCCCGGCCTCCGCAACGGAGCCGCCGGGGCGGCGGGGCGCCGCCCTGCGCGCCGTACCCGGGACGGTGCTCGCCCTCGGCGCCGTCAGCCTGGTCACCGACATCTCCTCCGAGATGGTCACCGCCGTCCTGCCGCTCTACCTGCTCACCGGCCTCGGCCTCTCCCCGCTCGGGTTCGGGCTGCTGGACGGCATCCAGAACGGGTTCAGCGCGCTCGTGCGCCTCGCCGGGGGCCACCTCGCCGACCGCCGCGGCCGTGACGGCGCCGCCCGCCACAAGGCCGTCGCGGCCGTCGGCTACGGCCTGTCCGCGCTCTGCAAACCGCTGCTGCTGCTCGTCCACACCGTGCCGCTGATCGGCGCCGTGATCGCCGTCGACCGCACCGGCAAGGGTCTGCGCACCGCGCCCCGGGACGCGATGATCTCGCTCTCCACCGAACCCGCCCACCGCGGACGGGCGTTCGGCGTGCACCGGGCGATGGACACCGCCGGGGCCCTGCTCGGCCCGCTCACCGCCTTCCTCGTGCTGCGCCTGGCGGGCGGGCCGATGCTCGCCGACGGGGGAGAACGGCACGGCTACAACGCGGTGTTCACGGTCAGCGCGTGCGTCGCCGCCCTCGGTGTGCTGGTCCTGCTGCTGTTCGTGCCGAACCGGCCGTCGACTGGCGAGCCGTCAACTACTGCTCCCACGCTGCGCGACAGCCTCACCCTGCTGCGGCTGCCCGGGCTGCGACGGCTCACGCTCTGCGCCGTCCTGCTCGGACTCACCACCGTCAGCGACTCCTTCCTCTACCTCCTCGTCCAGCGCCGGCTCGGCCTCTCCGTCGACCTGTTCCCGCTGCTGCCGCTCGGCACCGCCGCCGCCTTCCTGCTGCTCGCCGTCCCGCTCGGCGCCCTCGCCGACCGGATCGGCCGCCGCCGGCTCTTCCTCGGCGGGCACGTGCTGCTGCTGCTCGCGTACGGGCTGCTGCTCTCGCCGGCCGGCGGCCCGGCGGTGGCCGTCTGCGTCCTCGTGCTGCACGGCGCCTTCTACGCGGCCACCGACGGCGTGCTCGCCGCCGCCGCGGCCGACGCCGTCCCGGCCGGGCAGCGCGGCGCCGGGCTGGCCCTGGTCGGCACCGGGCAGGCGCTCGCCCGGTTCGCCTGCTCGCTGCTGTTCGGCGCGCTGTGGAGCGCGGTCGGCGGCACCGGCGCGCTGGGCTGGTCGGCGGGGGCGCTCGCGCTCTGCGTGCTCGGCGCGGCCGCCGTCCTGCGTGAACCCGCCACCACCACCGTCGAGGAGAGCCCGTGAACCGACTCCAGAACCGGACCAGGGTGATCATCCTCCTGGTCGCCGTCCTGCTGCTCGGCGCCGTCGGCACCGGGGCCGTCCTCCACGCCGCCGACCGCACCGCCCGGCGCGACCAGGCCCAGCCCGGCGGCCCCGCCGTCACCGAGGGCGCCGTCACCCTGCAGAAGCCCTCCGAGGGGCGGAAGCTGGTCTTCCGCAACATGGCCTGGGGCCCGCACCGCGACGAACTCACCGCCGTCCCCGCCGACCGCCCGGACGGTCCGCGCACCGCCTCCGGCGTCCAGTGCCTGCGCTTCTACGCCGCCGCCGGCACCGGCATCTGCCTCCAGGCCCAGCACGGCGCCCTGGAGGACACCTACCGCGCCGTCGTCCTCGACGACCACCTGCGCGAACGGCGCTCCTACCCGGCGGCCGGCATCCCCACCCGCTCCCGAGTCTCCCCGTCCGGGCACCTCGCCGCCTGGACGGTCTTCGTCAGCGGCGACTCCTACGCGGGCACCGACTTCTCCACCCGCACCTCCATCGTCGACGTCCGCGACTGGAACCTCCGGGACAACCTGGAGACCTTCGACGTGATCAAGGACGGCCACCCCTACCAGGCCCACGACATCAACATCTGGGGCGTGACCTTCGCCGACGACAACACCTTCTACGCGACCCTCGCCACCGGCGGCCACACCCACCTCGTCCGCGGCGACCTCGCCGCCCACACCCTCACCACCCTGCACGAGAACGTCGAGTGCCCCTCGCTCTCCCCGGACGGCACCCGCATCGCGTACAAGAAGCGCGTCCCCGGCCTGTCCCCCGACGCCCCCTGGCGCCTGTACGTCCTCGACCTCGCCACCATGACCGAGACGGCCACCGCCGAACAGCGCAACATCGACGACCAGGCCGTCTGGTCGGACACCGGTACCCTCCTCTACGCTCTGCCCGGCGACTACGGCGCCGACCTGTGGACCGTCCCCGCCGACGGCGGCGGTGCCCCCCGGCGGGTCACCCAGGCCGCGGTCGCCCCCGCCTACCTGGGCTGAGGAACTCTCGGCTACGGTCCCTCGTCGAGCACAATGACGTCCTGATCGAACGGGGGAACGACAATCGTGGACGGCATCCCGCCCGAGCGCGCGGTCACCGACTCCTGGCCGGCCCTGCACGGCCGACCCGTCCTGCGGCGCACCGTCGCCGTCGGACTGGTCCTCTGCGTGTCCGTCGCGGCCGCCCTCGTGGTGCGCGGCGTCAACTCGCTCACCGCCGGCCGCGTCGGCCGCGAGACCGACCGCGACCGGGCCGAACTCCTCGCCGGCCTCCACCCCTCCCAGCACCCCGGTGTCGGCCGCTCCTACGTCCCCGTCGGCGCCGTCTACACCCACACCCCCGACGGCGCCCCCATCGCCTACCTGCACTACCGCGTCGCGGGCAAGGACGTCGGCCTCGGCGACTTCCTCCGCGCCTACGACCTCCCGGCCCCCGGCCCCACCGCACCCCTCCCGGCCGACCTCACCGCCGCCCTCGGCGGCGACGGCCCGGCCGAGGCCCCCGAACTCCTCCCGGACCCTGAGCCCACCCCCACCCCCGACGCCACCACCGCGGACCCGGCGCCCCCGGCGCCCGCGGCACCCCCTGGCCTCCAGGCCGCCGACCCCGACGCCGAACCGGACGCCGACGCCGACCCCACCCCGGACCTCGACGACGAAACCCCCGAGCCCACCCCCTCCGTCACCCTCCCCCTGACCCCGACCCCAACGCTCACCCCGACGCCCACCCCCTCCCTCACCCCCACCCCGCCCCCCAGCCACCCCCAGACCACCCGCCGCATCTACGTCGCCACCATCCCCGGCGCCGCCCCCGGCGCCGCCGACATCTACATCCGCGCCACCGGCTGAGCGCGCCCCCGGCGTCTGCGCCTGAACCGCCGCGCGGTCCGGCGCTTCGGCGTACGTTGGGGGGGCAGGGGCGGCCCCGCGGTGACGGTCGGTCCGGACGTGCGCGGGCGGTGTCAGCAGCGGCAGGCGGCCGTAGTGGTCGGGCAGTTCGCGTGTCCGTGGCCTCCCCGGTGGCGTTAACCCGGCGGGAACCGCACCGGAGGAGGAGCCCATGAAGGACAAGACCCCCAGGGACATCGCCGTCGACGACCAGCTGCGGGCGGCAGGGGCGGAGGGCGCCCAGTGGCTCAGTGCCGCCGGGTGGGGGTCGCCGGTGACGGTCCCGGTGCAGAAGGCCGCCAGGTGGCAGCAGGAGACCAGGGCCCGGATGCTGGCGGCGCAGGCGGACGAGTCCTGCACGTGGTGCGTCCACCTGCTCAACGGCGGCCCCCAGCCCGTGGTCGTCCACGCCGAGCACCCGACCCACCTGGTCTGCCGCGCCTGCTCCATCGCCGCCCGCCCCCGCCGCGCCTGCCTGGACTGCGGCGGGCCGGCCGCCTCCGCCTCCCCGGCGGACGGCCGCGAGGACGTCTTCATGGGCCCGGTGGCGATCTACACCCGCCTCCGCTGCGCCACCTGCCACCGCGCCGACCGCCCCGACCGCCCCGACCCCCTGACCGGCACCTTCGGCAACGGCCCGTCCTGAGACGGGCAGGGCCCGAGGGGGGGTCACGGTGACGCGGGGTTCCCGGGGGTCGCCTGGTAGGTGGCTGCGGCGGAGGTGAAGGAGGTGGCCAGGGACGGGGCTCCGGCCCAGTGCAGGTGCAGGTAGGAGGCGTGGACGTGGCTGCCCGCGAAGCCCTCGGTGCGGGGGCCGGTGGGCAGGCGCCAGCCCCAGGCGGGGTGCTCGCCCGCGCCCGGTTCGCAGACCGTCCGGTGGAACTCGTGGCCGCGCACCCGGGTGCCGGTCCGGGCGAGCGGGGAGTCGTGCAGGGCGACGGCCTCCCGGTAGCCGAGGGTGAGCCGTTCGGTCATCCGGGCGCCGGTGTCCAGCACGCCGCACATCGGCAGGCCGTCCAACTCGCGTCCCAGGTAGAGGAGTCCGGCGCATTCGGCGGCGATCGGGCCGCCGCCGGCGGCGAACTCCGCGATGGCCCCGCGCAGCGCCGTGTTGCCGCTCAGCTCCCGGACGTACAGTTCGGGGAAGCCGCCGCCGATCACCAGGCCGGCCGTGCCGTCGGGCAGCGCCGAGGCGTGCAGCGGGTCGAAGGGGACGACCTCGGCGCCTGCGGCGGTGAGGAGTTCGGCGTTCTCGGCGTACGAGAAGGAGAACGCGGCGCCGCCCGCCACCGCGATCCGCGGTGTGCCGGCCACCGGGTCGACCTCGGCCGACGGGTTCCACGGTTCGGCGGTCAACTCCGGGGCCGTCCGGGCGAGTTCGAGCAGGGCGTCCAAGTCGACCGAGGCGGCGACGAGTTCACCCATGTCGGCGACGGCGCGCAGGGCCTCCGCCGAGCGCTCCACGGCCGGGATCAGCCCGAGGTGGCGGGACGGCGTGGCGACCGCCGTGGAGCGGCGCAGCGCGCCCAGCACGGGCACGCCCGAGCCTTCCTCCAGGGCCTCGCGCAGGAGGTGCTCGTGCCGGTCGGAGGCGACCCGGTTGAGGATCACCCCGGCGAGGCGCACCTCCGGGTCCCAGGAGGCGAAGCCGTGCACCAGCGCGGCCACCGACCGGGACTGCGAGGAGCCGTCCACCACCAGGACCACGGGCGCCCGCAGCAGCTTGGCGACGTGCGCGGTGGAGGCCAGCTCCCCCCGCCCGGAGGCCCCGTCGAACAGGCCCATGACCCCCTCGACCACCGCGACGTCCGCCCCCGCCGCGCCGTGCAGGAAGAGCGGGGCGATCCGCTCCGGGCCGCACAGGAAGGCGTCCAGGTTGCGGCCCGGGCGCCCGGCGGCGAGCGCGTGGTAGCCCGGGTCGATGTAGTCGGGGCCGACCTTGTGCGGGGACACCGCCAGCCCGCGCGCGGTGAGCGCCGCGATCAGGCCGGTGGCGACGGTGGTCTTGCCGGCGCCCGAGGAGGGCGCGGCGATGACGAGGCGGGGGATGGCGGCCAACGGCCTGCCGGCAGTGCTCAACGGTCTACCACTCGATACCGCGCTGGCCCTTGCGGCCGGCGTCCATGGGGTGCTTGACCTTGGTCATCTCGGTGACCAGGTCGGCGAATTCGGTCAGCGGCTCGGGCGCGTACCGGCCGGTGACGACGACGTGCTGGCTGCCCGGGCGGTCCTTGAGCACCGACACGACCTCCTCCGGGTCGACCCAGCCCCAGTGCATCGGGTAGGTGAACTCGTCCAGCACGTAGAAGCGGTAGGTCTCGGCCGCCAGGTCGCGCTTGACCTGCTCCCAGCCCTCCTTGGCGGCCGCCTCGCTGTCCATCTCCATCTCGCTGGAGCGCTGGATCCACGACCAGCCGGAGCCCATCTTGTGCCAGTCGACCGTCCCGCCCTCGCCGGAGGCGCCGAGCACGCGCAGCGCGTTCTCCTCGCCGACCTTCCACTTGGCGGACTTCACGAACTGGAACACCCCGACGGGCCAGCCCTGGTTCCAGGCCCGCAGCGCCATGCCGAACGCGGCCGTGGACTTGCCCTTGCCGGGGCCGGTGTGCACGGCGGTGATCGGCTGCGTGCGGCGCTGACGAGTCGTCAGGCCATCGTCGGGGACGCTCTCGGGGACACCCTTGGGCATGTCGGCTCAGGCCGCCTTTCGCATGGTGGTGGCACGGTTCTCGCGACGGTTCTCGCGCCGGCTGTCCTGCCGGTTCTCGCGGACGAGCGAGGCGACGCCCTCGGGGCGCAGCTCGTCCAGGCTGACGGCGGTGCCGCCGAGCAGCCCGGCCAGGGTGCGGGCGAGGCCGAGTCGGACGGGGCCGGACTCGCAGTCCAGCACCACGCTGGCGGTGCCCTGCGCGGCGAACAGCCCGGCCGCGCGCTGCGACCGGGCGAGCGCGTCCCGCCCGCCGGTGGCCCGGCCGTCGGTCACCACGACCAGCAGCGGGCGGCGGCTCGGGTCGCGCAGCCGCTCCACCCGCAGCACCTCGTGCGCGCGCAGCAGGCCGGCGGCCAGCGGGGTGCGACCGCCGGTGGGCAGCGACTCCAGCCGGGCCGCGCCGACCTCCACGGACGACGTCGGCGGTAGCGCCAGTTCGGCGTCCGCGCCCCGGAAGGTGATCATGCCGATCTTGTCGCGCCGCTGGTAGGCGTCCATCAGCAGGGACAGCACGGCGCCCTTGACGGCGGTCATCCGCTGCCGGGCGGCCATCGAGCCGGAGGCGTCGACGACGAACAGCACCAGGTTGGACTCCCGTCCCTGGCGGACCTGTTCGCGGAAGTCGTCCTTGCGCAGCACCAGCGCCCGGCCGGCCCGCCCGCGTGCCGCCTGGTGCGGTGCGGCGGCCTGCAGGGTGGCGGTCAGGTGCAGCCGGCTGAGCGCACCCTGGGGGCGCCGGGCGCGCACGGTGTGCCCGCCGGTGGTCTCGGCGGGGGAGCGGCGGCCCTGGGCGCCGTGGCCGGTGCCCTGCACGGTGAACAGCTTGGTCCGGTACGGGTCGCCGGCCGCGACCGGTGCCGACTCCCGTGCAGGGGCGGGGTGTTGGGCCGGCACGGGCTGCTGGAGCGGCTCGTCCGGCTCGGCGGCCGATGCCTCCGGACCAGAGGCGGGCTCGGGGGCCCCGCCGCCGTCCGGGCCGCCGCCGGGGCCGCCGTCCGGGCCCGGACCGTCGTCCTCGGGGCCGTCGCCCTCGCCGTCGCCCTCAGCCTCTCCTGAGCCCCCGGGCTCCTCGGGCTCCGACGACTCCTCGGGCTCCGAGGGCTCCGACGACTCCGAGGGCTCCTGCGGCTGCGCGTGCTCCTCCAGCGTCCGGTCGAGCTGTTCCTCGTCCAGCCCCGGCGCGTCGAAGGGGTTGCGGCGGCGCCGGTGCGGCAGCGCCAGCTGGGCGGCCTTGCGGACGTCCTCCTCCAGCACCTCGGTCCGCCCGTCCCAGGCGGCGAGCGCGACGGCGGTGCGGGCCATCACGATGTCGGCGCGCAGCCCGTCCACCTCGAACGCGGCGCACACGGCGGTGATCTGGCGCAGTGCGACATCCGTCAGCTCCACCTCGGGCAGCAACTCCCGTGCGGCGGTGATGCGTTCGGCGAGCGCCTGCTCGTCCGCGGCGAACCGCGCGGCGAAGCCGGCCGGGTCGGCGTCGTAGCCGAGCCGGCGGCGGACCACCTCGGCGCGCTCGGCCGGGTCCCGGGTGGCGGCGATCTCGACGGTCAGGCCGAACCGGTCGAGCAGCTGCGGCCGGAGCTCGCCCTCCTCCGGGTTCATCGTGCCGACCAGCAGGAAGCGGGCGGCGTGCCGCACCGACACGCCCTCGCGCTCGACGTACGAGCGGCCCATCGCGGCGGCGTCCAGCAGCAGGTCCACGACGTGGTCCTGGAGCAGGTTCACCTCGTCGATGTAGAGCACGCCGCGGTGCGCCTTGGCGAGCAGCCCCGGCTCGTACGCCTTGACGCCCTCGGCGAGCGCCCGTTCCAGGTCGAGCGAGCCGACGATCCGGTCCTCGGCCACGCCGACCGGCAACTCGACCAGCTGGGCGGGGCGTTCGGACGCCGAAGGGCGGTCGTGCGGCCCGTCCGGGCACTGCGGGTCCGGAGCGGCCGGGTCGCAGGCGAACCGGCAGCCGTCGACGGCCGCGAGGGTCGGCAACAGGCCGGCCAGCGCGCGCACCATGGTCGACTTCGCGGTGCCCTTCTCGCCGCGCACCAGCACGCCGCCCACGGCCGGCGAGACCGCGTTGAGCAGCAGTCCGAGCCGCAGGTCGGGCATGCCGACGATCGCGGTGAACGGATAGCGGACGTCACTCATGCATACTCCCCAGGTGCCCCGGGCGCCAGGAACGGCAGCGATCCGGCCGCCGGCACCCCGCCCTCGATCAGCTTCCACAGCGCGTCGGTGTCCGCGTGTTCCTCGATCAGGTCGCCCAGCCGGTCCAGCCGGGCCTCGCGCGCCTCGGCGAACGAGGTGTCCGGCGCCGGCACGAACGCCCGGCCCGCCAACGCGGCGACCTCGCGCAGGAGTTCACGGCGGAAGCCGTCGTTCTCCAGCGCGCCGTGCCAGGTGGTGCCCCACACCGGGCCGACCCGGCAGCCGTCCAGGCCGTGCCCGTCGTCATCGGAGAAGAACGGCTCGCCCCCCTCCACGGCCACCACTCCGTGGTGGATCTCGTACCCCTCGACCCGCTGCCCGTACGCCGTGCCGGCCGGCCGCGCCAGCACCTTCTCGGCGCCGAACCGCACGTGCGTCGGCAGCAGGCCCAGGCCCTCGACCGAGCCGGCCCCGGACTCCACCTCGTCCTCGATCCCGCGCGCCAGCATCTGGTAGCCGCCGCACACCCCGAGGACCGGCAGCCCGGCCGCCGCCCGCGCCTTCAGCGCCGGCTCCAGGCCGCGTTCGCGCAGCCAGGCCAGGTCGGCCACGGTGGCCCGGGTGCCGGGCAGCACCACCAGGTCGGCGTCGGCCAGTTCCTCCGGCCGGGTCACCCAGCGCACCAGCACACCGGGCTCCTGCGCCAGCGCGTCCAGGTCGGTGAAGTTCGACAGCCGGGGGAAGCGCACCACGGCCACCCGCAGCACGTCCGCCCCGAGCGGGCCGCGGCCGTCCACCCGGTCCACCACCGTGGACAGGTCCAGCGAGTCCTCGGCGTCCAGCCACAGGCCCGGCAGCATCGGCAGGGTGCCCAGCACCGGACGGCCGGTCAGCCCGTGCAGCATGTCCAGGCCGGGCGCCAGCAGCCGCGCGTCGCCGCGGAACTTGTTGACGAACCAGCCCGCCACGTGCCGCTGGTCCTCCGCCGACAGCAGTGCCAGCGTCCCGTACATCGCCGCGAAGACGCCGCCGCGGTCGATGTCCCCGACCACCACCACCGGCAGCCCGGCGGCCGTCGCCAGGCCCATGTTGGCGATGTCCCGGTCCCGCAGGTTGATCTCGGCGGGCGAACCGGCGCCCTCGCAGACCACCACCTCGTAGCGGCGGCGCATATCCGCCAGGCACTCCAGCGACCGTTCCAGCAGGACGGGCTTGCGTTCGCGGTAGTCCAGCGCGCCCACCTCGGCGACCGGCCGGCCCAGCAGCACCACCTGGCTGCGGCCGTCCGCCCCCGGCTTCAGCAGCACCGGGTTCATCGCCGCCTCCGGCTCCACCCGGGCCGCCTGCGCCTGCATCGCCTGCGCCCGGCCGATCTCGGCGCCGTCGGCGGTGACGAAGGAGTTCAGCGACATGTTCTGCGCCTTGAACGGCGCGACCCGCACCCCCTGCCGGGCCAGCCAGCGGCAGATGCCCGCGGTCACCACACTCTTGCCCGCGTCCGAGGTCGTCCCCGCGACCAGCAGTGCGTTGCTCATGCCCTTCCCCTCCACCGTGTCGTCAGCAAGCGCAGCGCGACGTGCCCCGCGACCGTCGTACCCAGGGCCAGCGCGCCCACCCGCCGGGAGAGCACGCAGGCCCGCTCGATGTCGTCCGCCGTCACCGGCCGCAACTCCGCGCCCAGCACCGGCCGGTGTTCCACCCGCTCCCCGTACTGGAGGGTCCCGCCCAGCCGGACGCCCACCGCGCCCGCGAAGGCCGCCTCCGCCTGGCCCGCGTTCGGGCTCGGGTGCGCCGAACCGTCCCGCCGCCAGACCCGCCAGGCCGTTTTCGGCTGCGGCGCGGCGGCCACCGTGAGCAGAGCCGTCAGCCGGGCGCCCGGCCAGCCCGCCACGTCGTCCAGCCGGGCCGAGGCCCAGCCGAACCGGGCGTACCGCGGCGAGCGGTGGCCGACCATCGCGTCCAGCGTGTTCACCGCGCGGAACGCCAGCAGCCCCGGGGTGCCCGCCAGCGTGCCCCAGACCAGCGCGTTCACCACGGCGTCCGCCGTGTTCTCGGCCACCGACTCGACCACCGCGCGGGCGATCTGAGGCCCGTCCAGCGCGCTCGGGTCCCGCCCGCACAGGTGCGGCAGCCGCTCCCGCGCGGCCGCCAGGTCGCCCGTGGCCAGCGACCGGCCGATGGTGCGCGCCTCCCGGGTCAGCGAGGTGCCGCCCAGCACCGTCCAGGTCGCGGCGGCCGCCAGCGCGGCCCGGCCCAGCGGACGCCGGCCCACCGTACGGTCCAGGGCCACCGCGCCGGCCGCGACCGCGCCGACGCACAGCGCCGTGTACCCGGCGCCGGCCACCCGGTCGTCCTGCCACACCCGCCGCTCCAGCCGGGTCGCCGCACCGCCGAAGACGGCCACCGGGTGGCCGCGCCGGGGGTCGGCGAAGCGGGCGTCCGCGGCGAAGCCCGCGGCGGCGCCGAGCGCGAACGCGGCGGCGCGGGTCAGCGGGCGCACGGCGGGTTCGGCGGAAGGCCGCGTGGGGTCCGGCGGGGCGGGGCAGCCTGCATCGCGTGCGTGTCCTCACTCAGGGTCCGCGCCCTGGATCGACGTACCGGGGGCGAGAGTCTCCTGGCTTCCGGGTCGGACACACCCCCGGGCCTTCCAGCGGCTTCTGACGGTCCGCCGTGGCAATGTTCCGAGCGTGCTCCCCGGTGACAGTGGCGGGACCGCGCCGGACTCGCACCGGCTTCCTCTGCATGCCTCCGTTTGGCCCCAGGATCCCATCACGCGGCCGAACCGGGAGTCAACCGAGGTCACGGAGGGGTTGGTCACACCTCGGAGCCCCGTCGCCACCTCCGATCCGCCCGCCCCGCCCCGCCCTGCCTGACGCCCGCCCAGCCCGAGGCCCCGCCGTGCCCCGGACGGCCCAGCCCGGTGGCCGCCCGCGCGGCCCCCCGGTGAACTGGTGCCCGGACACCGCCCGGACACCGTCCGGTCCAAGACCAGCAGAGCGGGGAGCGATATGCGTTGGGGAACCGCGGCCGTCGTGGCGGCCGCCGTCGTCGGCGCCGGGGCCGCCGGGGCCGCCGTCCTGGTGATCGGCCGCCGGGCCTCCGAACGGCTGGTCCACCCGGCGAGCGCCGCCCGGGAGTCCGGCCCCGTCCTGGTGCGGAGCCTCGCCGCGGGCCGGATCACCTTCAACCGCCGCCCCGAGAGCCTTCGCCCCGGCCGCTGGGCCGTGGAATGGGACGACCACGGCCACGCCGTCGTCGAGGAGGTCCTGCACAGCGACGAGAACGGCGTCACCCGCCGCCTCGTCCGCGCGGACCGGGGCACCCTCACCCCCGGCACCGAGGTCCGCTTCACCCCCCGCGTCCACCTCGGCGACCCCACCGAGGCGCTCGGCCTCCCCTTCACCGACACCGCCGCCGACGGCGAACTCGGCGCCCTCCCCGCCTGGCGCCTCGCCGGCAAACGCGGCACCTGGGTGATCCTCGTCCACGGCCCCGGCGCCGACCGGCAGCAGACCCTCCCGGTCCTCCCCGTCCTCGACCGCCTCGCCCTGCCCGCCCTCGCCGTCACCTACCGCGGCGACCAGGGCGCCCCGGCCTCGCCGGACGGGCTCGGCCACTTCGGCGAGACCGAGTGGCGCGACGTCGAGTCGGCGGTACGGCTCGCCCTCGACAGCGGCGCCGGCCGGGTCATCCTGTACGGCTGGTCCCTCGGCGCCACCATGGCCCTCCAGACGGCCTCCCGCTCCGCCTGGGCCCATGCCATCAGCGGCCTCGTCCTGGACTCGCCGGTCCTCGACCTGCCCGCCACCGCCCGCCGCGGCGCCGCCCGGGCCGGCTACACCGGCGCCGCCGCCGAGCTCGGCGCCCTCGCCGCCGAGGGCCGCACCGGCGTCGACCTCGCCGACTTCGGCCGCATCGCCGAGGGCGCCGACCTGCGCGTCCCCACCCTCCTCCTGCACAGCCCCGACGACCAGGTCGCCCCCTTCCGCGCCGCCGAGCGCCTCGCCGCCGCCCGCCCCGGTGTGGTCAGCCTCCGCCCTTTCCCGGGCGCCGACCACGCCACCCTCTGGAACTCCGCCCCCACCCACTACACCGAACTCCTCCGCCGCTGGCTCACCCCCCTTCTCTGAACCCAGCCCCCCCGCGTGAGAAGTCACACCCGCGGGGCCTCCGTACGGAACCCGGACCTCACCTGTCGGCCACGGAGTGTGACCGGTCGGGCGGGTAGCGCGACCGTCGCCGCAAGGGTTGAGCCGTGATGGCATGACCCCGCCACCTGTTTCCGGCCAGGCGGTTTGCCTCTGTTGCCCGATTGTTGCCCGATCTTGGGGAGGTGCCGTCGACGGCCGCCCGTCCGTACAGCCAACCGGATGTGACAGAAGGCCGGTACAAGGGGAAGACTGCTCGACGTGACGTCTCGGAATCCGCGCGACCGTGATGCCCCGCTCCCTCCGACGATCGGTACTGGTGCGACGGTGACCCGTCTCCCCGGTACGGCCCACCGGCCCGCCGCTGGCAAGCCGGGCGGGGCCGGGGTACCCCGCCGACGAGGGCCCGCTGCGGCGCCCGGTCGGGGGAGGGTTCCCGTACCGGAGGGCTTCCCCGCGCCGGCCGAGCTGGCGCCGCTGGCCCGCCGGATGCTGGTGGACGCCGTCCGGATCGCCCGCTGGGCGGGGGACCTGGAAGAGGTCGACAAGCGGGGCGAGCTGCTGCCCGATGACGCCCGTGCGGCGGGTCGGGCGCTGGCCATGACGGTCGGCGCCGCCGCCAAGGCGTGGGGGCAGGCGCTGCTGGTCGGCCTGGTGGAGGCCAGGGACGGCGGTGCGGTCCCGGGTTGGCGCCTGCACGCCTGGGAGCACGACGACGAGGCGGTCGTCCGCGGCTGGTCGGCGCTGTTCGACGCCTGGACGCTGCTCGCCCCGGTGCCGCCCGCCGCCCTGCGGGGCGTGTTCGCGGTGCTGGCCGGCCAGGCGGTGGACCAGGCGCCGCAGCTGCTGTCGTTCCTGCACCTGGTGGCCGGTCCGGTGTCGGACGGCGAACTGCTGGAGCTGCTGCGCCGGGGGCTGGACGAGCGCCGGGTGGGTGGCACGGACGGTTCGGGCCTGTCGCCCGTGCCGCACGCCGCCTCGGCGGTCTCGGCGGTCCGCGGCACGTGCCGGGAGCCGCAGATCGACACCCCGCCGTCGCCGGCGGACGTGGCCGCGGTCCTGGACTGGATGCTGGACGGCCTGGCGGCCGTCGGGGCCGTGGTCCGCAGGGACGAGGCCGCCGAGCTGTCGCCGCTGGGCCACTGGGCGGTGCGGGCGAAGCTGGAGGAGATCTGCACGGTCGCGCAGACCGCGGCCGGGCACATCGAGCAGAGCGCCTTCGAGCTGCTGAACGCCTGCGCGGACTACTCGCCGGGCCCGGCGCGGGCCGAGTTCCGCGCCTGGGTGGCGGCCCGTCCGGCCGATCGGGCGGTGGCGGAGCTGCTGGACGCGGCGCAGGGGGACGACGCGCTGGTGCGCGGGCTGGCCTTCGAGGCGCTGCGGGTGGCCGGCGGCCCGGCCGAGCAGGCGGTGCGGGCATCGGTGGACGAGCCGGTGCTGCGCCCGTACGCGCTGTTGTGGCTGGCGGAACGCTCGGACGAGGGCGTTTCGCCCGCGGACGTGCTGGGGGCGGAGGACGCGGCCTGGCTGTGGGTGGACACGGCTGCGGCGGTGCTGGACCACGGCGAGACGGAGCTGCTGGTGGGCCACGTCGAGGGCGCCGCGGCGGGCGATCCGGTGCGGTTGTTCGCCCGGGCCCGGCAGTCGGGGCACCCGCGGGCGGCCTCGGTGCTGACGGCGGTCTCGGGCGTGCACCCGGATCCGGGCGTGGCGCGGGCGGCCCGCCGCTCGGCGTTCAGCGTGCACACCGGCGGCGCGTAGCAGCGCCCGTCGAAGAACGAGCGCGACGAGGAGAAGAGCGGGCACGACGAAGAGGGGCCCGGATCCGACTGGATCCGGGCCCCTCTCGCGTACGGGAACGACTCAGCCGAGGCGGGACTCCGCCCGCCTGGCGCGGACGTCGCCGACCTTCTGTCCGACCTTGCGCCGGATGACCAGCAGCGGGGCCATCGCGGCGAGCGTGATCTGGGCGAAGGCACCGACGTGCATCAGGGCGTCGCCGCCGGGCAGGCCGGTCGCCCAGGCCGCGAGGCAGCCGATCGAGACGACGATCCAGCACAGCGTGGCGGTGGCCAGCAGCCCCTGGGGCTTGGGGTACTCGATCCGGCTGACCATGAGGTACGCGGCGCCGAAGATGGCGAGCAGACCGGGCAGGAACGGCGGGTCGAGCAGCACGATGGCGATGACCGTCATCGCGCCCATCGGGCAGGGCATGCCCTGGAACACCCCGGGCCGCATCTTGACGGCGGAGAAGCGGGCGAGCCGCAGGACGACCGCGAGCAGGACGGTGATCGCGATGAGCGCCGAGAGCTTGCTGTTGGAGCCCTGCGAGACCATGCCCCAGACGGCGACGAAGTAGGCCGGCGCGATGCCGAAGCTGATCAGGTCGGCCAGGTTGTCCAGTTCCGCTCCGAGGGCGGAGGAGCGGAGCTTGCGCGCCACCAGCCCGTCGAAGAGGTCGCACATGGAGCCGATGAGCAGCAGCGTGACCGCGGTGGCGGCGCTGTGCCGGTCGGGTGCGGCGTCCGGGTTGGTGATGTGCGGGACCAGGACCCCGGTGGTGATCGAGTAGATCGCCAGGAAGCCGCAGACGGCGTTCCCCAGGGTCAGGAAGTCGGCGGTGGACAGGTGCTGGGGAGAGCGCGGGGCGCGCAGCTCGCGGTCGCGGGCCCAGCGGCGACGGCGCAGGGCCGTCTCCTCGTCGTCCAGGCCGACGATTGTCTCAGGATCAGTCACGGTCAAGGCGCGTCACCCCGGCTGTGGTCTTCTGGCCGACCTCGACGCCGACCTCGACGCCGGCCGGCAGGTAGGTGTCGACCCGGGAGCCGAACCGGATCAGACCGATCCGGTCGCCCTGCTCGACCTTGGTACCGGCGGCGACGTACGGCACGATGCGACGGGCCACGGCCCCCGCGATCTGCACCATCTCGATGTCGCCGAGCTCGGTGTCGAAGTGCCAGACGACCCGCTCGTTCTGGTCGCTGTCCTTGTTGAACGCGGGGACGAAGCCGCCCGCGACGTGCTCGACCGACGTCACCGTGCCGGGCAGGGGCGCGCGGTTGACGTGGACGTTGAGCGGGCTCATGAAGATCGCGACCCGGGTGCGGCCGTCCGGCCAGGCGTCGATGCTCTGCACCACGCCGTCGGCGGGGGAGATCACTCTGCCCGCGCCGATCTCACGCTCGGGGTCGCGGAAGAACCACAGCATGCCCGCGCCGAGCGCACAGGCGGGTACCGCTGCCAGGGCCCACTTGCCGCTGCGCCGGGTGAGGGCGGTGGTCACGGCGGCCGTGGCGAGGGTGGGGACGAACCAGGGGGTGGCTCCGCGCGCGATGGTCACGCGGGGTCGCCGACCGGCCGTCGTGGCTGCGAGGGCATCGCGGTCCGTGACGGAGGTGTGAGGGGACGGGCTGATGGGCATCGAAGACCTTTGTCGCGGGGGATCATGGCCGCTGGACGGGGGCCACCGCGGGATCGGGTAATAGAGGGACGGCTTGCTGTCCCGGTGGATGCTATCGGGAGCACACGGTGGGTGGGCAACCCGCCTGCTCGTTCACGTGTCCGGTGGAAGCGCGTGTGCGCGTCCCACCTCTACGACCGTAGCTCGCCCCGGTCCGGTTCCCAAGGGACCGGACGGGGCTGGTGACACTTGTCTCAACAGGCCTGTCGGCGGAACCCGGTGGGCGGAACGGGCCGTTCGCGGTCGCCGGGGGTGCGGGACACGGCCCGTCGAGGGTGTGCGGAAGCGGCCGCGGGGCGTGTCGCCGCAGCTGTACGCCCTGCGGCCGCTTCCGGAGGGCCGTGCCGGACCCCGGCGGACCAGGCCGGGGCCGTGATGGCACGGCGGGTGGCCGGGACGGGCCCGCACGCCCGTCGACCGGCGGTTCGGAAGGGGTCGTCCAGCCGGCCCGGAGCGCCCCGGGGGCCGCTCGTCGAGCCGGGGTGACCCGGTGCTCACTCCGCGATCCGGTACTCCTCCAGGAGTCGGCGTCCGACGATCATCTTCTGGATCTCCGCAGTTCCTTCACCGATGAGCAGCATCGGGGCCTCGCGGTAGAGCCGCTCGATCTCGTACTCCTTGGAGAAGCCGTAGCCGCCGTGGATGCGGAACGCGTCCTCGACGACCTCCTTGCAGTACTCGGAGGCGAGGTACTTGGCCATGCCGGCCTCGAGGTCGTTGCGCTCGCCGCCGTCCTTCTTGCGGGCGGCCATGACCATCATCTGGTGGGCGGCCTCGACCTTGGTGGCCATCTCGGCGAGCTTGAACTGGATGGCCTGGTGCTCGGCGATCTTCTTGCCGAAGGTGGAGCGCTGCTGGGCGTAGGAGATGCCGAGTTCGAAGGCGCGGCGGGCGACGCCGCAGCCGCGGGCGGCGACGTTGACGCGGCCGACCTCGACGCCGTCCATCATCTGGTAGAAGCCGCGCCCGGGGACGCCGCCGAGGACGCGGTCGGCCGGGATCCGGACGTCCTGGAGGACCAGTTCGGTGGTGTCGACGCCCTTGTAGCCCATCTTCTCGATCTTCCCGGGCACGGTGAGGCCGGGGACGGTCGGGTTCGGGCCGAATCCGGGGGTCTTCTCGATCAGGAAGGTGGTCATGTTCTTGTACGGGGTGCTGCCGCCCTCGTCGGTCTTGCACAGGACCGCGACGAGGGTGGAGGTGCCGCCGTTGGTGAGCCACATCTTCTGGCCGTTGAGGACGTAGGACTCCCCGTCCTTGACGCCCTTGGTGGAGATGGCCGAAACGTCGGAGCCGAGGCCGGGCTCGGACATCGAGAACGCGCCGCGGATTTCCCCGGCGGCCATCCTCGGCAGGAAGTGGTCCTTCTGCTCCTGGGTGCCGTGGGCGTTGATCATGTGCGCCACGATGAAGTGGGTGTTGACGATGCCGGACACGCTCATCCAGCCGCGGGCGATCTCCTCGACCACCAGGGCGTAGGTGAGCAGCGACTCGCCGAGGCCGCCGTACTCCTCGGGGATGGTGAGGCCGAAGAGGCCGAGCTGCTTCATCCCCTCGACGATGGCGGTCGGGTACTCGTCCTGGTGTTCCAGCTCGGTCGCGACCGGAATGATCTCCTTGTCGACGAAATCCCGCACGGTGGCGAGGATGTCCCGCTGGATCTCGGTGAGGCCGTCGGTCTGTGCCAGGCGTCCCATCGTGCGGCTCCGAAAGGTTTAAGGGGGCGGGGGGGGGGGATTGCCGGGGGCCCTGCCGGCGTGGCTGCGGCGGCAGGGCCCCCGTTCCGGGTGGGGGCCGGCCGATGACGGCGGCCGGCCCCTCCGGGGTCTCAGGGGATTCGGGGCCCTAGGAGAGGGGAGTCGGGCGGCCGGGCTGCTCGCCGCCGCGCTCCTTGACGTACGTCTCGGTCGGCACCATCACCTTGCGGCGGAAGATGCAGACGACCGTGCCGTCCTGCTTGTACCCCTTGGTCTCGACGTACACGATGCCGCGGTCGTCCTTGGACTTGGACGGCCACTTGTCGAGGACGGTGGTCTCGCCGTAGAGGGTGTCGCCGTGGAAGGTCGGCGCGACGTGCCGCAGCGACTCGATCTCCAGGTTGGCGATGGCCTTGCCGGAGACGTCCGGGACGGACATGCCCAGCAGCAGCGAGTAGACGTAGTTGCCCACCACCACGTTCCTGCCGAAGTCCGTCGTCCGCTCGGCGTAGTTGGTGTCCAGGTGGAGCGGGTGGTGGTTCATGGTGAGCAGGCAGAAGAGGTGGTCGTCGTACTCGGTGACGGTCTTGCCGGGCCAGTGCTTGTAGACCGCGCCGACCTCGAACTCCTCGTAGGTGCGTCCGAACTGCATCGCGTCGGGCCTCAGCTTTCCGGGATCTCGAACTTGGTGGTGCGCTCCAGGCCGGCGGCCCGGCCCTTACCGGCGATGACCAGGGCCATCTTGCGGCTGGCCTCGTCGATCATCTCGTCGCCGAGCATCGCGGAGCCCTTGGCGCCGCCCGCCTCGGAGGTGCACCAGTCGTAGGCGTCGAGGATCAGCTCGGCGTGGTCGTAGTCCTCCTGGGAGGGCGAGAAGATCTCGTTCGCGGCGCCGACCTGGTCGGGGTGGAGCACCCACTTGCCGTCGAAGCCGAGGGCTGCGGCGCGCCGGGCGACCTCGCGGTAGCCCTCCTGGTTGCGGATCTGCAGGTACGGGCCGTCGATCGCCTGGAGGTCGTTGGCGCGGGCGGCCATCAGGATGCGCATCAGGATGTAGTGGTAGGCGTCGGCCGGGTAGCCGGCCGGCTGCTCGCCGACCACCAGGGACTTCATGTTGATGGAGGCCATGAAGTCGGCGGGGCCGAAGATGATGGTCTCCAGCCGGGGCGAGGCCTCGGCGATGGCGTCGACGTTGACCAGGCCCTTGGCGTTCTCGATCTGCGCCTCGATGCCGATCCGGCCGACCTCGAAGCCCATGGTCTTCTCGATCTGGGTGAGCAGCAGGTCGAGCGCCTTGACCTGTTCGGCGTCCTGGACCTTGGGCAGCATGATGCAGTCGAGGTTGGGGCCGGCGCCCTCGACGACGGTGATCACGTCGCGGTAGGTCCAGTGGGTGGTCCAGTCGTTGACCCGGACGACGCGGGTCTTGCCGCCCCAGTCGCCGTTGTTGAGCGCGTCGACGATGTGGTGGCGGGCGCTCTCCTTGGCCAGGGGGGCGCAGGCGTCCTCCAGGTCGAGGAAGACCTGGTCGGCGGGGAGGCCCTGGGCCTTCTCCAGGAAGCGCGGGTTGCTGCCGGGCACGGCGAGGCAGGAGCGGCGCGGGCGCAGTCGGTTGAAGGTGGCGGCGGGCGACGGGTGGGCAGACATGAGGGTGGGTCGGTTCCTTCCCAGTGGTCAGCTGGTGGGCGCGGGTGCGGGCGTCCAGGGCTGGAGCTTGTTGGCGAGCCGGATCTCGTCCACGATCCGGCCGATGATGGTGGTGATGCCGAAGTCCTTCGGGGTGAACACGGCGGCGACGCCGGCGGCCTTGAGGGCCTCGCCGTCCGCTGCCGGGATGATGCCACCCACGATCACCGGGACATCCTGCACCCCGGCCCGGCGCAGCCGGCGCAGGACGTCGGGCACCAGCTCGCAGTGGGCGCCGGAGAGGATCGACAGGCCCACGCAGTGCACGTCCTCCGCGACGGCGGCGGAGACGATCTGCTCGGGGGTCAGCCGGATGCCCTGGTAGACCACCTCGAACCCGGCGTCGCGGGCCCGGACGGCGATCTGCTCGGCGCCGTTGGAGTGCCCGTCCAGGCCGGGCTTGCCGACCAGCAGGCGCAGCTTGCCGGAGCCCAGCTCCTCGGCGGTGGCGGCGACGGCGGCGCGCACCGCGGCCAGTTCCCCGCCGGGTTCGGCGGACACCGCGACCGGGGCGCCGCCGACGCCGGTGGGCGCGCGGTACTCGCCGAAGACCTCGCGCAGGGCGAAGGCCCACTCGCCGGTGGTGACGCCGGCCCGGGCGCAGGCGAGCGTGGCCGGCACCAGGTTGGCGTCGGTGGTCGCGGTGGCCTTGAGCTCGGCCAGCGCGGTCTGGACGGCGGCCTCGTCGCGCTGTCCGCGCCAGGCCTCCAGGGCGGCGAGCACGGACTGCTCGGAGGCCGGGTCGACGACCATGATGGCGGTGTCGAGGTCGGCCGTGAGCGGGCTCTCCTCGGTGGTGTCGAAGCAGTTGACGCCGACGATCCTGTCCTCGCCGGACTCGATCCGGGCCCGCCGGGCGGCGTGCGAGGAGACCAGGTTGGACTTCAGGTAGCCGGACTCCACGGCCGGAATCACCCCGCCCATGGCCAGCACCTTGGCGATCTCCGCCTCGGCGCCGGCCAGCAGGTCGGCGGTCTTGGCCTCGACCACCTCGGAGCCGTTGAAGAGGTCGCCGTACTCCAGCAGGTCCGACTCGTAGGCCAGCACCTGCTGGATCCGCAGCGACCACTGCTGGTCCCAGGGCCGGGGCAGGCCCAGCGCCTCGTTCCAGGCCGGCAGTTGGACGGCGCGGGCGCGGGCGTCCTTGGAGAGGGTGACGGCCAGCATCTCCAGGACGATCCGCTGGACGTTGTTCTCCGGCTGGGCCTCGGTCAGGCCGAGCGAGTTGACCTGGACGCCGTAGCGGAAGCGGCGCTGCTTCGGGTCCTGGACGCCGTAGCGCTCCAGCGTGACCTTCTCCCACAGCTGGGCGAAGGCGCGCATCTTGCACATCTCCTCGACGAAGCGCACGCCGGCGTTGACGAAGAAGGAGATCCGGGCGACCACCTCGCCCATCCGCTCGGCCGGCACCTGGCCGGAGTCGCGGACGGCGTCGAGCACCGAGATGGCGGTGCACATCGCGTAGGCGATCTCCTGGACGGGCGTGGCCCCGGCCTCCTGCAGGTGGTAGCTGCAGATGTTGATCGGGTTCCACTTGGGGATGCGGCCGACGGTGTAGGCGATCATGTCGGTGATCAGGCGCACCGAGGGGCCGGGCGGGAAGACGTGCGTCCCGCGCGAGAGGTACTCCTTGACGATGTCGTTCTGGGTGGTGCCGGTGAGCTTGGCGATGTCGGCGCCCTGCTCCTCGGCGACCACCTGGTAGAGCGCCAGCAGCCACATCGCGGTGGCGTTGATCGTCATGGAGGTGTTGGTCTGTTCGAGCGGGATGCCGTCGAACAGGGTGCGCATATCGCCGACGTGGCCGACCGGGACGCCGACCCGGCCCACCTCGCCGCGGGCGAGGAGGTGGTCGGAGTCGTAGCCGGTCTGGGTCGGCAGGTCGAAGGCGACGGAGAGGCCCGTCTGGCCCTTCGCCAGGTTCCGCCGGTAGAGCGCGTTGGAGTCGCTCGCGGTGGAGTGCCCGGCGTAGGTGCGCATCAGCCAGGGGCGGTCGCGCTTGTGCTGATCGGTCATCGGATCGGCCTCAGACGTTCCGGAAGCGGTTGATCGCCGGCAGGTGCTGCTCGCGCAGCGCGTGGTCGCGCACGCCCAGGCCCTCCTCCGGCGCCAGGCAGAGCACGCCGACCTTGCCCTGGTGCTTGTTGTGGTGCACGTCGAGGGCGGCCTGACCGGTCTCCTCCAGGGAGTAGACCTTGGACAGGGTCGGGTGGATCCGGCCCTTGGCGATCAGGCGGTTGGCCTCGAAGGCCTCGCGGTAGTTGGCGAAGTGCGAGCCGACGATGCGCTTGAGCGACATCCACAGGTAGCGGTTGTCGTACTGGTGCATGAAGCCGGAGGTGGAGGCGCAGGTGACGATGGTGCCGCCCTTGCGGGTGACGTACACCGAGGCGCCGAAGGTCTCCCGGCCCGGGTGCTCGAAGACGATGTCGACGTCCTCGCCGCCGGTGAACTCGCGGATCTTCGCGCCCAGGCGCTTCCACTCGCGCGGGTCCTGGGTGTGCTCGTCCTTCCAGAACCGGTAGCCCTCGGCGGAGCGGTCGATGATCGCCTCGGCGCCCATGGCGCGGCAGATCGCGGCCTTCTGGTCGTTGGAGACCACACAGATCGGGGTGGCGCCGCCGGCCAGCGCGTACTGGGTGGCGTACGAGCCGAGGCCGCCGCTGGCTCCCCAGATCAGCACGTTGTCGCCCTGCTTCATGCCGGCGCCGTTGCGCGAGACCAGCTGGCGGTACGCGGTGGAGTTGACCAGGCCGGGGGAGGCGGCCTCCTCCCAGGTGAGGTGCTTGGGCTTGGGCAGCAGCTGGTTGGTCTTCACCAGGGCGATCTGGGCCAGCCCGCCGAAGTTGGTCTCGAAGCCCCAGATGCGCTGCTCGGGGTCCATCATCGTGTCGTTGTGGCCGTCCGGGGACTCCAGCTCGACGGAGAGGCAGTGCGCGACGACCTCGTCGCCGGGCTTCCAGGCGTTGACGCCGGCGCCGGTGCGCAGCACCACGCCCGCGAGGTCGGAGCCGAGGACGTGGTACGGCAGGTCGTGGCGCTTGGTGAGCGGCGACAGCCGGCCGTAGCGCTCCAGGAAGGAGAAGGTGGAGACCGGCTCGAAGATCGAGCTCCAGACGGTGTTGTAGTTCACCGCGCTGGCCATGACGGCGACCAGCGCCTCGCCGGGGCCCAGCTCGGGCAGGGCGACCTCGTCGAGGTGAAGGGACTTGCGGGGGTCCTTGTCGCGGCTGTCGAGGCCCGCGAACAGCTGCTCCTCGTCCTTGTGGAGCGTCACCGCTCGGTAGGACTCGGGAAGCTTGACGGCGGCGAAGTCCTCCGACGTGGCGTCGTTGCTGAGGATCGCGTCGAGGATTTCCTGCATGGCTGCCTCCGAAGGCGTACCTGTGTGAGGGCACAGGGCGTCTGGGGTAGCCGGGAGCGGACACCGGCTTCGCTGAGGTGGGTGGTGGGTGGTCGGGCTGGGCGCCCGGGGTGGACCGGGCCGAACGCGCACTGCTCCCGGGGTGTGGGAACGCCGGACGACGGCGCGCCGAGGTGGGGAGCCGCGGCGCCGCGACTGGTGAGTAACAAGGTAGTGGCACCCTGTGCCACTCGTAAAGACACCGGGTGTCACGAATTCCGGCGCGCTGGAGCGGCCCCTGAACGCGCTGCGGCGGATATCGAAAGGGCCCGCGTCGACTGCTCGACGCGGGCCCTCGATATCGCCCTGAACTGGCTAAATGATGGGCTCAGGACTCCCTGGCGCCACTCAGTGCGGCCCGGATGCTGTCCACCACCACGTCCAGCGGAGCGTCCGTCCGGGCGACTGTGATGAGTACCTCACCTCCAGGACTGGCACTCAGTGCGCTCTCGGCCAGCACGTCACCGGGAGCCCCATTGGCACCCGGTGCCACCAGGGAGCCGCGGCGTCTGGCACCCGGCGTGCTGGAGGCCCAGAAGGTCCGCCGGATCACCTCGAAGGAGTGGTCCAGCTGCGCCTCCACGTCCCCGCGCCCGCCGGCCCGCAGCCAGCGCCGCAGCACGTGGTTGTGCGCCGCGACGACCGCCGCCGCCGACACCTCGGCCAGCATCGAGTCGTCCTCGCCGCCGCGCTGCCAGCCCGACGGGATGGACTCCCCGGTGTCGAAGCGGCCCAGCAGGTACCGGGTGAACAGCCGCTCGTACCGGGCCACCACGGCGATCTCCCGCTCGCGCAGCGCCGGGACCTGACGGATCAGCTGGTACCGCGCGACCGACACCCCCGGCGTCGAGGCGTACATCCGCAGCACCTCCTTGATGCCGCGGCAGACCACGTCCAGCGGGTGCTCCTCCGGCTCGGCGCTGGCCAGCAGGTCGGCCACCCGGACGAGGGTGTCGTCGTGGTCCGGGAAGATCGCCTCCTCCTTCGACCGGAAGTACCGGAAGAAGGTCCGCCGGGCCACCCCGGCGGCGGCCGCGATCTGGTCGACCGTGGTCTCCTCGTAGCCCTGCGAGGAGAACAGCTCCATCGCGGCCGTGGCCAGGTCCTGACGCATCTGCTGGCGCTGCGCCGCCGCCCGGCGGCTGCCCGGCCCCCCTTCCGGCCCGGTGCCCCCGGTCGAGGAGCCCGTCCGGTCGGCGCCGCGCGGTCCGGCGGAGTGCTGCGGGGTGGCTGACTGAACCCGATCCATGTCCGGAACGCTACACGGCCCCGGCGGTTCGGCCGCGGCCCTTCCCCGACGGACCGGTGCGACCGGGCCGGTGACGGCCGGTCTGGGCCAGCGCGCGGACACCGTCCCCGGGCTCCAGCCCGGTCTGGCCGGGCCGGACCCGGTCCCGGGCGGCGCCGCCTCGCGCGCGGCGGCGCCCCCGGCAGCCGGCGTGGTCACCGGCGCGCGTGGTCGCGGAAGCCGCGGCCGGTCTTGCGGCCCAGGCAGCCGGCGGCGACCAGGTGCTCCAGCAGCGGCGCGGCGGCCAGGCCCGGTTCGCGGAACTCCTGGTGCAGCACCTGCTCGATGGTCAGCGAGACGTCCAGGCCGACCACGTCCAACAGCTCGAACGGGCCCATCGGGTAGCCGCAGCCCAGCTTCATCGCGGTGTCGATGTCGTCCACCGTCGCGTAGTGCTCCTGGAGCATCCGCACCGCGTCGTTCAGGTAGGGGAAGAGCAGCGCGTTGACGATGAAGCCGGCCCGGTCGCCGCACTCCACCGGGTGCTTGCGGACCTCGGCGGTCAGCTCCAGCACGGTCGCGGTGACGTCCGGCGCGGTCAGCACGGTGGAGACCACCTCGACCAGCTTCATGGCCGGCGCCGGGTTGAAGAAGTGCATGCCGATCACGTCCTGCGGCCGCGAGGTGGCCGTCGCGCAGCTGATCACCGGCAGCGAGGAGGTGGTGGTGGCGAGCACCGCTCCCGGCCTGACGATCTTGTCCAGGGTGGCGAACAGCTCGCGCTTGACCGCCAGGTCCTCGGCCACCGCCTCGATCACCAGGTCCACCTCGGCCAGCTCGGCGTACTGGCCGACCGGGGTGACCAGCGCCAGCGCGGCGTCCCGCGCCTGCGCGCTCAGCCGGCCCCGGTCGACCGCGCGCGCCAGCGACTTCGCCAGCTGCGCCTTGGCCCGGTCGGCCTTCTCCTGGCTGCGGGCGGCCAGCAGCACCGGGCGGCCGGCCTTGGCGAAGACCTCGGCGATGCCGGTCGCCATGGTGCCCGAGCCGCAGACGCCGACCGCGCGGACCTCCCGGCCCGCCACCGCGGCCCGCGCCGGGCCGGCCGCCGCGTCGACGGCCCTGGACGAGCCGGGCGCCTCGTAGGTGTAGAAGCCGCGGCCGGACTTGCGGCCCAGCAGCCCGGCCGCGACCAGCTGGCCGAGGATCGGGGCGGGCGCGTGCAGGCGGTCCCGGGACTGCTCGTACATCGCCTCCAGGACGGTCCGCGCGGTGTCCACGCCGATCAGGTCGAGCAGCGCCAGCGGGCCCATCGGCAGGCCGCAGCCGAGCCGCATCGCGGCGTCGATGTCCTCCCTGGAGGCGTACTTGGACTCGTACATCGCGGCGGCTTGGTTCAGGTACGCGAACAGCAGGCCGTTGACGACGAAGCCGGCCCGGTCGCCGGCCGCCACCGGCTCCTTGCCGAGGTCCCGGGCGAACGCGGCGGCGTCCTCGGCGACCTGCGGGGAGGTCAGCACCGTGCGGACCACCTCGACCAGCTTCATGCTGTGCACCGGGTTGAAGAAGTGCAGGCCCAGCACCCGCTCCGGGCGGGCGGTCGCGGCGGCGATCCGGGTCACCGAGAGCGCGGTGGTGCCGGTGGCCAGCACCGTCTCCGCCGGGCAGATCCGGTCCAGTTCGGCGAAGAGCTCCCGCTTCAGCTCCAGCTGCTCGGGCACCTCCTCGATCACCAGCTCGGCCCCGGCGGCGGCCGACAGCTCGTGGCCGACCGAGATCAGCGCCAGCAGCGCGGTGCGCTCCCCGGCGGTGATCCGCTCCCGGTCGACCGCGTGCGCGGTCGCCTCCTCGATCCGGGCCAGTGCCCGGGCGGCCGAGTCCTCGGTGGCCTCGATGCCGATCACCCGGCGGCCGCTCCTGGCGACGGCCACCGCGACACCGGCACCCATCGTGCCGAGGCCGACGACGGCGACCGTGGAAAAGGGACGCTCCATCTGTCCTGACTCCTAGTCCTGAAGGGCCCGCGCACGCCCCGGCGGCCGGGCCGCCGCGCCCGCGCGTGCGGCGGGGGCGGCCGCCGCCGGGGGAGGGTCCGCGCGCGGGGCTGGGGAGATGACGGGTTCCGGCACACCGCCGCGGCGGCCGGTCCGCTCCGGCCGAACTGAGGGGTGTGCCGTGGTGCTCAGGCGCTCAAGGGTGAAAGGAAGCGGCTCTGATACGAGGAAGGAGACCCGGCCCGCCGCGGTTCGCGGCGCCGGCCGGTGAATGACGCACCGCGCGCCCGCCGTGGACACGGCGACCGCAGGCCCCCGCCGGTGCGGCTCCCGTAGCCCGGCGGTGGTGCGTCCGGCCACTGTAGCGAAGCTACCCGCGAGTAGGAAGGGGTGCGGGCGTCACAAAAGGCATCGGGACGGCGGGTCAGGCGGGCGGCGGTGGTCCGAACGGGTGAACGGGCGGACGGGCGTCCACGGGGACCACTCGATAGGGGAGTTACCCGGCCGCGACGGGCGGGGCAACATGGGGGCATGACCCTCGGAACCGCCGCCGGCCCCGCCGCGTCCGCCACCGGCTCCACCGGCCCGGCCGGAGGCCTCGGTGGGCACCTCGCCGCCGTCACGCTGCCCCCGTGCGCCGCGCGCGTCGAACAGGCCGAGGCCGCCGTCGACCGGCTGCGCACCGCCGCCGTCGACGCGGTGGCCGTCACCTGGGTGGACAATGCGGGCATCACCCGGGTCAAGGCCGTCCCGCTGGGCGCCCTGGTGCACGCCGCGCAGTGGGGCGTCGGCGCCGCACCCTGCTTCGACGTCTTCCTCGCCGACGACGGCATCACCACCAGCCCGAGCACCGGCGGCCCCACCGGGGACCTGCGGCTCTACCCCGACCTCGACCGGGTCGTCCCGCTGGCCGCCCAGCCCGGCTGGGCCTGGGCCCCGGGGGACCGGCACACCCAGGCCGGCACCCCGCACCCCGGCTGCCAGCGGCTGTTCGCCCGCCGGATGGAGGCCGCCGCCGCCGAGCGCGGGCTGACCCTGCGGGCCGGCATCGAGGTCGAGTGGGTGGTCGCCCTCGCCGGCGGCCCGCAGGACGAGCCGCAGTACCCGACGCACGGCCCCGCGTACGGGATGCACCGGCTCACCGACCTCGCCGACTACCTGCGGGACGTCCTGCGCGCCCTCGGCGAGCAGGGGCTGACCGTCCTGCAGATCCACCCCGAGTACGCCCCGGGCCAGTTCGAGGTCTCGGTGGCCCCCGAGGGCCCGGTCGGCGCCGCCGACACCTCCGTCCTGGTCCGGCACACCGTGCGGGCCGTCTCCGCCCGGCACGGCCTGCGGGTCTCCTTCGCCCCCGTGGTCGAGCCCGGCGCGGTCGGCAACGGCGGGCACCTGCACCTGAGCCTCTGGCGGGACGGCCACAACCTCGGCCACGGCGGCCCCGGCCCGCACGGCCTGACCGCCGAGGCCGAGGGCTTCCTCGCCGGGGTGCTCGGCGCGCTGCCCGAACTCCTGGTGCTGGGCTGCTCCAGCCCGGCCGGTTACCTGCGGCTGGTGCCCTCGCACTGGGCCGGCGCCTACCAGTGCTGGGGCCTGGAGAACCGCGAGGCCGCGCTGCGCCTGGTGACGGGCTCCACGGGGGAGCGGGCCGCCGCCGCCAACGCCGAGGTCAAGTGCTTCGACGCCAGCGCCAATCCGTACCTGGCGGTCGGCGCGGTGCTCGCCGCCGGTCTCGTCGGTCTCGACCGACACCTCTCGCTGCCACCGGAGTTCACCGGGGACCCGGCCGCCGCCGAGCCCGGTTCGGTGCCCCGGCTGCCGACCGGCCCGGCGGAGGCGCTGGCCGCGTTCGAGCGATCGGCGGTGCTGCGCGAGGCGCTCGGCGGGCCGCTGTACGAGGCGGTGCTGGCGGTGCGCCGGGCCGAGGGCGAGCAGTACGCCGTCGCCACCCCCGAGCAGCTGGTCGCCGCCACCCGCTGGCGGTACTGACCGGTGCCCGCCGGGGCCCTGGCGTTGCCCGGGCTGGTCGACCACCACTGCCACAGCGTGGTGGCGGCCGACCTCGCCGACGACACCCTGGCCGGGCTGCTCACCGAGTCCGACCGACCGCCCGCGCCCGGCTGTTCGCCCTTCGACAGCGCGCTCGGCCTGGCCGTCCGGCGCTGGTGCCCGCCCGCCCTCGGCCTGCCCGCGCACGCCCCGGCCGCCGACTACCTGGCCCGGCGGCGCGAGCTGGGCGGCGCCGAGGCCACCCGCCGGCTGCTGGCCGCCGCCGGGCTGGACACCTGCCTGGTGGACACCGGGCTGACCACCGCCGCGGGCCTTCCGCTGCTGCCGCTCGGCGAACTGGCCGCGGCCGCCGGGGCGGTGGTGCACGAGGTGGTCCGGCTGGAGTCGGTGGCCGAGGCGGTGGCGGGCCCGGCCGAGTCCTGGCCGCAGGCCGTCGGGGAGGCGCTGGCGGCCGCCGCCGCGGGTGCGGTCGCGGTCAAGTCGGTGCTCGCCTACCGGCACGGCCTGGCCGCCCCCGCCGAACGGCCCGCGCGGGCGGCCGTGGTGGCCGCGGCCGGCGCCTGGCTGCGCGGCGGGCGGGGCCGGCTGGCCGACCCGGTGCTGCTGCACCACCTGCTCTGGACGGCCGTGGACGTCTGCGCCGGGCTGGGCCTGCCGCTCCAACTCCACACCGGCTTCGGCGATCCCGACCTCACCCTGCACCGGGCCGATCCGTCGCTGCTGACCGGTTTCGTGCGCGCGGCCGAGCCGAGCGGCGTCCCGCTGGTGCTGCTGCACTGCTACCCGTACCACCGCCAGGCCGGGTGGCTGGCCCAGGCCTTCCCGACGGTGTACACCGACCTCGGGCTGACCGCCTCCTACACCGGCCCGCGGGTGGCGGCGGTGCTGGGCGAGATGCTGGAACTGGCGCCGTTCGGCAAGCTGTTGTTCTCCACCGACGCGTACGGGCTGCCCGAGTTGTACCTGGTGGGCGCCGCCCAGTTCCGGTACGGGCTGGGGGCGGTGCTGGCCGACTGGCAGGCGGGTGGCGCCTGTTCGGCGGCGGACGCGCGGCGGCTGGCCCGGCTGGTCGCCGCGGACAACGCCCGCGCGCTGTACTCACTGCCCGGCGCACCGTAGCACGTCGGCGAACCGTCACTTTTTAACACTCTTCAACTCTGTTGACGTGTTGGGCCTCCGGACTCCTCGGTTCCGATGTTGGCCAACATGTGACGATTAGATGACTACCTCTTGCGCTTATCAGCGAATATTCATTAGCGTCCCGATCATTCCAGGCGCACCTGCCACACCGCAGCTGCCGCATGACGACTCGGGAGGGCCAACCCCTATGAGAGTTCCTCGGATCAGCCGGACCCGGTTCGCGGCGGTGGGCCTCGTGCTCGCCACCGCCGGCGCCCTCGCGCTCCCGGCCGGCACCGCCGTCGCGGCCCCCTCGGCGGGCTCGACGACCGGTCCGCTGCTCAGCTACGTCGTCAACACCAAGGCCAACCACGGCCAGGTGCAGAAGGTCGAGAAGGCGATCACCGCCCTCGGCGGCTCGGTGGTGTACTCGTACGAGCAGATCGGCGTCGTCATCGCCCGCTCGGACGACACCGCGTTCGCGCAGAAGCTGCGTCAGGCCAAGGGCGTCGACTCCGTCGGCGCCAGCCGCACCAAGGGCATCACCGCCGCCGACCAGGCCAAGGCCGAGGTCGCCGCCGAGCCCGCCGGCGCGCCCGCCGCCGGTCAGGAGCCGTACGAGGCCAACCAGTGGGACATGCGTCAGATCGGTGTCGACAAGGCGCACAAGCTCTCGCTCGGCAACCGCAACGTCACCGTCGGTGTGCTGGACTCCGGCATCGACGCGACGCACGAGGACCTGGCCGCCAACGTGGACGCCTCGCAGTCGGTCTCCTGCATCGACGGCGGCAAGCCGAACACCGACTGGAAGTCCTGGCAGCCCACCACCAGCGACCACGGCACCCACGTGGCCGGCACGATCGGCGCCGCCAAGAACGGCAAGGGCGTCGTCGGCATCGCCCCGAACGTGAAGCTGGCCGCGGTCAAGGTCGTCGACGACGGCGGGTTCATCTACCCGGAGTACGCGATCTGCGGCTTCGTGTGGGCCGGTGAGCACCAGTTCAAGGTGACCAACAACAGCTACTACGTCGACCCGTGGATGTTCAACTGCCCGAACGACAAGGACCAGGCCGCGATCAGCGCCGCCGTCCGCAAGGCGGTCTCGTTCTCGCAGCGCAAGGGCGTCCTCAACGTCGCCGCGGCGGGCAACGAGAACATCGACCTGGCGCACAAGACCGTTGACGTCGCCAGCCCGGACGACACCACCAAGGTGACCCGCCCGGTCACCAACGACTGCCTGTCGCTGCCGACCGAGCTGCCCGGCGTCATCGCCGTCTCCTCGGTGGGCGTCAAGGGCGACAAGGCGTACTACTCCAGCTACGGCAAGGGCGTCGTGACCGTCGCCGCGCCGGGTGGCGACGCCCGCTACCAGATCCCGGACACCCCGGACAAGAACGGCCGGATCCTCTCCACCATCCCGGGCAACAAGTACGGCTACATGCAGGGCACCTCGATGGCCACCCCGCACGTCGTCGGCGTGGTCGCGCTGCTCGCCAGCACCTTCCCGTGGGCCAACCCGGACGAGCTGACCGAGCTGCTCACCAACCAGGCGGAGTCGCACCCCTGCCCGACCGGCGAGTACAACCCGGGCGGCACCGGCGCGTACAAGGCCACCTGCGAGGGCGGCGCGGACGACAACGGCTTCTACGGCGCGGGCATCATCAACGCCGAGAAGGCGGTCCAGTGGTGGCGCTGACGCGCTGACCACGGCGACACCTGAACACTGAGCCGGGGAGCGGGCCCATCCGGGTCCGCTCCCCGGTCGCTTCCTGCCCGGGCCCCGCCCGGCCGACCTCTCCGGGCGAGCCCCGGCCCGCTCACTCGACGTGCTGGTCCCAGCCGGTCTCCACCGACGGCTTGCCGTGCAGGTCCGGGACTTCCTGGAGCCAGGCGGGCCGGCCGGCCCGGGTCCGGGCCTCCCGGCGGCGTTCGGCCTCGCGCAGCTGCTCGGGGGTGGCGAAGCCCTCCGGGAGCCACTGCGCGGAGAGCACCACCCGGGCGGCCAGGTGGGACACGTAGGCGTGCCGGACGGCGGCCGCCGAGTCGAAGCCGGGCTCGTCGGCCAGCCACTCGTCCGGGACGAGCGCCAGCACTTCCTCCAGCAGGCCGACGGTGACCAGCGGGCCGAGCTCCTCGTCGGCCAGCCGGACGTCCGGGGCCGAGCCGCCCAGCGCGTGCGCGCTGAGGTCGTAGCGCCTGCCGACCGCCGCCTCGGCGGTGGTCCAGCGGTGGTGGAAGATCAGCGCGGCGCCGTTGTCGATCAGCCAGAGCCGTCCGTGCCAGACCACCAGGTTGGGGTTGTGGACGGTGCGGTCGACGTTGCCGGTGAGGGCGTCCAGCCAGACCATCCGCCCGGCCTCGGCGGAGTCCACCGGGATCATGCCCGGCCGGTAGTCCCGCGCGCCGGGCAGCAGGTCCATCCCGAGGTTGAGGCCGCCGCTGGCCTTGAGCATGTCCTGGATCTCGGTGTCGGGCTCGTCCGCGGCGACGGCCGGATCGAAGTCCACCAGCCGCAGCTCGGGGACGCGCAGGCCGAGCCGCCGGGCCAGCTCGCCGACGATCACCTCCGCGACCAGCGCCTTGCGGCCCTGCGCGGCGCCGGTGAACTTGACCACGTAGGTTCCCAGGTCGTCGGTCTCCACCACACCGGGGACGGAGCCGCCGGACCGCAGCGGGTCGACGTAGCGCACTGCTGTCACCAGATCGAGCACACCGGCCACCCTATCCCGCCGCCCCGCCACCGCAGCGGCCCGTCCGGTCGGCCTCCGCCCCCGGCGCTGTGATTGGCTTGCCGGTGAGAATCGGAAGACCAGAAGACCACCGGACGAGGAGAGCAAGGCCATGGGACAGGTGCAGGCCACCACCGAGCGGGACTACGACGCCGCCCCCGAGCGGGTGTACGAGGCGCTGGCCGACTACCGGGTGACCCGTCCGAAGCTGCTGCCCCCGCAGTACAGCGAGTACGAGGTCCGGGTCGGCGGCACCGGCGCCGGCACCCAGGTGCACTGGAAGCTCCAGGCCACCGAGAAGCGCGTGCGGGACTGCCTGTTCACCGTCTCGGCGCCCTCGCCCGACCAGCTGGTGGAGAAGGACGCCAACTCCAGCATGGTGATCACCTGGACCGTCTCGGCGGCCGGTGAGGGCCGGTCGAAGGTCGTCGTCTCGGCCACCTGGCAGGGCGCGAGCGGCATCGGCGGCTTCTTCGAGCGCACCTTCGCGCCGAAGGGCCTGAACCGGATCCACGACCAGGTGCTGGCCAACCTGGCCGCCGAGGTCCGCTGAGTCCGCGAGCTCACTGAGTCCGCGAGCTCACTGAGTCCGCCGAGCTCACTGAGCTCGCCGAGTTCGTCGAGTTCGCCTTTCCCGCGGCAATTCGCCCGGGAATTCGAGCGGCCCGCCCACCCGTACGAGCGGAAAGCCGTACGGGTGGACGGCCCGCCACCTCCGGGTGACGAGGGCCGCCCGGCGCGGGGGAGCCACCCTAGGCTCGCCGCCGTGCATATGACGATCCTTCACATTTCACAGCCCGTGGACGGCGGAGTCGCCCGCGTCGTCGCCGATCTGGTCCGGGGGCAGCGCGAGGCCGGTCACCGGGTGCTGGTCGCCTGCCCGGGCGGCGGCCGGCTGGCCGAGGAGGCCGCCGCCGTGGGCGCGCTGGTCCATGACTGGCCCGCCGGGCGCTCGCCGGGCCCGGGCACCGCCGCCGAGGCGTGGCGGCTGCGCCGGATCGTCCGGGCGGCCGCGCCCGACGTGGTCCACCTGCACAGCGCCAAGGCCGGGCTGGCAGGCCGACTGGCGGTGCGCGGCGCGGTGCCGACCGTCTTCCAGCCGCACGCCTGGTCCTTCGCCGCCGTCGAGGGCCCGATGGCCACCGCCACCCTGCACTGGGAGCGCTTCGCCGGCCGCTGGGCGCACCGCCTGCTCTGCGTCAGCGTCCAGGAGCGGGCCGACGGCGTCGCCGCCGGGGTGAGCGCGGACTGGGCGGTGGTGCCCAACGGCGTGGACGTGCGCCACTACGCACCCGCCGACCGCCGGGCGGCCCGGATCGCGCTGGGCCTGGACCTGGACGCTCCGCTCGCGGTCTGCGTCGGCCGGCTGTGCCGCCAGAAGGGCCAGGACGTGCTGCTGGCGGCCTGGCCGGAGGTGCTGCGGGCGGTGCCGCAGGCCCGGCTGGCGCTGGTCGGCGGCGGCCCCGAGGAGAACCGGCTGGCGGACCTGGTCCGGGAGTCGGCCGAGCCGTCCCGGGTCCGGCTGGTCGGGGACGTGCCGGACCCGAGGCCGTGGCTGGCGGCGGCCGACCTGGTGGTGCTGCCCTCGCGCTGGGAGGGCATGGCGTTGGCCCCGCTGGAGGCGATGGCGGTGGCCCGTCCGGTGCTGTTGACCGACGTGCCGGGCGCCCGGGAGTGCCTGCCCCAGGCCGAGCGGGGGCGGGCGGTGGTGCCGCCCGAGGACGTGACCGCGCTCGCCACCCGAATGGCGGAAGCGCTGTCCGATTCGATCGAGTGTGAGCGACGCGGGGCGAGGCTGCGCGATCACGTGGTCGCCCGGCACGACGTCCGCACGGTGGTCGAACAGGTGGACGCGCTGTACCGCCATCTGCTGGGTGCCGGTCCGGAGGCCGGGCGGCGCCGGGCCCGTGTCCCAGAGCGGATCTGATCGTTTCACATGCCGTGAATGCCCGCCGATCCGGCGCCGTCGTATTCGCACCCTCAACCGGATAGGGACGAGGCGTCAAATCCGAAATACCTATTAATGGGCGGCTGGAATGAAACGGCAAGTCAACTTCCAGCCTACGCAGCCAGGTTATGTATTGTCGGATTTCGCCTGCTTCGTTTCGATTTCACGCCGGGAATTCGCGACTGAGCCCTTCATGGTCGCGCCTCGCGCGGCCGGGCCCGGTGCGAGAGGACCGAAAGCCGCCAGCGGTAGCAGGTGCTGTCAGGACCGCGCCCACCGGGCCGGGACGGCCGCTCCGCGCCATCCGGTGCCGGGGCGCCGTCACCCCGGGCACACAGCAGGGGAGTTCGTGCGCTGATGACTATTGACCACGACAGCGTGCCGCGATCCGGTCGGTCCCTGTCCGGCCCGCGGCGGCCCGGCACCGGGCTGCTCGACCGCCCGGCCGGATCCGCCCAGACCCGGACGGTGCCGCCGCCCCGCCGGCACCGCGGGGCGGTCCGATCCCGGCTCGCCCTGCCGCTCGCGCTGGTCCAGGTCGACGCGATCGCGCTGTGCACCGCCACCGGCCTCGCCAACCGGGCCGTCGACCCGGCCGTCCCGCTCGCGCCGCTGCTCGGTGCCGCCGCCGTCCTGCCCCTGCTGCTCGTGCTCAACCTGGTCGGCGGCCTCTACCGCACCCGGCTCACCCTCTCCGTCCTGGACGAACTGCCCGCGCTGGCCGTCCGGGCCGTCGTCGCCACCGCCTTCGCCGTCACCCTGGCCGGTTGCCTGGACGGCCGCTGGCCCGACTGCGGCCCGGCCACCCCGGCCCGGCTCACCGTCCTGCTCGGCGTCCAACTGCTGATCGCCGCCGTCGGCCGCGCCGTGCTCTACCACCTGGTCCGGCGGATCCGCCGCAGCCGCCCCAACCCCGTCCTGGTGCTCGGCGCCGGCCGGCTCGGCCGCCGGGTCGCCGCCGCCCTCAGCGAGCGCGGCGAGTACGGGATGCGCCCGGTCGGCTTCCTCGACGCCGACCCGCCGCTGCTCGCCGGCGACACCGACCTGCCCGTCCTCGGCGGCCGCGAGGTACTGGAGCGCGAGGTCCGCCGGCACCGGATCCACCACGTGGTCGCCACCGCCGGCGCCGCCGACGAGGCCGAGACCGCCGCCGCCCTGCGCGACGCCGCCCGGCTCGGCTGCCAGGTCTGGCTGGTGCCCGCGCTGCGAGAGCACGGCTCGCTGCCCGCCGGCCCGCTGGCCGGAGCCGACCACCTGTGGGGCTTCCCCTGCCTGCGGGTCGGCAGCCCGGCGATGCGCCGCCCCGGCTGGGCCGCCAAGCGCGCCTTGGACGTCACCGCCGCCGGGCTCGGCCTGCTGCTGCTCGCCCCCGTCCTGGTGCTCTGCGCGCTGGCCGTCCGCTTCGACACCGGCCCCGGCGTGCTCTTCCGCCAGCAGCGCACCGGGCTCGACGGCAAGGTCTTCACCGTCCTCAAGTTCCGCACCCTGCGCCCGAGCAACGAACACGAGTCGGCGACCCGCTGGAACATCTCCCAGGACCACCGGATGGGCGCCGTCGGCCGACTGCTGCGCCGCAGCTCGCTGGACGAGCTGCCGCAGCTGTGGAACGTGCTGTGCGGAGACATGAGCCTGGTCGGCCCGCGCCCGGAACGCCCCTACTTCGTCATGCGGTTCGGCCAGGCCTACCCCGAGTACGCCGACCGCCACCGCGTCCCGGTCGGCCTGACCGGCCTCGCCCAGGTCAACGGCCTGCGCGGGGACACCTCGATCGAGGACCGGGCCCGGTTCGACAACCGCTACATCGAGAGCTGGAGCCTCTGGCAGGACGTCAAGATCCTGTGCCGCACCGCGGTCCTGATGCTCCACCCGGACGGGAGCTGACCCGCGTGGCCCTGACCCTTCCCGCCGTCCCGCGGCTCGCGTTACGCAAGGCGCTGCCCGCGCTCGCGGACCGGCCCAGCCCGCTCGCCGCGGCGACCGTCCTGCTGGTCTGCGTGCCCACCGGTGAGAAGGACGTCGCCGCCGCCGTCCACGTCACCGCCGCCGACGTGGCCTCGCTGGCCCTGGTCGCCCTCACCGCGCTCAACCTGCTGCGCGGGCGGCTGCCCGCCGTCAGCCGCGCCACCTGCGTGCTGTTCGGCGGCATCGTGGTCGCCGCCGCCGTCGCCACCGTCGGCTCGATCGACCCGGCCACCAGCCTCACCGGCTTCGTCCGGCTCACCCAGGTGTTCGTCCTGGTACCGGCCGGGGTGCTCTGCTCGCTGCGCGACCGCGTCGACCAGCGGCTGGTCCTCGGCTCCTTCGTGCTCGCCGCGCTGATCCAGGGCGTGGTCGGCGCGCACCAGTACCTCACCCGGACCGGCGCCTCCTACACCGGCCAGCCGATCCGGGCCGTCGGCACCTTCGGCGCCCTCGACATCATGGCGATGTCCACGGTCGTCAGCTACGGCCTGCTCGCCGCCCTGGCCCTGGCGCTCGCCGAGCGCCGCCCCGGCGGCGACGTCCGGCTGCGCCGCGCCATGTTCGCGGCCGCCGCCTTCCTGGCCTTCCCGCTCGCCGTCTCGTTCAGCCGCGGCAGCTGGATCGCCACCGCCGCCGCGGCCACCGTGCTGCTGCTGCGCGCCGACGCCCGGCTCGCCGTCCGCGGCGCCGTCCTCGGCCTGGCCGCCGCGGTCGTCCTGGTCGGCGGCCTCGGCCTCGGCGCCTCCGGCGTCACCGAGCGTCTCAGCTCGATCGGTTCCGTCTCCGCCGCCCCCGACCAGTCCGTCTCCGACCGCTACGACCTGTGGTCCACCGCCGGGCGGATCTGGCAGGACCACCCCGTCCACGGCGCCGGCCCCAAGGCCTTCCAGCAACTGCGCGACAGCCACGCCCCGCTGCGGCTCTCCTCCGGCAGCGACGCCGCCGACCCCACCATCGGCTTCCAGCGCGAACCGCTGCTCTCCCCGCACAACATGTACTTCCTGGTGCTCAGCGAGCAGGGTCTGATCGGCATCGTCGCCTACGCCGCGCTCTTCCTCGGTCTGCTGCTCGGCTGCCTGCGCCACTCCCGCGGCCCGGCCCTCGCCGCCCTGGCCCTGCTCACCTGGGTGCTGGTCGACTTCCTGTACGCGGACATCGGTGGCACCACCACCGTGCTGACCTCCGTCGTCCTCGGCCTCGCGGCCCGGGCCTGCGTCGCGGAGGCCGACCCGCGATGACCACCGACCAGCCGGCCCTCGCCTCCGCCGTGCCCGCCCCGCGCGGCGCCGCCGACGGCCCGCCGTCCGGGCCCGACCCGGCCCCCCGGCGCGGCTTCCTCGCCAAGGCCTTCGGCATCACCGCCGTCCTCAGCGCCGCCGGATCCGGCCTCGGCCTGCTGCGCGACCTCCTGCTGGCCCGCTACTTCGGCGCCAACCAGGGCACCGACGCCTTCCTGGTCGCCTGGACCGTCCCGGAGACGGCCGCGCCGCTGCTGATCGAGGACGCCATGTCCTTCCTCATGGTGCCCGCCTTCGCGCTCGCCCTGGTGCTGCGCGAGGAGGACCCGGACGCCCCCGACCCGGTCCGCCAACTGGTCCGCGCCACCCTGCCCTGGCTGCTGCTCGCGCTCAGCGGGCTCGCGCTGGCCGCCGCCCTCGGCGCCCCGCAGCTGGTCGAGCTGCTCGCCCCCGGCCTGGCCAACCCCGGCCTCGCCGTCACCTGCACCCGGATCACCGCGATCACCGTGCTGCCGTTCGGCGTGGCCGGCTACCTCGCCGCCGCGCTGCGCGCCCACCACCGCTTCACCGCGCCGGCCGGCATCTACGTCGCCTACAACGTCGGCATCCTCGCCGTGCTGCTCGGCTGCCAGTCCTTCCTGGGCGTGCGCTCCGCCGCCCTGGGCGTCGCGCTCGGCAGCCTGCTGATGGCCGGCCTGCTGGTCGCCCCGTTCCTGCGCCGGCTGCGCCAGGGCGCGGGCCCGGGATCGCACCCCGGCGCGGGCCGCGCCAGCCGCTCCCGCAAGGCGCTGGTGCTGATGCCGTTCGCCCTGCTGCCGGTGGCCGCGTTCACCCTGACCCGCCAGTCGCAGGTCTTCGTCGAGCGCTACCTCGGCTCGGCGCTGCCGCCCGGTACCATCTCGCACCTCAACTACGCCGCCAAGGTCTCCCAACTGGCCATGACGGCCGGCATCCTGATCTGCACCGTCACCTTCCCGCTGGTCGCCCGGGCGCTGGCGGCCGGGGACCTCGCCGCCGCCCGGGACCGGGTCGAGAAGGACCTCGGCCAGGCCGCGGCGGTCGTCCTGGGCGGCACCGCCTTCCTGATGGCCTGCGCCCCCTCGGTGGTCTCGCTGCTCTTCCAGCGCGGCGCCTTCGGCCCGCAGGACACCGCCGCCACCGCCGCCGTCATCCGGGTCTACAGTTTCGGCCTGCCCGCCCAGGCGCTGATCGGCGTGATGATCCGCCCGTACTTCTCGCTGCGCCCGGTGGTCCGCCGGGCCGACGATCCGGGCACCGAGGACGGCGGCCGCCGGCTGCTGGACTGGTTCCCGGTCGCCGCGATGCTGCTCGGCCTCGGCGTCACCGTCGTGGTCAGCCTGCTCGCCACCCCCCGCTTCGGCGCCCTCGGGCTCGCCGCCGGGAACGCGGCCGGCATCACCGCCACCGCCGCACTGCTGCTGCACGGCCTGGTGCTGCGCGGCATCCCGCTGCGGCTGCGCCGGGTGCTCGGCGGCCACGCCCGGCTGGTGGCCGCCGCCGGCGGCGCCACCGCCCTCGGCGCCGCCGTCGCCGGGCTGGCCGCCGGCCCCCTGCTCTCCACCCTCCTCGGGGGCCTCACCGTGGCGCTGGCCTTCGCCGTCCTCGGCACCGGCCTCGGCGCGCGTGAGGTGCGCGGTCCGGTCCTCGCCGTGGCCCGGGCCCTGAACCCGCCAACCGTCGCCGATGAAGGGAAGCTTCCCCATGGACAATGAACGGGGAACCGTCCGTTCGGCCCAGGCGGGCGTCCGCCGCCAGGCCGTACCGGCCGCAGCCGCACCACGTGGCGACCTCCCGTACACCGACCCCGCCGGGCCGAAGGCGCAGCTGCCCAGGAGCCGCCGCCCGCTCGGCGAACCGTCCGGCCCCGGTTCCTCCTCGCCGTGGATCCTGATGTACCACTCGGTGGCGGTCGAGAAGGAGGACCCGTACCAGCTGACCGTCAGCCCCGAGCGGTTCGCCGAGCAGGTCGCCTGGCTGCACCGGCGCGGGCGGCGCGGCGTCTCCGTGCGCGAGCTGATGCGGGCCCGGGCCGTCGGCCGGGACGGCGGACTGGTCGGGCTGAGCTTCGACGACGGCTACGCGGACTTCGCGCGCCACGCCGTGCCGATCCTCCAGGCGTACGGCTTCACCGCCACCGCGTACGTGGTCGCCGACCTGCTCGGCCAGGACAACGGCTGGGACGCGAAGGGGCCGCGCAAGCAGCTGCTCACCGTCCAGGAGGTCACCGAACTCGCCGCCGCCGGTTGGGAGATCGGCTCGCACGGCCTCGGCCACCAGGCGCTGCCCGGCCTGCCGGCCGATGTCCTGGCGGTGCAGACCCGGGAGAGCCGGCGCCTCCTGGAGGAGGTGGTCGGCGGCCCGGTCACCGGCTTCTGCTATCCGTACGGCGCCGTCGACCTGCCCGCCACCGAGGCCGTGCGCGACGCCGGCTACGACTACGCCTGCGCCATCGCGCACTCCCCGCTCACCGGCCGCTTCGCGCTGCCCCGCTGCTACGTCGGCGACCGCGACGGCGCCTGGCGGCTGCGCGCCAAACGTGGCCGGCAGCGGCTGCGCGACGCCGTCACCGAGCTGCGCCGAAGCCCCCTGGCCGCCCGGCGGGGGGCCCGGCCGTGAGGGTCCTGCACATCGTCACCGGCCTCGCCTCGGGCGGCGCCGAGCGCCAACTCCACCTGCTGCTGAGGCACTTGCCCGCACACCAGCAGTGCGAGGTGGTCGCACTGACCAACCCCGGCACGGTCGCCGCCGCGCTGCGCGCCGACGGGGTGACCGTCCACCACCTCGGCATGCGCGGCAACCGCGACCTGGGCGCGCTGCCCCGGCTGGTCCGGCTGGTCCGCTCCGGCCGCTACGACCTGGTGCACACCCACCTGTACCGGGCGCAGCTGTACGGCCGGCTGGCGGCCCGGCTCGCCGGGGTCCGCACGGTGGTCTCCACCGAGCACTCGCTGCACGCCGGGGTGATCGAGGGCCGCCCGGTCACCCGCGGCGTCAAGGGCCTCTACCTGGCGGCCGAGCGACTCGGCAGCACCACCGTCGCGGTCTCCCGGCAGGTCGCCCAGACGCTGCACTCCTGGGGCGTCCCACCGGCCCGGGTCGAGCTGATCCCCAACGGCATCGACTCCGCCCGCTACCGCCGCCCGGCCGCAGACCGGGCCGCCACCCGCCGCCGGCTGCGGGCCGAACTCGGCCTGCCGGAGGGGAGCTGGGTGGTCGGCGGAGTCGGCCGGCTGGTCCCCGGCAAGCGCTTCGAGGTGCTGCTGGAGGCCCTCGCCGCTCTCGACCCGGCCGCCCGGCTGGTGCTGGTCGGCGCGGGCCCGGAGCGCGCCGCGCTGGAGCACCGGGCCGCCGAACTCGGCGTCCGGGAAAGGCTGGTGCTCACCGGCGAGCGCGACGACGTGCCCGACCTGCTGACCGCCCTGGACGTGCTGGCCGCCCCCTCCACCGCGGAGACCTTCGGCCTCGGCATCCTGGAGGGCCTCGCGGCCGGCCTGCCGGTGCGGCACAGCGCCTGCCCGGCGCTCGACGAACTGCCGCCCAGCGCCGCCCCGCAGGCCCGCCGGATCCCGTCCGAGGGCGCCGCGTACGCCGCCGCGCTGCGCGACCTGCGGCACCTGAACGACCACAACTCCGATCCGCTGCCGCACCCCCCGGCGGTCGGCCACTACGACATCGCCCGGGTCGCCGCAGACCTGGGCGCCCTCTACGACCGGCTGGCCCGCGCTTGACCGCCCGCCGCCGCCGGAACCGCCGTCACATACCCAAGGAGTCACACCCATGACCACACCGCGCCGAAGGGCCCGCCACCTGGTCCGCCGCTGGTGGCCGGTGGCGCTCGCGGTGCCGCTGGGCGCCGCGGCCGGCGCCGGGTACGCCGTCGTCTCGCACCCCTCGTACGCCGCCAGCGCCTACGTCCTCGTGGTGCCGCAGAACCCGGGGGAGGCCGCCACCGCGACCAACTTCGCCCAGGCGTACGGGCGGTTGGCGGGCCAGCCGCAGGTGCTCGCGGTGGCGGCCGCCGAGACCGGCCACACCCGTGCCGAGCTGGAGTCCCTGGTGCACGGGACCACCTCCCCGGACGCCCCGATGATCGAGATCACCGGCACCGGGACGCGCCCCCAGGAGGCGGCCCAGACCGCCGACGCGGTGGCCCGCTCGCTGGTCTCCTTCGCGAACACCAGCAGCAGGGACACCAGCGTCCGGCTGGTGACGCTGGCCCCGGCCGCCGAGCCGGACAAGCCGACCACCCCGTCCGCCACGCTGGACGTCGCGGTCGGTGGCGCGGCCGGGCTGCTGGTGGGGGCCCTGGTGATGATGACCCGCCGCCGGGGCGAGGCCGCCCTGCCGGAGGCCGCCGAGCCCGCCGAGGCCGCCGGGGCCCCGGTGGAGCCGACGACGCCGGCCACCCCCCGCCCGCGCGGCGAGGAGCCGCCCGCCGCCGACCAGGCCGGCAAGACCGGCCAGGCGGAGGAGACCGAGAAGGCCGAGAAGGCCGAGAAGGCGGAAGAGAAGCCCGGGAAGGCCGCTGCCGCGAAGAAGAGCGCCGAGGAGCCCCCGGCCAAGGAGAAGGCCGCGGCCGGGAGCGGGCGATGAGCACTGAGACCCGGCACGCCGGCCTCCCCGCCCAGCCGGCTGCGCCGGGCTGGACCACCGAGCTGCGCCGTGAGGACGACGCTCTGGACACCCTCGCCGAGGAGTGGGACGACCTGGCCGCCCGCTGCCGGACCGCCACCTTCTTCCAGGCCGCCGACTGGCAGCGCTCCTGGTGGCGCCACTACGGCAGCCCGGGCCGCCTGCTGGTGGTGCTCGTCCGCCGGGACGGCCTGCTGGTCGGCGCGGGTGCCTTCAGACGCCGCGGCGGCCCGCTCGGTGGGCTGACCGCCCTGGGCGCCGGGCTGGTCGACTACTCCGACGTGCTGCTCGACGACGACTGCGCCGACCGGGCCGCCGCCGAGTTCGCCGCCGCCCTCCCGCTCACCCGCCCGTGGCACTCCCTGGAGCTGCGCGAGGTGCACCCCGAGGCGGCGGTGCAGCGGGTGTACGAGCACTGGCACGGCCGACGCCGCCGCTACCAGGACTCGCTCTGCCAGTACCTGCCGGCCGTCCCGATGGACCGGCTGCTGAAGCGGGTGCCCGGCAAGACCGCGCAGCGCAGCCGGGTGAAGCTGCGCAAGATCGCCGAGGCCGGGGTGCAGGTCAGCTCGACGCCGGCGGCCGAGGTGCCGGCGGCGCTGGAGGGCCTGCTGCGGCTGCACTTCCTGCAGTGGCAGGAGCGCGGCGTCACCCCGGAGCACCGCACCGAGCGCTTCGCCCGCCACCTGACCGAGTCCACCGTCGGCCTGGTCGCCACCGGCAGGGCGGCCGTCCACCAGTTCCGGCTGAACGGCGAACTGGTCGCGGTGAACCTGCTGCTGCTCTGCCCCTCCTTCGGTGGCCTGTACATGTACGGCGCGCACCCGGTGCTGCGCGAGCGGCTGGACATCGCCGGGCTGCTGTTCAGCGCCGCCCTGGACGAGACGGTCGGCGCGGGCGTCCCGCTGCTCGGCCTGCTGCGCGGCCAGGAGCCCTACAAGCAGCGCTGGCGGCCGGACCAGCTGTCCAACCAGCGCCTGCTGTTCGGTCCGCCCGGGCCGGCGCCGGCGGCCGTCGCCCGGTCCGGCGCGGTGCGCGTCCGCCAGCAGGCGGCGCACGTGCTGCGGACCCGCTTCCCGCGGCTCAAGGAGGCCCTGCTGGCCCGCCGCCGCGGCTGACCGCCCCCGCCCGGGCTCAGCGCCGGGCGGGCGTCCGGGCCGTCGACGGGCTCGCGGACGGGCTCGCCGAGGGGCTTGCCGACGTGGTGGCCGAGGGGCCCGGCGACGGGCTCGCGGACGGGCCGGGCACCACGCTCGGGGCCCCGGGCACGGCCGAGGGCGTGGGCGGGCGCGGCGGGACGATCGGCGGGACGGGGGCCTGGGGCGCCGTCGGCACCACCGCCGGCGCCCCCTTCGACCCGGACATCAGCTGCTTGAACCGGGCGGCGGAGCGCGGGTTGCGGTCGCACTCGAAGAAGCCGTGCGGGCAGTAGTCGGTGACGGTCTGGTAGGCGGTGTCGTGGGTGCGCATCCACTCGACCATCCGCTGCACGAACTCCGGGTTGTCGCCGTTGCGGAACAGCCCCCACTCCGGGTAGGAGACCGGCTTGCCGCGCTTGGCGGCGAACTCCACCTGGTCCTGAAGCCCGTACGGCTCGCGCACGTAGTCGTCGAAGGTGCCCCCGGCGGGCTGGTCGTAGTTGTCCATGCCGATGATGTCGACCACGTCGTCGCCGGGGTAGCACTTGGTCCACGGGATGGCGTCCAGGCCCCGGTTCGGGGTGAAGTCGAAGCGGAACCGCTGCCCCGGCACCGAGCGCATCACGCCGACGATCCGTCGCCAGTACGCCTTCCACGCGGACGGGTCGGGCTTGCAGCGGTGCGTGTAGGTGACGCCGTTCATCTCCCAGCCGAGCGTGAGCACGGTGTCCGCGCCGCCGAGGGACACCAGCCGGTGGGCGAGCCGCAGGAAGTGCCGGTCGAAGTCCCCGCGCGCGCCCTGGGCGAGCAGCTTGGCGACCTCGCCGTCCGGCACGTTCGCCTCGTTGGGCACCAGCATCGGCACGCCGAGGACGAGCGTCCGGGACGGGTCGGCCAGCCGCCACTGCGACCACATGCCGAGCACCATCAGCTCGCCCTCGACGTCGGCCCAGCTGTTGCCCGCCAGGTAGGTGTGGCCGACTTGCAGGTTGGCGTCGCCCAGCCACTGCGCGTACCGGCCGATCTGCGGGATGTAGTCGTCCCAGGAACCGACGAAGGCGCCGAACGGCGGCTCGTGCTTGGGCCGCTGGACGGGCGGGCGGGGGGCGGCGCCGCGCGGCTCGAAGGCGTCCGAGGAGAGGGTGTGCCGTTCGGTCTGGCTGAGCGGCGACCCGGCCGGGACGCTGGCCGTGGCCATCAGCAGCAGGGCGGCGGCGGCCAGCGTCAGGCGGCCGATTCGCATGGTCTCTCCTCCGGGCGTCGCGGGGCGGGGGCGCGCTGGACGGACCGTGGCGCTCCGCTCGCCGACAGTAGGCCCGGCGGGCGTCGGAAAAGCCGAATGTCACCCTAAAGTGGGCGGTATTCGAACGCCGTCTGCCGCAACGCCCGGCCGGGCCTCGCCGCGTGTATCAGCTCTGTAACGGTCCGGCCGGGCCCCGGCGCCGGGCCCCGGAGCGGGCGGCGGCCCGGCCTCGGCACCGACGGTGCAGGTGGGCGGGCGGGTGCGCGGGGAGGGCGCGCGCGGCCGGACGCGCGGTCCGAGGGGTGGGGCGGGGGCGATTCCAGGCTGACTCGCGGGCCCGGTGAAAGGTACGCTCCGGCCGTGTCCTGGAAGCCGCTGCGTGTACTGACCCCCCGCTCGATCCTGCCTGCCCTGGCGGTGATGCTGGTCCTTGCGGCCGGTGCGGCGGCGCACGCCAACAAGCCGGTGCCGTTCGGCGACCGGGTGGCGGGGCCGGGCGAGGCGGAGGCCACGCCGGTCAGCACGCAGTCGCTGAGCACGGCCGACCTGGATCTGAAGGTCGGCCCCGGACTGGAGGCCTTCCACCGGCAGAGCGGCGAGCAGGCCTGGTCCTACCGCCGCGAGGGCGCCACCGCGCTGTACCTGTCGATGGCGGGGGACAACGCCATCGTGGTCTGGGACGACGGCCTGGTCACCTCGGTGCGCCCGGGCGACCACGAGGTGCGCTGGCACCGGGCGGTGCCCGGCCTGGCGGACTGGCTGCGCGGCGACGGTGAGCCCGGCGCCGACAAGCGCACCGACGCGCAGCGCAAGGAGCTGGCCCAGGAGCGGGCCGCGGCGGCCCTGCACACCGTCCCGCAGGGCGGCTCCGCCTGGGTGGCCGTGGTGACCCCGAACCTGACCATGGGCCTGCGCGACGCCGACGGTGACCTGCGCTACAACTCCAAGCCGCCCGGCAGCTGCGTCTACGACCCGCTGCGCACGGTCGGCACCGAGTACGCCGTGCTCGTCCCGCGCAGCTGCACCAACAGCGCCGGGCAGGCCGTCTCCGGCGGCATCAACGGGTACCGGCTGGACAGCACCGGCTGGCAGCTGAACACCGGCCCGAGCGCCTCGGTCAAGGCGCTGGACGGCAGCCGGGTGCTGATCACCGACGGCCCGATCGTTCCGGCCCGGGTGTTCGACACCAAGGCGGCCGCCCCCGAGGCGGCCTGCGGCAGCCCGTCCGCGCCGTTCGCGGCGGTCCGTCCGCAGGGCGGTTGCACCGACCCGGCGGCGAGCCCGGCCCAGGACGCCCCGGTGGGTCAGGACGCCCCGGTGGGCGACCAGGTGCCCATGCAGCTCCAGGCGCAGCAGCCTCAGCAGTCCCAGCAGTAACGCCGCCCGCCGGTACCCCTGGGCGGTAGCCCCGGGGGTTTCCGCGCGGCCCGGTAGACTTGCCGTCATGGCTGACTTCTCCGGGCAATAGCGGGCGCGCGGCACCGCCTCGTGCGCTGTGCCGACCACCGACGACGCCCCTTCCCGCTGCCCGGCCCCGGGCCCCGTCCGGCCGCCCGCCCACGTCCCAGGAGTAGTTTCCGCCATGATTTCCGCCAACGCCCTTGAGCTGCGCGCCGGTGCCCGAATCCTGATCGAGTCCGCGAACTTCAAGGTCGCCGCCGGCGACCGGATCGGCCTGGTCGGGCGCAACGGCGCCGGCAAGACCACGCTGACCAAGGTGCTGGCCGGCGAGGGCATGCCGGCCTCGGGCACGGTGACCCGCTCCGGTGAGGTCGGCTACCTCCCGCAGGACCCGCGCACCGGCGACCTGGACGTCCTCGCCAAGGACCGCATCCTCTCCGCCCGCGGCCTCGACACCGTGCTCAAGAAGATGCGCGAGAACGAGGACCGGATGGCCAACGGCCAGGGCGCCACCCGGGACAACGCGATGAAGAAGTACGCGCGCCTGGAGACCGAGTTCCTCACCAAGGGCGGGTACGCCGCTGAGGCCGAGGCCGCCACCATCGCGGCCGCCCTGGGCCTGCCGGACCGCATCCTGAACCAGGAGCTGCACACTCTCTCCGGTGGTCAGCGCCGCCGCGTCGAGCTGGCCCGGATCCTGTTCTCGGACTCCGACGTGCTGCTGCTCGACGAGCCCACCAACCACCTCGACGCCGACTCGATCGTCTGGCTGCGGGACTTCCTGAAGACCTACAAGGGTGGCTTCATCGTCATCTCGCACGACGTCGAGCTGGTCGAGACGGTCGTCAACAAGGTCTTCTACCTGGACGCCAACCGCTCCGCCATCGACGTCTACAACATGGGCTGGAAGCAGTACCAGCAGCAGCGTGAGGACGACGAGAAGCGCCGCAAGCGCGAGCGGGCCAACGCCGAGAAGAAGGCCGCGACCCTCAACTCCCAGGCCGACAAGATGCGGGCCAAGGCGACCAAGACGGTGGCCGCGCAGAACATGGCCCGCCGTGCCGAGAAGCTGCTCTCCGGCCTGGAGCAGGTGCGCCAGAACGACAAGGTCGCCAAGCTGCGCTTCCCGGACCCGGCGCCCTGCGGCAAGACCCCGCTGACGGCCAGCGGGCTCTCCAAGTCCTACGGTTCGCTGGAGATCTTCACCGACGTCGGCCTGGCCATCGACCGCGGTTCGCGGGTCGTCATCCTCGGCTTCAACGGCGCGGGCAAGACCACCCTGCTGCGGATGCTCGCCGGGGTGGAGCAGCCGGACACCGGCGAGGTGATCCCGGGCCACGGCCTGAAGATCGGCTACTACGCCCAGGAGCACGAGACCCTGGACCCGGACCGCACGGTGCTGGAGAACATGCGTTCCTCCGCGCCGGACACCGACCTGGTGCAGATCCGCAAGATCCTCGGTTCCTTCCTGTTCTCCGGCGACGACGTCGACAAGCCGGCCGGGGTGCTCTCCGGCGGTGAGAAGACCCGGCTCGCGCTGGCCTCGCTGGTGGTCTCCAGCGCCAACGTGCTGCTGCTCGACGAGCCCACCAACAACCTCGACCCGGCCAGCCGCGAGGAGATCCTCGGCGCACTGCGGGAGTTCTCCGGCGCGGTCGTGCTGGTCACCCACGACGAGGGCGCCGTGGAGGCGCTCCAGCCGGAGCGGATCATCCTGCTGCCGGACGGGGTCGAGGACCTCTGGAGCCCGGCGTACGCCGATCTGGTCTCGCTGGCCTGACCGGGTGTAGACGCGATCTCCGCTTTTAGGACCAGAAAAACTAGTACTTACGGCGTGTCCGGGAATGAAGAAAGCCTGGATTCCGTTTAAGGACTTCCTGTCGGCCCGCCACTCGATCGTGGTCGGGCCGACACTGCTGATCAGCCCTTTCTCGGCGGATGGCGGAATCCGCCCGGGGGCGCGCACTCTACGTGAGCGCCCTGATGCGCTCGGATCACCACCGCAGGACCACGCATTCCCGACATCGACCTTGCCGAATGGGTGGCCAGGACGCGGTGGATGGGTGATCATGGGAATCTGACCGAGCAACGCTACGAGGAGGCACGGGTGGCCGAGACTCTGAAAAAGGGCAGCCGGGTGACCGGTGCCGCGCGTGAGAAGCTCGCGGCCGATCTCAAGAAGAAGTACGACTCCGGGGCGAGCATTCGCGCTCTCGCGGAGGAGACCGGTCGTTCGTACGGCTTTGTGCACCGGATGCTGAGCGAGTCCGGAGTCATTCTCCGGGGCCGCGGTGGTGCCACGCGTGGCAAGAACAAGGCGACTGCCGGGGCCGGTTCCTGACGGTCCGTCAGCTCATGGCTGGATGGCGCGGCGGCAGGGCGCCGACCGGGGAGACGAGAACCGATCGTCCGCCCTCGGGTCGAGTGGACCGGCCGCCGATCGTCATGTCCGGGGTGTCGTCCGCCCCCGGGCGCGCTCCTTCCGTCGATCTTTCCGGGCCGGCGCCCTGCCGGCGCGCGCCCAGGTTTGTTACTCTCCGGTAGCCAAGCCCCTCGCCACCGGAGGTCCCCGCATGACCGCCCCCGTCACCGACCCGCAGGCCCCGAGCTGGGAGCAGGACGGCGTCCGCCTGGAGATCGACGGCGAGCTCGCCGTCGTCACCCTGTGTCAGCCCAAGCGGCGCAACGCCCAGTCGCCCGCCCTGTGGCGCGCCCTCGCCGCCGCGGGCCGTGACCTGCCCGGCGGCGTCCGGGTGGTCCTGCTGCGTGCGGAGGGCGTCTCCTTCTCGGCGGGCCTGGACCGGGCCATGTTCACCCCCGAGGGCATCCCCGGCGAGCCCACCTTCCTCCAGCTCGCCAGCGCCCCCGACCAGGAGCTCGACGACACCATCGCCTCCTACCAGCAGGCCTTCACCTGGTGGCGCCGCCCCGACCTGGTCTCCATCGCCGCCGTCCAGGGCCATGCCGTCGGCGCCGGCTTCCAGCTCGCCCTCGGCTGTGACCTGCGCGTCGTCGCCGACGACGTCCAGTTCGCCATGAAGGAGACCTCGCTCGGCCTCGTCCCCGACCTGGCCGGCACCAAGCCGCTCACCGAACTCGTCGGCTACGCGCGGGCGCTGGAGATCTGCGTCACCGGCCGCTGGGTCGGCGCCGAGGAGGCCGCCGCCATCGGGCTGGCCAACCTGGCCGTCCCCGGTGCGGAACTGGACGCCGCCGCCCGCGACCTCGCCGCCGCCCTGCTGGGCGCGCCGCGCAACGCCGTCATCGAGACCAAGGCCCTGCTCCAGGGCGCCGCCGGCCGCTCCTTCGACGAGCAGCGCTCGGCCGAACGGGCGGCGCAGGCCCGCCGCCTGCGGGACCTCGCCGGGATCGGCGACTAGCCAGGCTGCGTCGTGTGAACGGGCCCGGCCCGGGGAGTGCTCCCCGGGCCGGGCCCTCGGCGTTCCGGAGGCATCCCGGTGGCCCTCCCGGCGGGCGCGGAACGTGGCGAAATGTCAGAGTTATGGGGATTTGCGATATAGCTGGAGCCGTACGACGGGAGATGCGCCCCCATGCCTGACACTCCGACCCCCGCCACCATGCACAAGAACCCCGGCCACGCCGCGGCCGCCGGCTCCGCCGCCCACGCGCCGTCCTCGCCGTCCTCGGCCTCCGCCGCGACCGACGCCGGCAAGCCGACCGGCGAGCGCGGCCGCACGGCGCTGGCCGTCGGCGTGGTCGAGAAGATCGCCGGGATGGCCGCCCGCGAGGTCAACGGCATCCACGCCCTCGGCTCTGGCCTCGCCCGCACCTTCGGCGCGATGCGCGACCGGGTGCCGGGCGGCAAGTCCGGCGTCGGGCGCGGCATCAAGGCCGAGGTCGGCGAGAAGCAGACCGCCATCGACATCGCCCTGGTCGTCGAGTACGGCGTGGTCATCCCCGAACTCGCCCGGCAGGTACGGGAGAACATCATCGACGCGGTCGAGCGGATGACCGGCCTGGAAGTCGTCGAGGTCAACATCGCGGTCAACGACGTCCATCTCCCCGACGAGCCGGACGTCGAGGAGGAGGAAGAGGAGACGGTCGTCGCGGGGCAGCGGCCCAAACTCAAGTAGCGAGCCCACGAAGCGCCCGGCGGCGGGCGGCAGCGAGGACGAGGAGTAGCGGATGAACCTGGCCATCGTCGGCCTGGTGGTGGGCATGGCCCTCGGCTTCGCCGGGTACTTCGGCGGTTTCGCGGCGTTCCTGCTGGTCGCCGCGCTCGGGCTGGTCGGCTTCGTGGCCGGCCGCCTGCTGGAGGGCGACATCGAGCTGGGCGACCTCGGCGACCTGCTCCGCGGCCGCGACCGGCGCCGTTGATGGCGGCTCCCACCACCAGTGCCCGCCGCGAACCCGCGGCCCGGGGCCGACTCCGGATCGCCGACCGCGTCTACGCCCGCATCGCCGCCCGGGCCGCCCGCGAGGCCCTCGCCGACGCCTGGACCGGCCGCACCGCCAAGGGCGCACCGCCCACTGTCTCGGTGGCCGTGCCCGGCAGCACCGTGACCGTCCGGGTCGCCGTCGCACTGCCCTTCCCCGCCGACCTCGCGGCGCTCGCCCGGGCCGTCCGCGAACGCGTCGCCGCGCAGGTCGCCGGGTTCACCGGGACCAGGGTGTCCGAGGTGGTCGTCGTCGTGGAGCGGCTGGTGACCGGGGGAGTGTCATGAGTACGGGGGTCGAACCGGTGCCCGGCGAGGAGGCGACGGCGGTCGGGGACGGGCCCCCGCCGGAGAAGGTGCGGCGGCCGCGGGCGCCGCGGGCCGTCGTCGCGGCGCTCGTCGCCACCGTGCTGCTGGTGCTCGCGGGCGCGCTGCTGTACGACGTGGTCGCCGTCCGCGCCGGGTACCCGACCCGCCGGTGGCGCGCCCGGATCGCCGACGAACTGGCCACCCGTCACCTCGACGACCTGTGGGTGCTGGTGGGTGCCGGCGCCGCCGTCCTCCTCGGCGGGGTGCTGCTCTGGCTGGCCCTCGCCCCCGGTCTCGGCCGCTGGCTCCCGCTGCGCCCGCACGGCGACACCGGCGCCGCCATCGACCGGGCCGGCATCGGGCACCTGCTCGCCGACCGCGCCGCCGGACTCCAGGGCATCGACGAGCTGCGGATCCGGATCAGCCGCCGGCGCGTCCGGGTCACCCTCATCGGGGCGGCGGACCCGGTGTCGGTCCAGTGCCAACTGCGGGACGAGCTGGCACGGGTGACGCTGGCCCGGCCGCTGCGCCTCGACGTGCGGGCGGCGCCCGGGGCGGGGGCGACGGGATGAGGCGGACGGGCGTCAACCGGCTGCTGCTGGGGGTGGTCGGGGCGGTGCTGCTGGCCGTCGGCGTGCTGGTGCTGGCCGGCGGGCTCGACCTGTACCGGCGGCTCGGCGCCGACCCGCCGGGCTGGTGGCCGCTCACCTCCCCGGACCAGCCGGTGCTCAGTGCCCGCTCGCGCACCCGCTGGGCGGATTCGACCTGGTGGTGGCCCACCGTCATCGGCGGGCTGGCCGTGGTGATCGCGGGCACCGCCTGGTGGCTGGTGGCGCAGCTGCGGCGCAGCGGCCCGGCCGGCCTCGTCGTGCCGACGCCCGGTGCCACCGGACTCCGGCTGCGGGTCCGCACCCGGGCGCTGGAAGAGGCACTGGAGAACGGGACGGCCACGCTCCCCGAAGTCGAGCGCGCGGGCGTACGCCTGGTGCGCGCACCTGGGCATCCGCGGCTGCGGGGCGCTGTCCGGCTCACCCCCGGTGGCGATCCGGCGGCCCTGGTGGAGCACTTCGACACCGGCCCGCGAACCGACGCCCGGACCAGCCTGGGCCTCCCGGAACTCCCCGCCGACCTGCGGATCCGGGTCCTCCAGGCCGCCCGGCCCGAGTCGCGACGGCGCCGAGGGCGGCGCAGGCCCCCGCGGGTGGAGTGAACCGGGGGCGGGCGGAGTCGGACGCCCGCCCCCGTGTGTGTCCTAGAGGGGACGCAGGGCGCCGCCGTCGACGGGGATCATCACACCGGTCAGGTAGGAGGCGGCGGGGGAGAGCAGGAAGGCCGCGACCTTGCCGAACTCCTCGGGGGTGCCGTAGCGGCCGAGCGGGATGGTCGCGGCGGCCTGGGCGCGGGCGCCGTCCGGGTCGCCGCCCAGGGAGTCCAGCTCGCGCACCCGGTCGGTGTCGATCCGGGCCGGGAGCAGGCCCACCACCCGGATGCCGCGCGGGCCGAGCTCGTCGGCGAGGGACTTGGCGGCCATCGCCAGCCCCGGGCGCAGGCCGTTGGAGATGCCCAGGCCGGGGATCGGCTGGCGCACCGAACCGGAGAGCACGAAGCCGATCACGCCGCCCTCGCCGAGGGCTGCGGCGGCGGCGCGGGCGAGCCGCAGCGCGCCGAGGAAGACCGACTCGAACGCGTCGCGCCAGGCCTCCTCGGGGGCGGTGGCCACCGGGCCGGCCTGGGGGCCGCCGACGCTGATCAGTACGCCGTCGAGCCGGCCGAAGTGCCCGGTCGCCTCGGCGATCAGCCGTTCGGCGGTCGCCGGGTCGGCGTTGTCGGCGGCCAGGCCGTGGGCCGTCCCGGCGCCGCCGATGGCGTCCAGCTCGGCGACGGCGGCGGCCACGGACTCCTTGCCGCGCCCGCTGACCAGCACCCGGGCTCCGTCGGCGGCCAGCTCCCGGGCGGCGGCGAAGCCGAGGCCCCGGGTGGCGCCGGTGGCCACGTACACCTTGTCCTTCAGTCCAAGATCCATGGGGCCATCCTGCCGGGTGGCGGGCGCGAGGGGGAGGGCTGGGGGCGGGTGGCGGGGTGGCGTGGCGCCGGGGGCGGTGGAGGGGGCCGGGGTGAGGTGGGGCCGGGGGCGGGCTGGCGTTGACGTCCGGGTCAAGGTCTACCGTCGGTCCCGGCGGCGTGCGGAGGCGGGCCGGGAGAGCGGGTGCGGGGATGCGGATCGGGGAGCTGGCGGAGCGGGCGGGGACGACCACCCGGGCGCTGCGGTACTACGAGCAGCTCGGCCTGCTGCCGGCCCGCCGGGCGGGCAACGGCTACCGGGCGTACGACGAGGAGGACCTGCGGCTGCTGCGGCAGATCCGGACGCTGCAGGACTTCGGGTTCGGCCTGGAGGAGACCCGTCCGTTCGTGGAGTGCCTCCAGGCGGGCCACCCCGAGGGCGACTCCTGCCCGGCCTCGCTGGAGGTGTACCGGCGCAAGCTCGCCGAACTGGACGAGTGCATCGCCCGGCTCCAGGACGTCCGGGCCCGGGTGGCCGGGCAGTTCGACCGGGCGGTACGGGCCCGGGACGGGCTGGCGGCCGAGCCCTCCGGACAGCCGCCGCGCTGTGAACTGGCGAACGAATGGGCGAAGGAGTAGACGATGGTGCAGATCCCAGGGGTGCCCGCGGTGACGGACGACACGTTCGCCGCGGAGGTGCTGGCGGCCGAAGGTCCGGTGCTGGTGGACTTCACGGCGGACTGGTGCCCGCCGTGCCGGATGATGGCGCCGGTGCTGGCGGACGTCGCCCGCGAGGAGGCGCACCGGCTGCGGGTGGTCAGCGTGGACGTGGACCGCAATCCGCGCACCCAGGCCGCGTACGGGGTGCTGTCGATGCCGACGCTGATGGTGTTCCGCGGCGGCGAGCCGGTGCGCTCGGTGGTCGGAGCCCGGGCCAAGGCGCGGCTGCTGCGCGAGCTGGAGGACGTGCTGTAGGCGGTTCTCCGGGGCGTTTGCGGGGCCGTCCTTCCGGGCCGGGGCCTCAGGCCGCCGGTACGGCCTCGACCGGCACCTCGGCCTCGGCGGCCTGCTTGGCCCGGTCCTTGGCCTCGCGGCGGGCCAGCACCCCGACCCCGACCGGGATCATCGCGGTGAACAGCCACCACTGGATCGCGTACGCCATGTGCGGGCCGATGTCGGAGTGGTTGGGCTCGGGGATCAGCTCGGGCTGGTCGGCGGGGGCCGGGGTGGTGGCGGTGAGCTCCAGGTAGCCGCCGAGCACGGTGGTGACGCCGGTCTCCTTGGCCTGCTGCTCGGTGTTGATCAGGTTGAACTGCCGGTCGGGCAGGCCGGCGCGGTCCTTGATACCGCTGCTGCCCGTGGTCTCGTCGGCGCGCATCCGACCGGTGAGGGAGACCTCGCCGGTCGGGGCGGCCGGGACCGTCGGGTAGGCGGTGGCGCCGCCGTCGCCGGCCACCCAGCCGCGGTTGACCAGGATGCTGCCCCTGCCGTCGGAGAGCTTGAGCGGGGTGATGACGAAGTAGCCGATCGTGTCCCCGCTGGAGTCGGTCCGCTTGCGGACGACGAACTCGTGCGCCGTGTCGTACTGCCCGGTGGCCGTCACCGGATGCCAGATGAGGTCCTTGGGCACCGTGAAGCCGGGGGTCGACGACACCGTGTCGAACGGCACCGGGGCGACGGTGAGGGCCTTGCCGATCAGGTCGTTCCGGGCCACCCGCGCCTCGTGGCGGTGCAGCTGCCAGAAGCCCAGCTCGATCGTCGCGGGGATCAGCAGCAGCGCGATCAGCATGGTGATCAGCCACTGGCGGGTCAGCAGAAAACGGTACACATGGGCACGGTACGCCGACCTCACATCCGGCTCACGCACCGGGGTGCGGCGCGACTTCGCGGAGCAGTTGGAGGAAGGCGTCCTCGCCGACCACCGGCGTGCCGACCTCGCGGGCCCGGCGGGCCTTGCCGCTCCAGCTGTTCGGCTCGTTGGTGACCAGCAGGCTGGTGAGCCGGCTCACCGAGGTGGCGATGTGCAGGCCGGCCTCGGCGGCGCGGTCCTCCAGCAGCTCCCGGTCGGTGGCGGTGTCGCCGGTGAAGGCCACCCGCATACCCTGCACCAGCGGCTTGCCGTCCTCCCAGCGTCCGGGGTTGGGGTACGGGCAGGGCGGGCGCTTCTTGGCCTGGCGGTAGGCGGCGCCGGTCCAGGAGGCGCGGCCGGGCGTGGCGGGCTCGTCCTCGCCGAGGTCGGTGACCGCCACGCAGGCCTGCACCGGCAGCGGGACGCCGCCCTGGCGCGCCAGGTGCAGGCTGGGGCGGAACGCCTCGGCGAGCACCCGGGCGTCGTCCAGGGCGTTGTGCGCGTGCTGCTGGCGGACGCCGAAGTGGGCGGCGAGCGAGGACAGCTTGCCGTTGGGCAGCGGCAGCCGCAGGTCGCGGGAGAGCACCATGGTGCAGATCCGCTGCTCGACCGGGGCGCGCAGGCCGGCCCGGGAGAACTCGCGCGAGATCATGTTCCAGTCGAAGAGCGCGTTGTGGGCGACCAGGACCCGGCCGTTCAGCCGGTCGGCGAACTCGTCGGCGATCTGCGGGAAGGTCGGGGCGCCCGAGAGCAGCTCCGCCGTGAGGCCGTGGATCCAGACCGGCCCCGGGTCCCGCTGGGGGTTGACCAGGGTGTACCAGTGGTCGGTGACCTCGCCGTCCGGGTCCAGCTGGTAGACGCCCGCCGAGATGACGCGGTCCGAGCGGCCGAGGCCGGTGGTCTCGACGTCGACCACCGCGAAGCCCTCGGCGGGGGCGGCGGTGCGCTGGGCGGGGACCGGGACGGTCCGCGGCGCGCCGTACGTCTCGGGCTGGATCGGTTGCATGGTCCAACAGGATAAGCGCCGCCGGGCCCGTGTCCGGTCGAAATGTTCCGGCCGAGCGACCGGAATAGAGTATTCCGCATAGGCGTCGCCTATCCGGTCGACGCCATCCACCGGCTGTCGACACCCTCCGACGGCCGACTCCGTAAGGACGAACTCCCATGCGCGCCACCGTGATCCACGGCCCCAATGACATCCGGATCGAAGAGGTCCCGGACCCGGTGATCCAGCACCCGACGGACGTCGTGGTGCGGGTGGTGAACGCCTGCATCTGCGGCAGCGACCTGTGGGCGTACCGCGGGGTGGCCCAGCGGGTGGCCGGGCAGCGGATCGGGCACGAGTTCCTGGGCGTGGTCGAGGAGGCGGGCGCCGAGGTGCGCGGCTTCGCGCCGGGCGACCTGGTGGTGGCGCCGTTCGTCTGGTCGGACGGCAGCTGCGACTTCTGCCGGGAGGGCCTGCAGACCTCCTGCCCGCACGGCGGGTTCTGGGGCCAGGTCGGCTCCGACGGCGGCCAGGGCGAGGCGGTGCGGGTGCCGTTCGCGGACGGCACGCTGGTGAAGCTGCCGAAGGAGGCCGCGGGCGACGAGAAGCTGCTGCCGGGGCTGCTGGCGCTGTCCGACGTGATGGCCACCGGGCACCATGCCGCCGTGTCGGCCCGGGTGCGCCCGGGCGTGACGGTCGCCGTGGTCGGCGACGGCGCGGTGGGCCTGTGCGGCGTGCTGGCGGCGCACCGGCTGGGCGCGGACCGCATCATCGCGCTGGGCCGGCACACCGCCCGCACCGACCTGGCCCGGCGCTTCGGCGCGACCGACGTGGTGGCCGAGCGCGGCGAGGCCGCGATCGAGGCGGTCAAGGAGCTGACCGGCGGCCAGGGCGCGCACGCCGTCCTGGAGGCCGTCGGGACCGAGGAGTCGATGCGCACGGCCGTCTCGATCGCCCGGGACGGCGGCGCGGTGGGCTACGTCGGCGTTCCGCACGGCGGCAGTGCGGGCGTCGACATCGGTCAGATGTTCGGCCGAAACGTTTCGCTCAATGGCGGCGTCGCCCCGGCCCGTGCCTACATCCCCGACCTGCTGCCGGACGTCCTCTCCGGGGCCATCGAGCCCGGTCTGGTGTTCGACCGCACGGTGGGCCTGGACGGTGTCCCGGACGGCTACCGGGCAATGGACGACCGCTCGGCGCTGAAGGTCCGGATCGCCTTCTGACGATGCGTCAGAAGGGGCGGTACTGCTGGACGGTGCCGCCCCTTCGGCATGTGGCGGCGGTGTTGTGAAGTGGCGTGAGTGGTGGTTTTCGGCCAATTGGATAGTGCGAGAGGGTGAACGACTGGCTGATCGCGGTCAACCCCTTTCGGGGCGGGCGCGACGCTCCTAGCATTGCGCGGCGCGCACACGGATTGTGACGCCCCTCACGTCCGATCGTTCCCCGTGTGCGACCGCTACGCCGAAGGAGTGAGGAGAGACAGAGTGGATTCGCCGCCGATCACCACTACCCCTACGGAAGTCCAACTCATCGATGAGAGCGAGGAGTTCCGTACCCTGAGGCGCTCGTTCCGGAGCTTCGCCTTCCCGGTCACCATCGGCTTCGTGCTCTGGTACCTGCTCTACGTGCTGCTCTCCTGCTACGCGCCCGGCCTGATGGGTGCCAAGGTCGTCGGGCACATCAACGTGGCCCTGGTGCTGGGGCTGCTGCAGTTCGTCACCACCTTCGCCATCGCCGCCTGGTACGCCCGCTACGCCGACCGGCGGATCGACCCGACCGCCGCCGCGATCCGCGAGGCCCACGGCGCCGTCGTCCACGCTCCCCGGGAGTCCGCCGAATGAGCCTGCTCGCCAGCTCCGCCACGGAGCACCGCGGCATCACGATGACCCTCTTCGGGCTGTTCGTGCTGGCCACCCTCGCGATCACCGTCTGGGCTGGGCGGCAGACCAAGGACGCGGCCGACTTCTACGCCGGCGGCCGCGGCTTCACCGGATTCCAGAACGGCCTGGCCATCTCCGGCGACTACATGTCCGCCGCGTCCTTCCTCGGCATCGCCGGCGCCATCGCGCTGTCCGGCTACGACGGCTTCCTCTACTCGATCGGCTTCCTGGTCGCCTGGCTGGTCGCGCTGCTGCTGATCGCCGAACCGCTGCGCAACTCCGGCCGCTTCACCATGGCGGACGTCCTCGCGTTCCGGATGCGCCAGCGCCCGGTGCGCACCGCGGCGGGCGTCTCCACCATCGTGGTGTCGATCTTCTACCTGCTCGCCCAGATGGTCGGCGCCGGGACGCTGGTCGCCCTGCTGCTGGGGGTCAACGGGGACGCCGCCAAGCGCTGGACCATCGTCGCGGTCGGCGCGCTGATGGTCGTCTACGTGGTGATAGGGGGCATGAAGGGCACCACCTGGGTGCAGATCGTCAAGGCCGTGCTGCTGATCGCCGGCACCGCGCTGATGACCGTCCTGGTGCTCGCCAAGTACCACTTCAACCCCTCGGAACTGCTCGGCGCCGCCGCCAGCGCGAGCGGCAAGGGCGCGGCCTTCCTCGAACCGGGGCTGAAGTACGGGGCCAGCGACACCAGCAAACTCGACTTCATCAGCCTCGGGATCGCGCTGGTGCTCGGCACCGCCGGCCTGCCGCACATCCTGGTCCGCTTCTACACCGTGCCCACCGCCAAGGCGGCCCGGAAGTCGGTGCTCTGGGCGATCGGCATCATCGGCGTCTTCTACCTGATGACCCTGGCGCTCGGCTTCGGCGCGGCGGCGCTGGTCGGCCCCAAGGCGATCAAGGCGGCCAACGCCTCCGGCAACACGGCGGCCCCGCAGCTGGCCGAGGTGCTCGGCGGAGGCTCCGGCACCACCGGCGGCGCGATCCTGCTCGCGGTGATCTCCGCCGTCGCCTTCGCCACCATCCTGGCCGTGGTCGCCGGACTCACCCTGGCGTCCTCCGCCTCCTTCGCGCACGACCTGTACGCCAACGTGATCCGGCGCGGCAAGGCCACCGAGAAGCAGGAGGTGCTCTCGGCGAAGTGGGCCGCCGTCGCGATCGGCGCGGTGGCCATCGTGCTCAGCCTCTTCGCGGGCAAGCTCAACACCGCCGCCCTGGTCGCCCTGGCCTTCGCGGTGGCCGCCTCGGCGAACCTGCCCACCCTGCTCTACTCGCTGTTCTGGAAGCGCTTCACCACCTCCGGCGCGGTCAGCTCGGTCTACGCCGGCCTGATCAGCTCGGTCGTGCTGGTGGTCTTCTCCCCGGTGGTCTCCGGCGCGAAGACCTCGCTGTTCCCGGACACCGACTTCCACTGGTTCCCGCTGGAGAACCCGGGCCTGGTCTCCATCCCGATCGGCTTCCTGGCCGGGTGGATCGCCACCCTGCTCTCCAAGGACCGACCCGACCCGGCGAAGTACGCTGAACTGGAGGTCCGGGCGCTGACCGGGCTGGGCGCCCACTGACCGGGCGCCCACTCACCGACCGGCGATGACTATGCTGGCCCGGCCCGCCGTGACGGTGGCCGGGCCGGCCGCATTCTCGGGAAGGGACGCACGTGCTGCTCGACACCTTCGGACGCCAGGCCGTCGACCTGCGGGTATCTCTGACCGACCGGTGCAACCTCCGCTGCACCTACTGCATGCCGGAAGAGGGCCTGCGCTGGCTGGCCAAGCCCGAGCTGCTGACCGACGAGGAGATCGTCCGGCTGGTCACCCTCGCGGTGCGCGAGCTGGGCGTCCGGGAGGTCCGCTTCACCGGGGGCGAGCCGCTGCTGCGCCCCGGCCTGGTCGCCATCGTCGCCGCCTGCTCGGAGCTGGAGCCGCGCCCCGAGCTGTCCCTCACCACCAACGGCATCGGGCTGGCCCGTACCGCGACGGCGCTGCGCGAGGCCGGGCTCGACCGGGTCAACGTCTCGCTGGACACCCTCGACCCCGAGGTGTTCCACACCCTCACCCGCCGCCACCGCCACCAGGACGTGCTGGCCGGGCTGGCCGCCGCCGAGGCCGCCGGACTGACGCCGGTCAAGCTGAACGCGGTGCTGATGCGCGGGGTCAACGGCCACGAGGCTCCCGACCTGCTGGCCTGGTGCCTGGAGCACGGCTACGAGCTGCGCTTCATCGAGCAGATGCCGCTGGACGCCCAGCACGGCTGGGACCGCTCCGCGATGGTCACCGCCGAGGAGATCCTCGACCTGCTCGGTGCGCGGTTCACGCTCACCCCGGAGCCGTCCGCCCGCCGGGGCGCGGCGCCCGCCGAACGCTGGCTGGTGGACGGCGGCCCGGCCCGGGTCGGCGTGATCGCCTCCGTCACCCGCCCGTTCTGCCGGGCCTGCGACCGGACCCGGCTGACCGCCGACGGGCAGGTGCGCAACTGCCTGTTCGCGACCGGGGAGACCGACCTGCGCACCGCCCTGCGCTCGGGCGCGGACGACGCCGAGCTGGGCGCGCTGTGGCGGGCGGCGATGTGGGGCAAGAAGGCCGGGGCCGGGATCGACGACCCGGAGTTCCACCAGCCCGAGCGGCCGATGTCGGCGATCGGCGGCTAGCGGGTCCCGCGAGGTCAGGGCGACTCGGCCGACTCGGACGACCCGGACGGCTAGGACGTCTCCGGGGTCCAGTCGGCGAAGGCGACGACCTCCTTGAGGAAGCCGCGCACGCCGAGGAACTGGGACAGGTGCTCGCGGTGCTCGTCGCAGGCGAGCCAGGTCTTGCGGCGGTCCGGGGTGTGCAGCTTGGGGTTGTTCCACACCAGCACCCAACGGGCGTCCGCCCGGCAGCCCTTGGCGGAGCAGATCGGCGTCTGCGGGGTGTCCATCGGGCCGTCCTCAGCGCTAGGCGGGTGGTCTGCACCGCCAGTGTTTCACGCGCTCCGCGCGGCCCGGAGGGAGCCCGCCCGGATCCGGGCATGGCGACGCCGGGCAGCCACGGGGGGAGCCGCCCGGCGTCGGTCCGTCGCTCCGACGGGGGATGCGGAGCGCGTACGCAGTATGTCACGCCAGGGGCCTCGGTTGGGGAGGTCTTGCATGATTAATCTGAGCTTCTTCTGAGCTTTCTTCGAGCCGGATTTTCTCGAAACGTCTCGAAACGGACGGTCAGTTCGGGCCCTGTGAAGGATCGGTGGCAGCGGTCTTTGCCCCGCCTGTACCGGGGGCCCCGTCCGCCCCACCCCTCCCACCCGTCCCACCGGGACCGAGCATCAGCGGGGTGTCCAGCGGGATGTCGAAGGTGCTCGGCAGCCCCGGCGCCCGCTCCCGGCCCGCGTTGGCGATCAGGACGGCGAAGTACGGCAGCAGTACGGCGCCGGCCAGCGCCGCGAACGCCAGCCACCGCTGGACGTCCCACAGCACCACGGCGAGCAGCACGCAGACCGTCCGGAGCAGCATCGAGACCACGTAGCGGCGCTGCCGCCCGCGGACGTCCTCGGTGAGGCTGCTCCGCGCTCCCGTGATCCGGTGGACCTGTCCACCGTCGGCGCTCTTGCCCATGTCCTACCGCCCTCGTCCACGCTCCCGCGCGACTCGCCGCGCGGCCTCCTCACGGTACGCCTGGGCAGCGGGGACGACGAGACCGGGTGGGGCGGACCCACCCGGTCGGGTGTGCGAGGGGACTGTCCGGCCGATCGGGACGGCCGATCGGGACGGCCGATCGGGACGGCCGATCGGGGCGGGTCATCGGAACGGGTAGTCGGAACGGCGGGGCGAGGGGCCTCACGACCGCCGGGAGAGGAACTGCGGCGGGACGGCGTCGGTGAGCCAGACGCCGTTGTCGCTGATCCGGAACTCGTGGCCGGCCGCCGCCATCGCGGCCGCGTTCACGGTGAGCACCACCGGGCGGCCGTGCCGGGCGCCGACCCGCACCGCGGTCTCGGTGTCCGCGGACAGGTGGACGTCCTGCCTGGCCATCGGGCGCAGGCCCTCCCGGAAGATCGACGCCAGGTGGCGGTCGGCGGTGCCGTGGTAGAGCACCGGGGGCGGCACGGTGGCGGCCAGGCCGAGGTCGACCGCCACCGTGTGGCCCTGGTTGGCGCGGATCGAGAGACCGTCCGCGGAGTAGCCGAAGCGGCGCTTGTTGTTGGTCGCCACCACGTGGTCCAGATCGGCCCTGGTCAGCCGGTTGCCCTTGGCCGCGAGGGCGGTGAGGAGCACGTCGATCCGGATCCAGCCGGACTCGTCCAGCGTGACGCCCACCCGCTCCGGCTCGTGCCGCAGGATGCGCGACAGCATCTTGCTCGTCTTGACCAGCCGCTTCTCGTCCATCATGTCTCTCGTATCCCCCCGTTGGTCAGTGGCTATGAGGCCTGGCTGACCGAACTCATGTTGAAGTCCGCGACACGCACGGGTGGCATCGCGGTGCGGGTGAAGTAGTCGCTCCACTCGCGGGGCAGGCAGCGCTCGGTGCGGCCCGCCTCGGTGATCCGGTCCAGCAGGTCCACCGGGGACTCGTTGAACCGGAAGTTGTTGACCGCGCCGACGACTTCGCCGTTCTCGACCAGGTAGACGCCGTCCCGGGTCAGGCCGGTGAGCAGCATCGTCGCCGGGTCCACCTCGCGGATGTACCAGAGGCAGGTGAGCAGCAGGCCGCGCTCGGTGCGGGCGATCATCTCGTCCAAGGTCGGCGCGCTGTCCTGGTCGGCCGTCTCCAGCACCAGGTTGTCGCCGAACGGGCGCAGCGGCAGGCCGGTGAGGCCGGCGGAGTGGCGGCTGGTGACCAGGTCGGTCAGCACGCCCTCGCGGATCCACTCGGTGGCGTCGATCGGCAGGCCGTTGTCGAAGACCGAGATGTCCCCGCCGGTCGAGTGCGCGAGGACGAACGGCGCCGACTCCAGGCCGGGTTCGGCCGGGTCCGTGCGCAGCGTGAGCGGCAGCCCGGCGAGCTTGTCGCCGATCCGGGTGCCGCCGCCGGGCTTGGAGAAGACGGTGCGGCCCTCGTGGGCGTCGCGGCCGACGGCGGACCAGGCGAGGCAGAGCATCAGGTCGGCGACGGCCGAGGGCGGCAGCAGCGTCTCGTACCGGCCGGCGGGCAGGTCCACCTTGCGGGCGCCCCAGCCGAGGCGCTTGGTCAGCTCGGTGTGCAGGGCGGTGACGTCCACGTCGGAGAAGTCCCGGGTGGCGGCGCCGGCCCAGGCGGAGCCGGACAGGTCGGTGGTCTTGGCGTTGATCTCGACCATGCCGGTCGGCTGGTCGTGGCGCAGCCGCAGGCCGGTGGAGGTGCCCAGGTAGCTGCTGACCACCTCGTGCCGGGCGAAGCCGTACAGCAGTTCGCCCTGCGCGGCGGCCCGGGCGAAGGCCTCGCCGAGGGCCGGGCCGAAGGCGTCGAACACCGCGATCGAGGTCTCGGCGGGCGGCCGGGTGAAGTCCGGGGAGGACGGCCGGTCGGCCACCAGCGGCTGGGCGTCCTCGGCCGGGCCGGCCGCGCGGGCGGCCTCCTCGGCGGCGCGGACCAGGCCCTCCACCTCGTCCGGGGTGACGGCCTCGCGGGAGACCACGCCGGAGGCGGTGCCGTCGGCCCCGGCCACGGTGGCGATCACGGTGAGGCGGCGGCCGCGGGTGACGCCGTTGGTGGTCAGCGAGTTGCCGGCCCAGCGCAGGTTGGCGGTGGACTCCTCGTCGGCGATCACCACGCAGCCGTCGGCGCGGGCGAGGCCGAGTGCCAGCTCGACCAGTTCGTGGGGCTGCATCGCGGTCATCAGTGACCCGCCTCCTGCTGGGTGTTGAGCACGTTGACGTTGCGGAACAGCGCCGACGGGCAGCCGTGGCTGACCGCCGCGATCTGGCCGGGCTGCGCCTTGCCGCAGTTGAAGGCGCCGCCGAGGACGTAGGTCTGCGGGCCGCCGACCGCCGTCATCGAGCCCCAGAAGTCGGTGGTGGTCGCCTGGTAGGCGAAGTCCTTGACCTGGCCGGCGAGTTCGCCGTTCCTGATGGCGTAGGCGCGCTGGCCGGTGAACTGGAAGTTGTAGCGCTGCATGTCGATCGACCAGGAGCGGTCGCCGACGATGTACAGGCCGTTCTCCACCCCGGCGAACAGGCCCTCGGTGTCCGGGCCGTCGGCGGCGGGCTGGAGCGAGACGTTGGCCATCCGCTGCACCGGCACGTGCGCCGGGGAGTCCGCGAAGGCACAGCCGTTGGAACGCTCGAAGCCCTTCAGCTCGGCCATGCCGCGGTCGAGTTGGTACCCGACCAGGGTGCCGTCCTTGACCAGGTCCCAGGACTGGGTGGCGACGCCCTCGTCGTCGTAGCCGATCGTGGACAGGCCGTGCTCGGCGGTGCGGTCGCCGGTGACGTGCATCAGCTCGGAGCCGTACCTGAGCGAGCCGAGCTGGTCGAAGGTGGCGAAGGAGGTGCCGGCGTAGGCGGCCTCGTAGCCGAGGGCGCGGTCCAGCTCGGTGGCGTGGCCGATCGACTCGTGGATGGTCAGCCAGAGGTTGGACGGGTCGATGACCAGGTCGTAGCGGCCGGCCCGGACGCTCGGCGCCTTCATCTTCTCGGCCAGCAGGGTGGGCAGTTCGGCGAGTTCGGCGTCCCAGTCCCAGCCCGTTGCGGGCAGGCCCCGGCCGTCGGGGGACGGCCCCCGGACCCCCGTGAGGTACTCGAAGCCACGCCCGACCGGCGGGGCCAGCGTGCGCATCGAGTCGAAGGCCCCGGTGCGCTCGTCCACCGAGGTGGCCTCCAGCGTGGGGTGCAGCCGGATCCGCTGCTGGGTGGTGACGGTGCCCGCGGTGTCCGCGTAGAACTTGTTCTCCTGGACGGTCAGCAGGCTCGCCTGGACGTGCGAGACGCCCTCGGCGGCCAGCAGCCGCGAACTCCACTCGGCGAGCAGCGCGGTCTTCTCCGCGTCCGGCACCTCGAAAGGGTTCACCTCGTACGAGGAGACCCAGGTGACGTCCCGGTACACCGGCTCGTCGGCCAGCTCGACCCGCTCGGCGGAGCCGGCGGCCCGGCTGATCCCGCCGGACAGGCGGGCCACCGCGACGGCCTGCTCGGCGACCCGCGCCGCCGCGTCGGTGGTGAGGTCCACCCCGGCGGCGAAGCCCCAGGCGCCGTCCAGCAGCACCCGGACGGCGAAGCCGAGTTGCACGCTGTCGGAGGTGCCGGCCGGGCGGGCGTCGCGCAGCCGCCAGGAGGCGCTGCGGACCCGCTCCAGACGGAAGTCGGCGTGGGCGGCGCCGAGTTCGCGCGCCCGGGTGAGGGCGGCGTCGGCGAGGGTGCGCAGCGGGAAGGCGAGGAACAGCGGGTCGACGGCGCGCCCGTGCGGGGCGCCGACGCTGTCGGCCGGAGGGATCGGAGGCAATCGTGCTCCCTGGTCGCGGAGGGTGGCGGTGCGGCGCCGCACAGGGGCGCCCGCACCGCATCATGGCCGGTCCAGGGGGTTTCGGCCAGCGCATTTCGGCCGGTGCGCCGCCGTGGTGGCCGGTCGGTCAGCCGACGATCTCCCACCAGCCGTCCAGCTCCGGCGGGTTGTCCACGTCGACCCGCTCGCCGGGGCGCGGCACGGCCAGCGGGACGGCCTGCGCCTTGGCCTCGACCAGCAGTCGCTCGATCGGCTCGGCCCACGGGTGCAGGCCCAGGTTGAAGGTGCACCAGTGCACCGGCACCAGCAGGCCCGCCTGGAGGTCGCGGTGGGCGCGCACGGCGTCCTCGGGGGTCATGTGGATGTCGGCCCAGGCGGCGTCGTAGGCGCCGATCTGCACCAGCGCGGCGTCGAAGGGGCCGTGGCGGTCGCCGATCCGGGCGTAGCCCTCGAAGTAGCCGGAGTCACCGGTGTAGAAGACCTTGCGGTCGGGGCCGGCGATCACCCAGGAGCCCCACAGGGTGGTGTTGCGGGTCAGGCCGCGGCCGGAGAAGTGGTGCGCCGAGGTGAGGGTGAGCACCAGGTCGCCGAGGGTGCAGGTCTCGTCCCAGTCCAGTTCGATGATGCGGTGCTCCGGGACGCCCCAGCGGCGCAGGTGGCCGCCGATGCCCAGCGGCACCGCGAACGGCGCGGACTGGCTGCGCACCAGGCGCTTGACCGTCGCCATGTCCAGGTGGTCGTAGTGGTCGTGCGAGATCAGCACGGCGTCGACCTGCGGCAGCTCCTCCAGTTCCACCGGCACCGGGTGCAGCCGCTTGGGGCCGACGTGCGCGGCGGGGGAGCAGCGCTCGCTCCAGATCGGGTCGAGCAGCACCCGGGAGCCCTCGATCTCCACCAGCGCGGAGGCGTGCCCGTACCAGGTGATCGCCACGCCCTCGGCGGCCGGGCCGGGGCCGCCGGCGGGGCGGACGGTCGGCACGGGGTGGGCGGGGACGCGGCCCTCGCGGTCGAACAGCATCCGGCGGATGGTGCCGCGGTCGATGTCCGGGGCGGTGGTGGCCCGGGCCAGGGTGGAGGGGGCGTTGTGGAAGACGCCGTCGCGGTACTGCGGCGAGTCGCGCACCCGCTCCTCGTGCTCGCCGTCCGGCCGTCGGCCGAACGCCGCCGGCAGGTCGCGCAGCGACCAGGCGGCCGCTCCCAGGCCGGCCGCGAGGGCGGTCAGGGCCAGCAGCCGTCCGTTTCGGTGGGTGCTCCTGGGCCGTGCCTTGGTCATGCGCCCTGCCTTCGTTCCTCGCGGGACCCTTCGGGGATCGGTACGGCCGGTCCCGGGTCGGCCCGCACCACGGGGGCAACGGGTGCGCGGGGCCGTGTTGTTCCCGTACGGCGGCGTCGGCTCGGCTCCGGCGGTGGTTCGGTCAGGGCGGCTGAGCAGGTGCGGGGCGCTGCGGGTACGGATTGTCGGATTGCGACAGTTCCTCCGGTGCGGCGCTGTGGGAGCCCGATGCGCCGACACCGCCGACCGCCCGATAGCGTCACACTGCGTACGCGTTCCGACGTACGTCCGCACACACGGAGAGAGGTGGATCGTTGAGCCGCTCGGTTCTCGTCACCGGAGGAAACCGGGGCATCGGCCTCGCGATCGCCCAGGCCTTCGCCGAGGCGGGTGACAAGGTCGCCATCACCAGCCGCTCGGGCGAGGTGCCCGAGGCCCTGGAGAAGTACGACGTCCTCGCGGTGCGCTGCGACATCACGGACGCCGCGCAGGTCGACGCCGCCTTCACCGAGATCGAGGAGAAGCACGGCGCGGTCCAGGTGCTGGTCGCCAACGCGGGCATCACCAACGACACCCTGCTGCTGCGCATGTCCGAGGAGGACTTCACCTCCGTCCTGGACACCAACCTGACCGGCGCCTTCCGGGTGGTCAAGCGCGCCTCGAAGCTGATGATGCGGGCCCGCAAGGGCCGCGTCGTGCTGATCTCGTCCGTGGTGGGCCTGTCCGGTTCGCCGGGCCAGTCGAACTACGCCGCGTCCAAGGCGGGCCTGGTCGGCTTCGCCCGGTCGCTGGCGCGTGAGCTGGGCCCGCGCAACATCACCGTCAACGTGGTCGCCCCCGGCTTCGTCGACACCGACATGACCGCTGTGCTCAGCGACGAGCGCCGCGCGGAGATCGTCTCGGGCGTGCCGCTGGGCCGCTACGCGTCGCCCGCCGAGGTCGCGTCCACCGTGCGGTTCCTCGGTTCGGACGAGGCCGCGTACATCACCGGAGCCGTCATTCCCGTCGACGGCGGATTGGGCATGGGTCACTGAGCATGACTGGAATCCTTGAGGGCAAGCGCATCCTGATCACGGGTGTGCTGATGGAGTCCTCCATCGCCTTCCACGCCGCCAAGCTGGCCCAGGAGCAGGGTGCGGAGATCATCCTCACCGCGTTCCCGCGCCCGAGCCTGACCGAGCGGATCGCCAAGAAGCTGCCGAAGCCGGTCACCGTGCTGCCGCTGGACGTCTCCAGCGAGGAGGAGCTGGCGGGCATCGCCGACACGGTCCGCGAGCACCTGCCGACCCTGGACGGCATCGTCCACTCGATCGGCTTCGCCCCGCAGGACGCCCTGGGCGGCAACTTCCTGGACACCCCGTGGGAGTCCGTGGCCACCGCGGTGAACGTCTCGGCCTTCTCGCTGAAGTCGCTGACCATGGCGCTGCTGCCGCTGATGCAGGACGGCGGCTCGGTCGTCGGCCTCACCTTCGACGCGCAGTTCGCCTGGCCGCAGTACGACTGGATGGGCCCGGCCAAGGCCGCCCTGGAGTCGACCAACCGCTACCTGGCGCGCTACCTGGGCGAGCGGGACATCCGCTGCAACCTGATCTCGGCCGGCCCGCTCGGCTCGATGGCCGCCAAGTCCATCCCGGGCTTCGGCGACCTCGCGGACACCTGGAACCACCGTTCCCCGCTGAAGTGGGACCTGACCGACCCGGAGCCGGCCGGCCGCGGCATCGTCGCGCTGCTCTCGGACTGGTTCCCGAAGACCACCGGCGAGATCATCCACGTCGACGGCGGGCTGCACGCCATCGGCGCCTGACCGCTTCGCCGCACACCGCTGCCCGGCACCCTCGTGGGGGGTGCCGGGCAGCGGCGTTCCAGGGCGTTCGGGGGCGCCTCAGGCGTCGGCGGGGGTGCACGCGCCGATGGCGCGGCCGGCCTCGACGGAGGCGCGCTGGGCGTCGCCGGCCCGGATGGCGTCGAGGATGGTGGCGTGGCCGATGTAGCGCTCGGCGATCAGCTCGGGGCCGACGTCGTGCCGCAGGTGGGCGCGGGTGACCTCGCCGAGGTCGGCGTAGACGGCGGCCAGCACGTCGTTGTGGGCGGCGGCGACGACGGCCTGGTGGAACGCGGCGTCGGCCTGGATGAAGTCCTCGGCGTCGCCGGAGTGCCAGGCGCTCTCGCGGCGGCCCAGCGCGGCGTCCAGCAGGCCGAGGTCGCGGTCGGTGCGGCGGGCCGCGGCGAGGCCGGCCGCAGAGGTCTCCAGGGCGGCCCGCAGCTCGGCGACCTGCGCCTGGTCGGCGTCGGCGAAGCGGCGGTGCATGACCCCGGCCAGCTCGCTGGTGGCGAGCACGTAGGTGCCGGAGCCCTGGCGGATGTCGAGCAGCCCGTTGTGGGCGAGGGCGCGGACGGCCTCGCGGACGGTGTTGCGGGCGACGCCGAGCTGTTCGACGAGTGCGGCCTCGGTGGGGATGCGTGAGCCGACGGGCCACTCTCCGGAGGTGATCTGGGCGCGCAGCTGCGCGATCACCTGGTCGGACAGCGGGGTGCGCCTCGGCGAGGACAGCGCCACGGGTACTCCTTGCGGCTACGGTTCGATGGACGGGGCCGGCGGGTGGGAGGGCCGGCGTCCGGTGGGGGAGCGGGTCGGCACATCATGCCAATTCGAAGGTGCGCCAATTCATCCCATCATTCTATGATGGTGCCCATGCCTCCCGCAGCAGACACCACCGCCTCCCCACGAACCGAGGCCCGGCCGCAGACCGAGCGGCCCTCCACGCCCTCCTCCGGCAAGTACCTGGGCTGGTTGTTCGCCATCGCGATCGCCGCCGCCGCCTTCAACCTGCGCCCCGTGGTCACCAGCCTCGGGCCGCTGCTCGACCAGGTCCGCGCCGACCTCGGGATGAACCCGACGCTCGCCGGGCTGCTCACCGCCGTCCCGTCGCTCTGCTTCGGCCTGTTCGGCTTCGCCGCGCCCTCGATGGCCCGGCGGATCGGCCCGATCGCCGTGATCACCGCCGGCATGGGCGCGATCACCCTGGGCGTGCTCTCCCGCTCCTTCGCCGGCGGCACCGCGGTGTTCCTGCTGCTGACGGCGCTCGCGCTGGCCGGTGTGGCGGTCTCCAACGTGCTGATCCCGGTGGTGATCAAGCGCTACTTCCCGGACAAGGTCGGTCCGATGATCGGCCTGTACTCGATGGCGCTGTCGGCCGGCACCGCGCTGGCCGCCGCCGTCACCGTGCCGATGACCAGCGCGCTCGGCGGCGACTGGCGCTACGGCCTGGGCGTCTGGGCCGGTCTCGCCGCGCTGGCCCTGCTGCTCTGGCTCCCGGTGCTGCTGACCAAGCGCGAGCGCGGCGAGCGCGCGGGCGGGGCGGCCGCCGCCAGGCTGCCGATCACCCGCAGCCGGACGGCCTGGGCGATGGCCTGCTTCTTCGGCCTCCAGGCCACCGGCGCCTACGTGGTGATGGGCTGGCTGCCGAAGATCTTCCAGGACGCCGGCGTCGACAAGGGCACCTCCGGGGTGCTGCTCGCGGTGACCATGGTGATCGGCGTGCCGGTCTCCTTCGTGCTGCCCAACCTGGCCGCCCGCCGCGGCGACCAGCGGCTGTTCGTCGTCGTGCTGGCCGCCTGCGGCATCGCCGGGTACGCCGGGCTGGCGCTGGCCCCGGCCGGCGCGTCGTGGCTCTGGGCGGTCCTGGTGGGCCTGTCCAACTGCGCCTTCCCGCTGGTGCTGACGATGATCGGGCTGCGTGCCCGCACCGCCGGCGGGGTCGCCCAGCTCTCCGCCTTCGCCCAGGGTGTCGGCTACCTGATCTCCATCCCCGGCCCGATCCTGATCGGCCGGATCTACCAGATGACCGGCGAGTGGTACGGCCCGCTGGGCTTCCTGGCGCTGCTGCTGGTGCCGCAGATGCTGTTCGGCCTGCGGGCCGCGATGGCCCGGCACATCGAGGACGAGGCGGTCCACCCCGTGGCGCAGGTCAAGGCCTGACCAAGGGACGGCCAACCCCGAGGGGTCGGTGACCGACGGGCGTGTTCGGGGTGGAAGAATCCCGGACATGCCCGTTCTCGATCCCAACCCGACCGACGGCCGCAAGCAGCTCGGCCAGATCGCCCTGGCGATCGCCGGCATCGTGGTGCTGGTGGCGATCATCGCCTCCGTCGCCGCCGCCATAGGCTGATCCGGTCCATCCCCCCCCCCGCGTAGCACCGCCGTTCACCGGCCACCCCCGTTTATCGGAAGGCCGGACGAACGGCGGATGATGACACCCGCCACCCCTGCGAGTGGCGGCATCCGGGAGCACCGCGCCCCGGAGCGGCTTTTCTGCCAAGCTTGCTGGGTATGAGCGCCGACACGTCCCGCAGGATCATCGTTCTCCGCCATGCCAAGGCCGACTGGCCCAACGGCGTGGACGACCACGAGCGGCCGCTGGCCGACCGGGGCCGTCACCAGGCCCCGGACGCCGGCCGCTGGCTGGTCGACTCCGGCATCAACCCCGAGTACGTGCTCTGCTCCACCGCGCTGCGCACCCGCGAGACGTGGAAGCTGGCGGCGCACGAGCTGCCGAAGCGGGCCCGCAAGACCGTGTACGAGGACCGCATCTACGAGGCCAGCCCCGGCGAGATCATCGCCGTCCTCCAGGAGACCCCGGAGGAGTACGCGGACGTGGTGCTGGTCGGGCACAACCCCGGCGTGCTGGGCCTGACCCAGGTGCTGGCCGGGGACGCGGGCGACCGGGACGCGCTGGAGCGGCTGCGGCTCGGCGGCTTCCCGACGGCGGCGATCGCGGTGCTCAGCTTCAGCGGCTCGTGGAAGGGCGTCGAGCCGGGCGCGGCCGCGCTGGTCTCGTACTACACGCCGCAGGACTGACCCGGTACGGAGCTCCGAGTTCCGTACGGGCTCCGGGGGCTGCTCCGGCAGATGCCAGGCCGCCTCGCGCACCGCGAGCGGCGCGGCGGCGCCGCCCGTCCTCGTCGTCACCATGCCGTGTCC